>NZ_JBHVPZ010000006.1:124143-384954 GCF_042887135.1 Kitasatospora sp. NPDC057965
CCGACGTCGTCACCCGCAACAACGGCAACGGCAACCTCTACGTCTACCCCGGAACCGGCGGCACCGGCCAGGTCAACCCCGCCGCAGAAATCGGCGCCGGCTGGCAGAACTTCACATTCGCCGGCGTCGCGGACTACACGGGTGATGGGAAACCCGACGTCGTCACCCGCAACAACGGCAACGGCAACCTCTACGTCTACCCCGGAACCGGCGGCACCGGCCAGGTCAACCCCGCCGCAGAAATCGGCAACGGCTGGCAGAACTTCACATTCGCCGGCGTCGCGGACTACACCGGCGACGGCAAACCCGACGTCGTCACCCGCAACAACGGCAACGGCAACCTCTACGTCTACCCCGGAACCGGCGGCACCGGCCAGGTCAACCCCGCCCACGAAATAGGCAACGGCTGGTGACCCACCGAGCCGGGCCGGTCCGGGCCGTCGGACGTCCCGGCAGCCCGCCCTGCTTCCCTGCAGGGCGGGCTGCCGGCCCCCCTGGCGGTCGGACGAGGAGTTCGACGACCGCGAGATCGACGATGTCGACGGGAATCGTGATGTCCACGAAGGAGGCGCCAACCCGGCCGAGCCGATCACGGACTACCTGATGTGAGCCGTGCTCGATCACCGCCGGGTCGCCAACCAGAGGGTCACGGCCGCGGTGACGACGAGTCCGGCGTTCAGTGCGATCCGACGGTCCTCGCCCCGCAGGTGGACGGCGATCGCGCCGGTCTGCAGGAGCACGAAGCCGATCGCCGCGGCCGGCGCCAGCGAGGGAGCGATGCCGGTCAGCGGCGGCAGGACCAGGCCGCTCGCGCCGAGTATCTCGACCACCCCGAGCGCCCTGAGAACGGGCAAGGGTGTGCGGTCGACCCAGGCCATCATCGGCCGGAGCTGGTCACGGCTGCGGATCGCCTTCAGCGTGCCCGCGTAGAGGTAGAAGAGTGCAAGCGGTCCCGCGACGATCCAGTAGGCGGCGTTCATCGGTCTTCCGTTCATGGGCCACCGGTTCACGGAGGGGTCGGTCTCCGGCGGGGTCGGTCTCAGGCGGGGTCGGTGGCGGGCTCGGTCGCGTAGCGGCTCATCGTGTCGGTGTTGGCCTGCGGCGTCAGCGGCCGGCCGTCGGCGAGCGCCTCCTGGAGGTCGCGGAAGTACTGCACGTACAGGTCGGGGGTGAAGGTGCTGAGCATGACGGCGGGCTCGCCGGTCGGGTTGGCGAAGGTGTGCGGGGTGCCGGGCGGAACCATCACGAGCGTGCCCGCGGTGGCGTCGTGGTCCTCGTCCCCGACGGTGAACCGCACGGTGCCGGAGAGGACGTAGAAGCCCTCGTCGTGCCGGGCGTGACGGTGCTGCGGCGGCCCCTGGGTGTGCGGGGCGAGGACGGACTCGGCGATCGCGAGGCGGTGCCCGGTGTGGCTGCCGTCCTCCAGGACGCGCATGCGCGTGCTACCCAGCACGATCTCCTCGCCCTCGCCGGGCCCCACCACCCACACGGCGGGGTCGTCCTGCGGCTCGGTGGTCTTCGCTTGTTCGGTCATGCTCACCAGTGCACCGCCCGGATCCTGCCGGCGTCCAAGACCCGTTCCGCTGCGCCGATACCCCGCGGGTATGGGCGCAGCGTGCGGCTCCCGACCCGACCGGCTCAGCGACAAAAGGCCTCGTCCACCGCCGCCACCACGCGTTGCTTGAGGTCGGGCGAGGCCAGCACGGTCACCGCGATGCTCACGGCGCGCCCGTCCTCCGTGACCCCGCCCCGGGTGACGTACCCCGGGATACCCCCGCCGTGTCCCCAGGACACCCCGCCGCACGGCAGCGGGCGGCTCGCCAGGCCGAGCCCGTACCGCGAACCCGGGACCGCGGGATCGGCCGGCACGGTCGTCCGCATCTGCGCGAGCTGCGCCGGTGGCATCAGCTCGCCGCCGATCAGCGCCGAGAAGAACCGGTTCAGATCCGTGTTCGTGGACACCATCGCTCCCGCTCCCCAGGCCCAGGACGGGTCCATCTCCGTGACGTCCAGCAGCGGATCACCGGGCTTGTCCGCGAAGTACCCGTGCGGGTGGCGCTCACGGATACCGGTCTCCCCCTGGGCCGGGAAGTACGTGTGCCTGAGCCCGATCCGGTCGATGACACGCTTGGTGACCTCCTCCCCCAGCGGCCGTCCGGTGACCCTCTGGACGATCAACCCGGCCACCACGTAGCCCGTGTTGCTGTACTTCCACTGCGTTCCCGGGGCGAAGTCGGCCTTGTGCGCGAGCGCCGCGTCGAGCAGCTCACGCGGCTCGACGTACTGGGTGGCACTGGAGATCTCCACGAAGTCCGTGTAGTCCGGCAGCCCGCTGGTGTGCTGGAGGACCTGGCGCACGGTGATCCGCCGTCCGTCGATGTCCTGGCCCCGGACCAGACCGGGCAGGTAGGTGTCCAGGGAGGCGTCCAGGTCCACCCTGCCCTCCGCCACCAGTTGCAGGACGACGACCGCGACGAAGGTCTTGGTGTTGCTGCCGATCCGCACCTGGCCGTCGACGGGCACCTTGGCGCCGGTCCTCAGATCGGCCACCCCGGCGGTGTAGTTGCGGCTGCGGCCGTTCCGGTCGCGGACGGCCGCCAGGGCTCCCGGCGCGCCGCCACCGGCGACGAGCGTGTCGAGCCGCTGCTGGAAGGGGTCGGTCCTCGTGACGGCGGCCGGGGAGTCGCCCCCGGGCGCGGCGACGGCCGGCGGGGCGAGCGAGCCGAGGGCAAGCGCTCCGGCCGCCACCGCGACGGCGACGGCCGCCGCGCCGTGGCACGGGGAGCGGAGGCGGTACGGGGAAAGGGAGTTCACAAGACGCCTCCTGAGGCTGGACGTACCCGACAGACCGGGATCCCGGCCCACTCAGGACATCACGCGATCGTCCCGGCCGCCGTCGCCACGAAGGACGAACACGACTCCCCCACCCTCGTCCTGATGGTGTATCGAACCCCCGAACACCCCCAGGGAACACCCCGATCGCGGCGCCCCGCGCCCGATCTGGCCTCACGGCATGGCGCAGGCTACGGGATCGGGCTGAGGCTGGAGTGCGGCCAAGGCTCCACGCCGCCCTGCTCACCGAGCTGAGCACCCCGAACCCGGCGCAGATCCCCGTCCCTGTTCCGGCTGTGGAACACCTGTCAGAGCCGGTCGCATCGCTCGACCCGATGCCGGCACCTTTCTCGCACCGCCCTCCACGTCGGCGCCTGCCCAGTCCGTGGCCGTCACCGCTGAGCCTGAGCCTGCTCCCGTGCCCGCCAAGAAGACCGCATCCACCGCGCTCCCGGCCGTCCCTGAAGCCCTTGCTGATCGCAGCCCGGCGCATCGCCGAGACGCATCACGCCGCACAGGGCGAGCACATCACGCCCGGTCAGCTGAAGGCCCACCTGAGCGTCACGCTGCAGCCTGCCGCCGCCGCATACGCTCGGCTCGCCGTCTGAGCCCCGCCGGCCCCTTTCCCACCTGACCGGCCCCGCCCGACTGGGCTCTGCTTCCCATGCCCCATGCAGCACCAACACGTCCTCCTGACTGGCTGGTTACTACTCGGGGCCACCCGCTCACAATCGTCTCCGGACGATCTCCAGTTCTCCGTGACTACTGGAGTCCGCGCCGCAAGACGCGAACCGCACCTCCGATGGACAGGATCAGTTCTCCACCAAGTCCCACTGCTACTCCGTGCCCAGAACCCATCCCGGCTGCGGCCGTACCTCCGCGACAATCGGTTCATGCGCCTGAACTTCGACGGGACCACCCCGATGCCTCGGATGCTGCTGCTCAGTGCACTCCTCCTTCACTCCGACTTCCACGTCGTGCTGGAGCGGCCCGCTTTCGTCGCGGCGGGCGACCTGGTCTCGTACCGGGACGGCACCCTCGTGGTGACGGACCCGGTCGGCGAGCAACACAGGTACCCGGCCCGGGACAGCTACTGGATCTGCCGATGACCGCCCGGCCGCGAAGACCGTTGAGGGCCGGATCGCCGCCCGTCCGGTCGTGCGGACTACGCCGCTAACCACCGAGCCCGAATTTTTAAAAGCCCGTCAAATATATTTTTATACCTTGCTACCGTGGCCCCACGCCATCCGAAAGGAAAGCAAGGAAATGTTCACCCTGGAAGAAACAGCAGAATCCCGCATCGTCTATCTGAGGCGCACCGGCGCCTACGGCGCGGCGAACAACACGCACATGGAAAAGCTCAAATCCTGGGCCGCCACGCACAAGCTCCTGCGACCCGACACCGCCGTTCTGGGCATCGCCCGCGACGACCCTGCAACCACCCCGCCGCACGCCTGCCGCTACGACACCTGCCTCCTCGTCCCCGACGACACCGGCATCCAGGACCCCGAGATCCGGGAGGCCCGCCTCACCGGCGGTCCCCACGCCGTCCTCACCGTCCCGCACACCGCCGAGGCCCTCCAGCAGGCCTGGAGCACCCTCTTCCGCGACCTCACCGCCCACGGCCACGCCCTCGACACGACGCGCCCCGTCCTCGAGCGCTACCGCCCCGACCTCCTCGCCCAGCACCTCTGCGAGATCTGCGTCCCGGTCCACTGACACCACACCCGGCGGGGCTACGGGTGCGGCTGTGGCGAAGGTTCCGGCGTTCGTGGCCGGCGGCCGCTCCATTGAGGTGGTTTGCATGCGTATCTGTCTCCCGGCGGCAGCGCCACGGGAACGGAGACCTGCAGCTGGATCAGCATCACGTCCAGGTCCCGACCGGTCCCCGGGCCGGCCGCCCCGCTTGCCCACATCACTGAAGGTGTCATCCATGACCGAGCCGCAAGGCCCCACCATGGCCGGTGGGACCCAAGCCATCACCTCCCAGGGCTACTACGTCACGTTCTTCCCCGACGCCAACAACTACGACCTGATCAAGGAGGGGAAGAGCCCCCACTACTACTACTTGCCGACGCAGCTGCGCATCGCCCGCCGGGACGGTGACAAGGGCGACTTCAAATTCAGCCTGCTGCGCTTCATCGGCGGCATCGCGAACCCCGTGCGGGAAGGGTCCGGCAACGGCGGGGAGAGCGGGGCGGGGCCCAAGGCCACGGGCGAGACGGTCGGCGGTCTGCTCAGCCTCACCACCACCGGCATGATCCCGGCGGCGGCGATGCAGGAGGCGCAGCAGCAGATCGTCAAGAACAACGCCAACAGCTCCAACGGGCTGTGGAACCACAAGAACCTGAAGCCCGAGTTCTCCCCCGTGGTTCTGATGTCCAACAACACCACGCTGTCCAACATCACGCTCACTCACGAAGGCTTCCGCTACTTCGTGCAGGACAAGGATGGCGGGGTGCCGGAACTGGTCGTCCAGGGTGATCTGGCCGACCAGGACGAGAAGCTGCTCCTGCACGGGTCGCCCGAGAAGGACGGGGACATCGGCAACTGGTACTGGGTGCTTCAGGGCGCCGGCGAGGCGGGGATCGACCCGGGGGCCGAACACGCGTTCACCGCACTGGTCGGCAACTACCCGTCGCAGATCCTCTACGCGGGCTTCCAGGGCACCACGACCAGCCCCGTCTTCGCGTCCTCCGTGATGCAGATGCAGATGTGGACGCCCAAGGTCGAGCTGACGATCACCGGCGCCTGGGATTCGATCCGCAAGCACTTCTCCGCCCACGCGAACGCCCACGGCTGGTTCTTCAGCGCCGACGTCAAGGCGCGCTTCGACGAACTCCGCAAGAGCGGGGACATCAAGGTCGTCATCAAGGTGCCCGGGAACTTCCCGGGCGCCGACAAGGTCGCCCAGCAGCTGACCGAGCGGTCCGACCTGCTGGTCGACAAGTTCATGGAGCTCGCCAACCACGTCATCTTCGAGCCCGTGGCCCCGAAGGAAACGGCAGCGGAGGCGTCGTCCTCCAGCTCGGGGGCCAGTCCGTGGGGCTTCGCCGTCGCCCTCAAGGCGAGCTGGGACGAGACCCATCTGGACCTGAGCTACCACGAGGAGACCCAGTTCAGCCACCTGCAGACCCACGTGGTCTCCAGTTCACTGGACGGCATGCTCCAGGAGATGGCGGCCGGCGGGGCGGAGGCGGAGAAGAAGTACTTCCCGCTGATCTACCTGGATGACTACCCCCACAAGCTGGTCCGGAACTGCATCCCCATCGTCAAATGGCAGACCGGGATCTTCAACAGTCTCTCCGTCCAGCTCGGGTACCCCGAGAAGAGCGGGCAGCTCCTCTGGGAGGGCCACGTCTTCACCCGGCCGGCCGCCGGGGACAAGCCGGAGGTCTACACGTACCGGCAGGCGCAGAAGCGGGAGACGGACGTCAACAACCCGCCGGTCGGCTGGCATCCCGACGTCACCTTCGTCAAGCGGACCGTGCACTTCGACGAGCCCGACCCGAACGACGACTACGTCGTCGCACACCTCGAAACCGGCCTGGGGACGCTGGACATCGACCCCGGACCCAACGGCACCCCGGTCAACGACGAGCTGGTCGAGGTCCGGGCCGAGTCCGCCAGACTGGCCTCGACCGAGATCGCGTTCAAGACCACCAAGAAGCTGTTCAACGAGGACTGGTACCTCGAATTGGTGCTCGAACCGGTGGACGACAAGGGCAACCCGACCGGAGGACCGTCCGCGACCTTCATCGGCCAGCAGGCCGACATCAACCGCAAGCGCCACTGGATCGTCTACCCGGTCGCCCCCGGCGGGAGGTTCGGCTACCGCTACAAGGTCACGGTGACGGACCTGGCCGAGGACTCGGAATGGACGTCCCCCTACCTGGTCAGCAACACCGACAAGCTCAGCGTCAGAATCCCGCGGAAGAACGATCCCGGAGTCACCTTCCGGTTCAGGAACTCCCAGGCATAACGGACTGTCACCGTGAATGGCCCGACCGAGATCGCCGGCGCCCGCACCCACGAGGCCGGCGCACACAGCTACGTCCTCTACCCTGACGCGCGGAATCCGGCTCGGGCGGCCGGCCAGGCATCCGTCTTCCACTGGATGCCCGGCCGGCTCCACCTCGGCCGCACCACCACCGGCTACGACTTCCGCTTCACCCGCTACCCCCGGCGCGACATGGACGACCAGGAGGTCTGCGGCATCCTGCGGTTCGTCCTGGCACCCGACCTGTCGGCGGCCGACGTCGACGACGCGCTGCGGGCTTTCCTGCTCTCCTGCCCGAAGGACGACCCCTACTGGGGCTGGTCCTCCTACAGCCGCGACAACTTCGTCCCGCTGACCTTCCAGTACACCCACACCACGCTCTCCAACATCACGGCCCGCGCGGACCGGACCGCCCGCGGCCTCGCCGGGATCACCCCCTGGTACTGCGAGACCCAGGGAGCGACCAGCGGCCCGATGTCGTCGGGCGACGCACGGACCTACACCACGCTGATGGGACGCGTCCCCACCCAGTGGCTGGAGGAGGCGATCATCGACGGCACCGCGCCGCTGGCCGTCAACCGCACCCTCGGCATCGAGTTCACCGCCCCGGTGCGGCGCCTCACGGCGCGGGGCGACTGGCACACCATCCGCTCCGGTCTGCTGGCCGAGGCCGAGGCGAGCGGAACCGGCACGCACCTCACGCTCGACGCCCTCAGCCGCGCGGTCGGCCGGCTGCGCGCCGACGGCGAACTCACCATGGACTACGCGGTGGACTCCACCGTCCCCGTGAACAGCCGCTACGACGGCCGCCTGCTGGACCGCACCGGCTGCGCGGACGCGTACTTCCTGGAGCTCGCGCGGGCCGCCGTACTGGAAGGCCCCCGGGCGACGGGCACCGCGCTGGTCGGATCGGCGGACGGACCCCCGAACCCCTGGGGGCCGAGCTGGCAGGTCGCCGCCGACGGCCCGCCGGAGCCGACGCTGGCGCACACGAGCGAAGGCGGCTACCGCTACCTCCGGGGTCTCACCCTCGACACCCGCTTCACCACGGAGTTCGACGAGATCCGGCGCGAGCCGTCGAAGTACTTCTTCAACGTCTACCCGGACGACGAACGGCACGACCTGACCCGGGTGTTCCGCCCCGTCCACGCCCTCGACAACCCCGCCGTCAGGGGGGTCGCCGTGAGCTGCCGCTACCCCGACGACACCGGCACGTTCGTCACGCACCCCTGGAGTTCGTTCCCTCCGGCCGCCTCGCCGCGGGATGATTCGCCGCCGTGGTACTTCAGCACGCGGTGGGTGCCGTACGAGGACGTCAAAGAGATCCCGGAACAGATGAAGGACTGGACTCCCAACACTACCTACGTCCAGCGGAACGTCGTTGTCCAGCTTCCGTCGGACGTGAACACCGAGCTCTTCGTGCTGAGCCGGAGCGACCACGCCTCCCTCCACATCGAGCCCCCCATTGCAGGACGACCGTTCGACGACATCGCCATCGACGTCTCCCCCGCCATGCTCAACCACCTGGACGTCCACCCGATCCGGCTGCTGCCCGGTCTGCGGGCCGGCGAGCGGGCCGAGGTGCGGTTCGAAACGGTCGAGGGGACGTACGCGGCGACCTTCGCGTGGCCGGACCGGGACGACGACCGGCCACGCCGGTGGATCGTGTTCCCGGGGAACGGGGAGTCGTTCTCCAGGAGGTTCCGCTACCGGACGACCGTCCACGAGGACGGCGGCGGCACGCGCACCGGCGCCTGGCTCGAACGCCGCGGCAGCGCAGCACTGCACGTGCGCATCCCCCGAGCCTAGGAACACGGGACACCCGACGGGCCCCCCGGTGGGCCGCCCGTGGGTGGCGGGGTGCCGGGGGGGTCAGTCGCGGCCGGCGCCCTGCTCGTAGAGCGCCACCAGCACGCCGTGCACCGGCTCGCCGTCCGGGGCCTCGACGGCCTCGTCCACCAGGGCCTGGAGGGTGGCGGCGAGGCGGGCGGCCTGGGCCGCGGTCAGCCGGAGGTGGCGCAGCGACAACAGTGGCTCGCGCGGGGCCTTGGCGCACTCCTCGGCCACCGCGCCGAGCAGGGCGGTGGTCGGCCCGGCGTCCCGGCCGGCCACGGTGATGCGGCGGGCGGTGCGCCGGTAGAGGTGCTCGCTGCCGCCGCGCACCTTGCGGGTCTCCACGATGCGCACGACGCCGGCCTCCTGCAGCACCTTGAGGTGGTGCGCCACCGTGCTCTTGCGGCTGTCCAGTGCCGCCGCGAGCTCGGCGGCCGTGGCGGGCTGCCCGCCGAGCGCCAGCAGCAGCCGTTGGCGCAGCGGGTGGGAGAGCGCCTTGAACTGCCGCGGGCTCTCGATGGTGAGCTCCTGCTCCGGGGTCTGTTGCTCCATGCGTAAAGCGTCCAATTTTCTTGACGCTTTCGCAAGCCGCGTGCTCTACTCCCCAGACCCGATCGATCACCACCAGCAGGGGACGGCACATGGCACAGCTTCAGCGGCTTCAGTCGGCCGAGATCACCGAGATCGTCACCGAGGTCGGCCGGCTGACCACCGGGCTCTACGTCTTCCCCGCGATCGCCGAACAGATCGCCGGACGCCTCGACGAGGCGCTGTCCCGGGGCCGCTACCACCGGGCCGAGGAGCCCGAGGCACTCGGCCGGCTGGTCACCGAGGACCTCCAGTCGGTCAACGGCGACGGCCATCTGCGGCTGAAGTTCCACCCCCGGGCGATCCCGGCGGAGCAGGAGGACGGCGCCCTGCTCGCCGAGCTGACGCGGGCCGCCGACCTCTCACTCGGCGGCGTCCCCCGGATCGAGCGCCTGGAGGGCGGCGTCGCCCTGCTGAAGCTCGCCCCGATCCTCTTCCCGCTCGACATGACGGGCGGGTCGCTGAACGCCGCGCTCAACCTGGTCGCCCCGGCCGAGGCCCTGATCCTGGACCTGCGCGAGTGCGTCGGCGGCCACCCCTACACGACCGCCCACATCTGCGGTCACTTCTTCGACGAGCCGACGCATCTCAGTACCCTCTACGACCGCGAGGAGGACGCCGAGCAGCAGTTCTGGAGCCCCGCGCTGGTGTCCGGCCCGCGTTTCGGCGGCAGCAAGCCGATCTACGTACTGATCAGCAAGGCCACCTTCTCCGGCGGCGAGGCGCTCGCGTACGACCTCCAGCAGCGCGGCCGGGCCGTGGTGATCGGCGAGGCGTCCGGCGGCGGCGCCAACCCGCGCCGGGGCTTCACGCTCCACCCCCACCTGGAGGCCACCATCCCGACCGCCCGCTCGATCAACCCGGTGTCGGGCGGCAACTGGGAGGGCACCGGGGTGCTGCCGGACACCGAGGCGGACCCGGCGCTGGCCCACGAGGTGGCCCACCGCGCGGCGCTGGCCGAGGTCGTCCGGCGCGGCGGTGACAGCCCGTCGGTCAAGGAGGCCCGGCGGGTCCTGGGCGGTGGAGCGGAGGACGGCTCCGCGGCGGCGGGCGCCCGGCTCTGACGTCCGGGCCCTGACGTCCGGTGCCGAGGTTCGGATCCGTACGTGCAAGCGGGTATCAACGCGGCGTTCGGGCAGGGGCGTTGGCTCCGCGGCCGGTGGCGGGGCGGATGTCGGCGACGGGCCGTAGATTGCGGCGCGACCGAGCAGCTGCCGAACGATTCCCGGACAGGACACCGATCCCGATGAACCCCGCGAACCCGATCCCCCCGAGCGACGCGCACGACGGCGCGCACGACGACGCACACGGCGTGGCGCTCACCGAGCGCGCCATCGCCGCCGTCGCCGCCGATCCGCACCGGCCGATCCTGGACTACGGCCCGTGGGCCGGCCCCTGGCTGACCGGTGCGCCCGAGCCGATGGCGCCGGGCTCGCTCGCCTCGGCGGTATTCCCGAGCGGGCGGCCGCTGCCGCCGAGCCTGCGCCGGTGGCTGGCCTTCGACGCCGGTCTGCTGCGCCGGTTCGGCTGGCTCGACGGGGACGGCCGCTTCACGCCCCGGTCGCTGGGCGACCTGGCGCGAGCGGAGTTCGGGGACGGCTGGGGCTCCTGCTTCGACACCGTGTCGGACCGCTTCGACGAGTGCTTCCTGCTGCCCGGCGGCTCGGACTCGCGCCGGGTGCTGGCGACCGGGGTGGGCGACGAGCACGGCGAGTACCCGGTGTTCGCGCTGGACATCGACGACATCCCCTGTGTCGAGCTGATGTATCCGGGCCTGGACGTCTACCTGGCCGACACCTCCGGCGTCCTCACCGTCGAGCTCGACAGGTACTCCCGCCTGGCCGAGGACGGTGTGTACGCCCGGCGGATGCGCACGCACGCGCTCCGCGTGTTCCGCGGCGAGTTCGCCGAGCAGTGCCTGCCGGAGTCCTGACCTGGGCGGGGGTGGACGGGAACTGTGCTCCGGCTCACCCGACCCCCGCGTATACGCCACCGAATATGACCTCTAGTCTGCTCATATACGCTGACGTACAGACGGGGCCCGCAGGTCGGTGCCCCGTGCAGGAAAGGCGGTACCGGCCATGCGACTTCCCCTCACTGCCCACACCCGTCGACCGTGGCGCATCCACGAGTTCGCGCCCGACTTCCGGACCGAGGACGTCTGGGCCTTCCGCACCCCCGGGGCCGGACCGGGCGAGCTGGCCGTGATGCTCGCCGCCATGCGGGCGGGTGGCGGCTTCGCCCGGCAGTCCCCGGCCAACCGCTTCCTGTTCGCGGTGCGCTGGAAGCTCGGCGCCCTGCTCGGCTGGGACCGGCCCGAGGCGGGACTCGGCAACCGGGTCCGCTCGCTGCGCGAACGGCTGCCGCGCGAGCTGTCGGAGACCGTCGACGCCGCCGCGCCGAGCCGTCTGCCGCTCACCCCGGTCTACCAGCTCCAGGACGAGTACGTGGCCGAGCTGGCGAACGGGACCGTCCACACCCTGATGCACCTCGGCTGGGTGCCGACCGGCACGGGCGAGCACCAGCTGCGGATGGCCGTCCTGGTCAAGCCCAACGGGCTGCTCGGGCGGTGCTACCTGATGCTCATCGCACCGTTCCGCTATCTCATCGTCTATCCGGCGCTGACCCGACAGTGGGAGCAGGCCTGGCGGGACCACCGGGCAGCGGTGCAACGGGACGGCCGGGCAGCAGGGGGTTCGTGACAGACTGGCCCGCCATGGGCGAGAGCGATGCCGCACCGGGTGTGCCGCTGCTGGTGGTGGACGGGGCCAATGTCGTGGGCTCGGTCCCGGACGGCTGGTGGCGCGACCGGCGGGGCGCGGCGCAGCGGCTGCGCGACGCGCTCGCGCCGGTCGCCGGCCGCGGACTGGGCGCGGCGGCGGGCGACGACGGCCGACCGGACCTCCGCGATCGGCCCGACCGACCCGACCTTCCGCCGTGGGCGCGGACCGGGCCGTTGGAGGTGGTCCTGGTCGTCGAGGGCGCTGCCCGGGGCATCACGGCGACGCCGGAGGTCCGGGTGGAGAGCGCGAGCGGCAGTGGCGACGATCTGATCGTCGATCTGGTCGCGGCCGCGCTGGCCGCCGACCCCGCGCGGGCCTGCCTGGTCGTCACGGCCGACCGCGGGCTGCGCGCCCGGGTCACCGGCCTCGGCGCCGCGGTGGTGGGGCCCCGCGCCGTCCGCCGCGGCTGAAACACCGCCCCGCGCGGGTCAGCAGCCCGGCGGCAGCCGGCCGTAGAGCTCGGCCACCGCGCCCGGCAGGGACGGCCCGCCGGGGTCCGCCGCCCGTCGGCCGGCCACCGAGGTGGGCAGCATCACCACCGCGACGATCAGCGCCGCGACGGCGAAGGCGCCGAACCCGGCGATGCTCAAGGGCAGTTGCATCCAGGTACTGAGCCAGGTGAGCAGCCACAGCTTCAGCAGGTTGCCCGCCGTGGCAACGGCCAGACCCGCCGCCGACCGCAGCCGCACACCGTGCCCCGGCAACGACAGCCGGCTGAACTTGGGGCCGAGCAGGGCCCCCAGCGCGACCAGGGTGAGCAGTTGCCGCCAGCCGGGGCCGTTCGCCAGCACGGCGCCGTCGAGCGCGGCGACCACCAGGCCGAGGCCGACGACGGCGAGCAGGTGCCGGGCGACGCCCCGCAGCGCCGCCCCGTCCCCGTCACGGTCGGCCAGGACGGACCAGAGGTGGCGCACGGTGACGCCGACCAGCATGACCACCACGGCGGCGGCCACCGTCGCGCCCGGACCGGTCAACGCGGCGGACAGGCCGAGCCCGTCGGCCAGCCGCACCGCCAGCCAGAGCGCCGCCGGCTCCGCCGCCAGCAGCATCGGGACCAGCAGCAGCGCCCCGAGGCAGGACGTGCACGAGCGGCCCGCCGGCAGGCGGCGCACCAGCGCGCCCCCGGCGGCGTGCACCGCCACCAGGAGCACCGCGGCGCCGAGCACGGCGGCGCACCGGTCGGCGGGCGGGCCGCCCAGGGCGAAGCCCGCCACCACCGCGGCGGCCACGGCGAGGCCCACGGCGGTGGCCGCCAGGTCGAGCAGCAGGGCGGCCGGACCGGCCGCCGGCCGGGATCCGTTCGACATCCGTCCCCCCGGACTCGGGCGTGTACGACCACGGTTCCCTGCCCACCCGTCCGCGACCCGTCCGACCGCCCGTCGATTCCGGCTGACGGAAGCTCCGGTGGACCGCCGAACGCGCCGCGCGCCGGGGCGCACCACGGCGCCCCTCGGCGCGCGTCCGACCATTCCCGCCGGGCGCGCGACGCCAGGGTGCGCGCCCTCGGCCCAAGGGCTGACCTCGAACTCCGGTCGGCCGTCCGGAGGGCGGGCCGGGCGGCTCCCCCGGCCCTGGGCGCCCGGAGGCAACGCGGTGTGCGGGCAGCTCCCGGCCGGAGGCTTGGGGCGCGTCGCCGGCGGGCGGGAGGCCGAAGGCAGCCCGTAGCACGAAAGGGCGCGTGCTGGCGGCAAGTTCACCGGGAGTCCGCTCGCATTGGCGAACTGGGCGTGGGCGCCCGTGCGCGGCGGGCGGCGCACGGTAAACCTGAGGCCGACACCGGCCCGGTCGCGGGCCCGGGAGTCCGGCCGGACCGCTCCCGCCGGCGCGCGCAGCGCACGGCCACGGCGGGTTCCGGCGCCACCCGCCCCCGCCCGGACCGCACAGGCCTTCCGGGCCGACCGACCGTCCCCTCCCCCGCCCGTCGACCTTCGACCTTCGACCGTTCTGAGGATGCTGAATGCTAGGTGCTGGTTCGTCACCCGGACGCCGGCGCTCCGCCCCCGTGCTCGTCTGGCTCCTGCCCACCCTCGCGACGGCCGCCGTCGCCTCCGTCACGGTGGCCGCGGCCTCGCCCGACGCCCGTACCGGGGTGGCCCTGTGCGCGGTGGTGGGCACCCTGGCGGTGGTCCTGGTCGCCGCCGAGGCCGCGCGCCGGGGCCGGGCGGTGGAGGACCTGCGTGCCCGGGCGAGCCGGCGCGAGGGCGAGTTGATCCGCCGGCTGGCCCGGCAGGAGACCGAGTACCTCCGGATGGCCAAGTCCGTCCTGCCGGCCGCGATGACCAGGTTCTCGGCGGGCGAGGGCCTGGACCGGGTCGTCAACGCGTACGCGTTGAAGGACGTCACGCTCACCGCCGAGTTCCGGGCGGCGCAGACGACCCTGCTGCGCTCCGTGCTGCAGACGGTCGAGCACGAGGAGGCGATGCGCGAGGCCGCCCAGCAGGCCTTCGTCAACATCGCCCGCCGCGTGCAGGCGATCGTCCACCGGCAGGCCGCCGAACTGCGCAGCATGGAGTACGCGCACGGCAACACCCCCGCCGTCTTCGACGACCTGTTGCTGCTCGACCACGGCAACGCCCTCATCGGCCGCCTCGCCGACAGCATCGCGGTGCTCGGCGGGGCCCGGCCGGGTCGTCAGTGGAACAAGGCGGTGCCGCTGTACAGCGTGCTACGGGGCGGCATGTCCCGGATCCTCGACTTCGAGCGGATCGAGCTGCACCCGGTCTCGGACGTCGCCGTGGTCGGCCCGGCCGTCGAACCGCTCATCCACGCGGTGGCCGAACTCCTGGACAACGCCACCCGCTACTCCCCGCCGCACACCCTGGTGCACCTGACCGCGGTCGAGGTGCAGACCGGCATCGCGATCGAGATCGAGGACGGCGGCCTCAGCCTCAGCGAGGAGGGCCGGGCCCGGGCCGAGCGGATGCTCGCGGAGGCGCAGGCCGGCATGGACCTCAACGACCTCGGCGAGACGCCGCGGCTCGGCCTCGCGGTCGTCGGCCGGCTCTGTCGGGCGTACGGCTTCCAGGTCTCGCTGCGGCCGTCGGCCTACGGCGGGGTGCGGGCGGTGCTGGTCTTCCCGCAGGAGCTGCTCACCAGCGCCCACGCGACCGGGCGCGCCCACGGCATCGGCGTCACCGGGTCGTCCGGGCCGGAGCCGGTGGACGACCGCCGGCCGCACACCTCGCCGCCGCCGAGGCGTCCGCTCACCGGGCCGCCGCCCGGGCCGCTCGGCGGCGGCGTGCGCGTCGGCGCACCGGCCGGCTCGCTGAACCGGCCCCGCAACGGGTCGCCGAACGCGTCGCGGGTGGGCTCGTCCTCGGGTGCGGACGATGTCCCCGTGGTGACCGAGTGGACCGCCACCGGTCTGCCACGGCGCCGTCGGCACACCGGGCCGCCCGTCAGGTTCCGGTCCCCGGCCGGGAGCACTCCGGCCGGCGGCACCCCGACCGGCGGCGTCCCCGCCGCCGGGAGGCCGGCCGCCGGCGCCGGGGCCGGAGCGCCGCCCGGGGCCCCGGCGGAGCAGGTGCAGCCCGGTCTCTGGCTGGCCGCCTTCACCGAGGGCGTCAACGGCACCGGGCCGACCGACCACGGCCACGGCCACGGCCATGACCACACCAACGGCAGCGACAGCGACGAAGACGGCAACGACGACTCGACCGGCACACGGAGGGACGAGCGGTGATTCGGCCACGGACCAACCTGGACTGGCTCCTCAAGCAGCTGGCGGACGAGGTCCCGCTCGTCCGCAACGTCGTCGTGCTCTCCGCCGACGGCCTGCGGATCGCCCAGCACGGCACCGCGCCCGACGCCGCCGACCGGCTCGCCGCCGCCTGCGCCGGCCTGCAGAGCCTCGCCGCCGCCGTGGGCCACGAGTTCCCGTACGGGGACGGCCGGATGCGGCTGGTGGTGATCGAGATGGGCGGCGGGTTCTTCTACCTGATGGCGGCCGGGGCCCGCGCCTATCTCGCGGTGCTCGCCGACGAGGGCGTGGACGCCGGGCTGATGGGCCAGCGGATGCGCGACCTGGTCGCCCGGATCGGCGAGCACCTCAGTACGCCTCCGCGCAGGGGCGAGCCCGTCGTATGAGCACCACCGGCCAGGACTGGGGCGAGGAGGCCCCGGAACGCTTCTACGTGGTCACGCGCGGGCACACCCAGCCGGCCGGACGGGCCGCGCTGGACCTGGTCACGCTGATCGTCTCCCGTGCGGAGCCCGCCCCCTCGATGCCGCCGGAGCACGCGGCGATCGTGCGCCTGTGCGGATCGCCCCTCTCCGTGGCGGAGGTCTCCGCGTACCTGCGGCTTCCCGTCAGCGCGGTCACCCTGCTGCTGGCGGACCTCGTGGCCGAGGAACGGGTCGAGGCGCGCGCCTCGGTCCCGGCCGCGCTACTCCCCGACCGTGCCCTGTTGGAGGCGGTGATGCATGGACTTCAGCGGCTCTGACACGGTGCTCGGGCCGGCGGACGAGGACCTTCTGCCGGACTCGGCCACCACGGCCGTCAAGGTGGTGATCGTCGGCGGCTTCGGCGTCGGCAAGACGACCCTGGTCGGCTCGGTGAGCGAGATCCGCCCGCTGACCACCGAGGAGACGATGACCCAGGCCGGGGCGGAGGTGGACGACCTGGCCGGGATCGAACGGAAGTCCGAGACGACCGTCGCGATGGACTTCGGCCGGATCAGCATCACCGACGAGCTGGTGCTCTACCTGTTCGGCACCCCGGGCCAGGAGCGGTTCTGGTTCCTCTGGGACGGGCTGTTCGAGGGGGCGCTGGGCGCGGTCGTGCTGGTCGACACCCGCCGGCTGGAGATCAGCTTCGACGTCATCGGACGGCTGGAGGACCGCGGCGTGCCGTTCGTCGTCGCCGCCAACGCCTTCCCCGACGCCCCCGACTGCCCGGACGAGGAGCTGCGGCTCGCGCTCGACCTGCCGGCGGAGGTCCCGATCGTGGCGTGCGACGCCCGGGTCCGCGCGTCCGGGCGGGACGTGCTGCTCGCGCTCATGCACTACCTCTACGCCCTCGCGGAGCCATCGCCGGCGCAGTGAGCGTGCCCCCCTTCCTCCCCCGTCCGTCGACCACCCCCGGAGACACCGTGACCTCACCGTTCCGCGACGACGCCGCCCTCGCCCCGCCGGCCGGCTGCCCCGCCCACCGGGCCGGCGACCCCGGCGGCCGGGACCGGGCCCGCTTCGACGCGCCCGTCCCGCCCGGCTCGCTCGGCTCGCTCGACGACCTCGGCCCCGACGAGCCCGGCCTCGACGAGCTGCCCGTCGCGGGGCTCCGCCGGCTCTACGGGCCCGCGGCCGAGACGGACCCGGCGGGCCTGTACGAGCAGCTGCGCGCCGAGTACGGCGAGGTGGCGCCCGTCCTGCTGCACGGCGACCTCCCGGCCTGGCTGGTCCTCGGCCACTCCGCGAACCTCACGGTGATGCGCACGCCCTCGCGCTTCTCCCGGGACTCGCGCCGCTGGTCGGCGTTCGAGGAGGGCCGGGTCCCGACGAACTCCCCGCTGATGCCCGTCATCGCCTGGCAGCCGCTCTGCGTCTTCGCCGACGGCGCGGAGCACCGCCGGCTGCGCGGAGCCGTCACCGACGGTCTGAACGGCACCGACCGGCGCGGGGTCCGCCGCTTCGTCACCCGCTACACCGCCGAACTGGTCGACGGGTTCGGCGCGCGCGGCCGGGCCGATCTGGTGAGCCGGTTCGCCGAGCACCTGCCGATGCTGGTGATGACCCAGCTGGTCGGCATGCCCGAGGAGTACGGGCCGCGGCTGGTCGAGGCGGCCCGCGACCTCATGAAGGGCACCGAGACGGCGATCGCCAGCAACGACCACGTGGTCGCCGCGCTGCGCCGCACCGTCGAGCGCAAGCGCAACGACCCCGGGCCCGACCTGTGCACCCGGCTGATGCAGCACCCGGCCGGACTCACCGACGAGGAGGTGCTGGAGCACCTGCGGGTCGTCCTGCTGGCGGCGAACGAGACCACCGTCAACCTGATCGCGGATACCCTGAAGATGATCCTCACCGACGAGCGGTTCCGCGAGCACCTGTCGGGCGGTCACATGACCGTGCCGGACGCGCTGGACCAGGTGCTGTGGGACGCCCCGCCGATGTCGCTGGTGGCCGGACGGTGGGCGACCGGGGACACCGTGCTCGGCGGCCGGCGGATCAGGTCCGGTGACATGCTGCTGCTCGGCCTCGCCGCCGGGAACGTCGACCCGGTGGTGCGGCCCGATGTGACGAAGCCGCTGCACGGCAACCGCTCCCACCTGTCCTTCGGCAGCGGCCCGCACGAGTGCCCCGGTCAGGACATCGGCCGGGCCATCGCGGAGTCCGGGATCGACTGCCTGCTCACCCTGCTGCCGGACCTGCGCCTCGCCGTCCCCGAGTCGGAGCTGGCCTGGACCTCGGCCTGGCTGTCGCGCCATCTGGTCGAGCTGCCGGTGGAGTTCACGCCCCCCGATCAGCAGCCGGGCGCGATGGCGTACGGCAGGGACGCCGCGGCGCCGGTGCCGGCCACCCCGCCCGCCGAGCCGCGTGCGGTGGAGCCGGTCGAGGTGGTGGGGGCCGACGACGGGGACGAGGCGGGAGGGACGGACGGGACGGACGGGACGGACGCGGTGCCGGCGGTTCCCGGGCCGCAGCGCGGGTGGTGGGACTCCCTCACCGGATGGCTGCGGCGCTGAGCGCGGTACCGGGGACACCCCCGGTGGGCGCGCCCCCGGTGCGGGGACGGCGGGCGCGGCTAGAGTCGGCCCGGACCCGCCGACCACCGCGCGGCGCCGACCGTCGAAGGGTGTCCCCGTGTCCCTGGTTCGCGTCCACAACCTCTCCCTCTCGCTCGACGGCTACGGCACGGGCGAGGGCCAGAGCCTGGAAGCCCCGTTCGGCCACGCGGGCGACCGGCTGCACCGCTGGTTCTTCCCCACCCGGACCTTCCACACCATTCTCGGCAAGGAGGGCGGCGACACCGGCGTCGAGGACGCCGTCGCGCGCACCTGGAGCGACGGCATCGGCGCCGAGATCATGGGCCGCAACAAGTTCGGCCCGCAGCGCGGCCCCTGGCAGGAGTACGAGTGGAAGGGCTGGTGGGGGCCCAATCCGCCGTTCCACACCCCGGTGTTCGTCATGACCCACCACCCCAGGCCCAGCGTGGAGATGGCGGGCGGCACCACCTTCCACTTCGTCGACGGCTCCCCGCACGAGGTGCTGGCCCAGGCCCGGGAGGCCGCCGCGGGCCTGGACGTCCGCATCGGCGGCGGCCCGACCACCGTCCGCGCCTTCCTCGCCGCCGACCTGGTCGACCACCTGCACATCGCCGTGGTCCCGATCCTGCTCGGCCGCGGCGAGCGCCTCTGGGACGGCCTCGAAGGCCTGGAGGAGCGCTTCCGCGTCGAGTCCTTCACCGCCCCGAGCGGCGTCACCCACCTGACCTTCAGCCGCCACCCGGCCTGACGACGACAGCCACCGGGCCGGGTCGGCCACAGCTCGGGCCGACCCGGCCGGGGCCTCGCGCGGGGCACCCGGGTCAGCGCGCGTCCTCCAGGAGGAAGTCGAGCAGGATCTGCCGGCTGGTCTGGGAGGTGAGGCTGCCGTAGGCGTCGTCGAAGGCGTGCTCGGCGAAGGGCAGTTCCCTGACCTCGGTCCGGACGCCCTGCTCCTTGAGCGCGTCGCCGAAGGCCGTGACGGTTCCGGGGCGGGCGCTGCGGTCGCGGTCACCGACCACGAGCAGGGTGCGGGGCAGGCCGGCGCGGATGTCGGAGGTCGGGGACACCTCGCGGTAGCGGTCCGGGTACTGCTGCGGGGTGCCGCCGGTGAACATCTCCGCCGCCTCGCGGGTTCCGGCCACGTCCTCCTCCCACATCCCGGCGACGTCGGTGCCGGGGTAGAAGCCGATCACCGAGGCCGGGGGCGTGGGAGTGGCGCCCTCGGCGGCCTTGATCGTGCCGTTCTGGAGGCGGTAGGCGGTGTTCATCGCCAGGGTGCCGCCCGCCGACATGCCGCCGAGCGAGATCCGCGAGCCGTCGATGCCGTACGTGTCGGCGTTGCGCTGCACCCAGCTCAGGGCGGAGACGAGGTCCTGGGGTGCCTTGTCCCAGGTGGGGCGGTCGGGTGCAGCCAGGCGGTAGTCGACGGCGAAGACGGCGACACCGTGGTCGGCGAGCCAGCGGCCGGTGCCGCGCAGGTCGCTCTTGTCGAAGGTGTGGAAGCCACCGGCGTGGGCGAGCACGACGGCCGGGGTCCGCTTGCCCGGGGTCTTCGCCAGCATCAGCAGCACGATCACCGTGAAGTACCAGGGCCCGATCCCGTCACCGGCCGCCTGCAGCCCCAGCAGCAGCGCGGCGCTCAGCAGCACCGTCGCGGCCATCACCCGGGGCGGATTGCGCAGCGCGACCAGGAACAGCAGCCCGGTGTGCACGGCCCACGCCCACCCCGTGTACGGCCGGAAGGCCGGGTCCAGGGAGAGCACCGGCAGCAGCACCAGCGACAGCCACCAGGCCGGCAGCGGTCGGAACAGCGCCGGCAGGAGCAGGGCGGCGTGGATCACCCCGACGGGCCTCAGGAGGATGTCCTCGGTGGCGGAGACGGCCGCGAACACCGCCAGCGCGGCGACCGCGAGCTGCGGCAGCCACCTCAGCGGTCGCGGCCCGCCCATCGGCGGCATGGGCTGCGGGGCCAGCGTGAGCATGTCCTTCCGCAGGGTGTTCGGCGCTTCGCGCGCCCTGCCCTGCTCAGCCCTTTCCATGTGATCAGTATTGCCCGGTTCGTCCCCCGGTCGGCCGCGGCCGGCGCTGCCGGCGCTCCGGACCCTCCCGGTGCGTCTTTCGGTTCGTTCTCTCCAGCCGTTCATTTGGACACCACGCTACGGAGCGGACCCGCCGGTGCGCCTCACCCTGCGGAGCCGTCCTCCGGCCGGCTCTCAGGTATGAGGACGCAGCGCCGGGCCCGCCGGTCCTACTCGGCGAGGTGGGGCTCCAGGACGGCGAGCAGCTCGGTGGGGGCGTCGACCGGGACGAGGTGGCCGGCCGTGGGGAACTCGACCAGGGTGGCGCCGGGGATGGCGGCGGCGTAGCGGCGGGCGATGTCCCGGAAGTCGGGGACGTCGAGGGCGCCGGCACCGACCAGGGCGGGAACGGTGATGGTGGCGAGGTCGCCGGTGGCCACGCCCCGGGAGTGCTCGCCGACGACGGCCTGGTTGGCCAAGGACGTCCGCAGCGGGTCGCGCAGGCGGTCGGCGGTGCCGGGCGCGACCTCGTCCCAGGAGCGGGCCGGGCCGCGCACCCACATGTCCAGGTTGATGCG
This sequence comes from Kitasatospora sp. NPDC057965, assembly GCF_042887135.1. Classification (NCBI taxonomy): domain Bacteria; kingdom Bacillati; phylum Actinomycetota; class Actinomycetes; order Kitasatosporales; family Streptomycetaceae; genus Kitasatospora; species Kitasatospora sp. NPDC057965. The sequence continues at coordinate 145,480 of NZ_JBHVPZ010000006.1, forward strand.
GACGGCGGCGTCGAGGTCACCCGCGGCCAGGGCCGCCGTCTCGGCCTCGTCGTAGGCGATCATCTCGGCCGACCACGGGTAGCGCGGCCACGGTGCGGCGAGCACGGCCAGCGAGTGGACCCGTTCGGGGTAGGTGAGGGTGAAGTCCACGGCCACCCGGCCGCCCCAGGAGTTGCCGACCAGGCGGACGCGCTGGTGGCCGAGGTGGTCCAGGAGGCGGCGCAGGTCGTCGCTCTCGCGGAACGGTCCGGCCGGGGGCGCGGACTCGCCGAAGCCACGGAGGTCGTACCGGATGACGGTGTACCGCCGCGCGAGTACGGGGACGACCGCGTCCCACATGCGGTGGTCGGCGATGCCGGCGTGCACGAGCACCACGGGCGGACCGTCACCGGAGACGACGTAGGAGAGGTGGCCGAGGTCGTCGGCGAGGGTGATCATCCGCAGATGGTCGCAGCGGACGGGCGCACGCGCCACCCCTTGATGATCATCACGGTGCCGTCCGGTGCGCCCCCGCCCGCCCGGGTGCGCCCCGGACGGGACGGCCCGTGAGGTTTACCGTTCCCTCCGGGGTGCCATATCCGAGGCTGCGAGCCCGATCCGGCGGTCGGCCGGACCGGGCCGACCGAGGGAGGGGACACCCGTATGACAGACACCCACCGGTCCGCGCTGCGGTACACCGCCGACATCACCGCGGAGGACATCGACGGCCTGGCCGGGTTCATCGGCCGCCGGATCGTGCTGCTGCGCGCGGCGGCCGGCGCGCCGGGGAGCGAGGAGGAGCGGGTCGGGGACGCGCTGTCCCGGACGGTGGCGGCCCTGACCCGCAGCGCGCGGGAGGTGCTCTGCGCGCTCACCGCCCTGGCCGCGGCCACCGCGGCGGCGGCCGGGGCGGCGGAGGAGACCGGGGCCGCGGCGGAGGCCGCGCCGGGGCCGGGCGACCGGGCCCGGTCCGGCGACGGCGCGGTGGAGGAGCTGATGATCCGGCTCAGCACGCTGTGGCGCTACCTGCTGACGGCCGCCGAGGCGTGGAGCCACCTGCCGGACTACGACGTGGCGCGCTGGCGGCTCGACAACCACCTCGACGCCGAGCACGAGGCCCGGGCCCGCTGGCTGGCGGCCGGCGAGGCCTGGTAGCGGCGCGGGACCGGCCCCGGCCCGGGTGGGCGGGGCCGGCCACGGGAGCGGTGGGACGACGGCGGTCAGTTGTCCCAGGGGTTGGCGGCCTGGTCGTTGATGTTCACCCAGAAGCGGACGTTCTTGGGCAGGTTGCCGTTGGCCCAGAACGTCCAGCCGCCGGTCTGCGAGTAGTTGGGGCCGTAGTGCCCGTCGTGGAACTCGGCCTGCCGCCAGTTGCGGCCGAACTGCTGGCGGCAGATGGTGTTGGCCGCCTCCGGGCTGGTCAGCTCCGTCCCCTTCACCGGACGGCTGATCTCCACCTCGCCCAGGGACCAGCCGTTGTAGAAGCCGATGACGATCCCGGGCGGGGCCGGCCGGTTGTCCTGGTTGAGGCAGAGCACCGGCAGCGAGTAGTAGGCCGGGGTGTCACCGTTGTACGGGTCGCTCGCGGTGCCGCCGGGGCCGCCGACCTGGATGGCGTAGCCCGCACCGTAGTTGAGGAGCTCCCAGGTCAAGCCGGGGTGGTTGGCCGTGGTGGTGGCCTGCGCGGCCGGAGCGGCGGTCAGCGGGGCGAGGGCGGCCACGGCGGTCGCGGCCGCGACGGCGGCGAAGCGCTTGATGCGGTTCATCGGTCTGTTCCTCCAGGGAACTCCGGGGCGGGGGTGATCACGGCGCCGTTCCCCTGCGGGGCCGGCACACACCGACCCTCTCAACCGCTCGCACGATTCTGGCATGATCTAGTCATCAGATCGTCACCAAACGCGACGGTCCGACAGCGGTGTGCAGGACCCTGGGGAGGGGAAGCGCATGGAGTTCGCGATTCTGGGACCGCTGGAAGTCCGGACCGGCGGGGGCGAGCGGGTCCGGCTGGGAGGCGTACGGCAGGAGCGGCTGCTCGCCGCCCTGCTCCTCAACGCGGGCGGCGCCGTACCGGTGGCCCGGCTGGTGGACGCGGTCTGGGACGAGCACCCGCCCGCCACCGCCGACCGCCAGGTGCGCAACCTGGCCGGGCTGCTGCGCCGCGGCTTCCGGCAGGCCGACCCGGCCGGGCCGCCCGCGCTGCTCACCGACGGACGCGGCTACCGCATCCGGCTCGACGGACACCGGCTGGACGCCCGGACCTTCGCCGACGCGGTCGCCCGCTCCCGCCGGACGGCCGCCGCCGGACAGCCCGCCGCGGCGGTGGAGGAACTGCGCGAGGCCCTGGCACTGTGGCGCGGGCCCGTGCTCGACGGACTGGCGGGGCAGTCGATCGCCGCGGGCGCCGTACCGCTGGACGAACTGCGGCTCACCGCCTGGGAGGAGTGCCTCGACCTGGAGGCCGGGCTCGGCCGGCACCGGGCGAGCGTCCCCGAACTCACCGCACTGGTCACCGACCACCCGCTGCGGGAGCGGTTCGTCGGGCAGCTGATGCGGGCGCTGCACGCCTGCGGGCGCACCGCCGACGCGCTGACCGCGCACCGGCGCTTCACCACCCGGCTGGCGGAGGAGCTGGGGCTCGACCCGAGCCCGGAACTGCGGCGGCTGCACCTGGAGTTGCTCAGCACCGAGGCGGTCCGCGAGGACGCGCCGGATCCGCACCGGGCGGACGGGCCGCGCCGCGCCCCGGCGTCGGACGTCCCTCCCCCGGCGCCCCGGGCCACGCCGCCCCGGCCCGCCCAACTGCCGCCCCCGCTCGCCACCTTCACCGGACGGGACGGCGAACTCGCCGGCCTCGACGCCTTCGCCGACGCCGCCGTGCCGCCGGCCGCCCCGTCCGGCGCCACGCCCGCCGCACCCGCCGCGCCCGCCGCCCGGATCTGCGCCGTCTCCGGCAGCGCCGGGATCGGCAAGAGCACCCTGGTCGTCCAGTGGGCGCACCGGCGGCGCGAACACTTCCCCGGCGGCCAGCTCTACGCCGACCTGCACGGCTTCTCCGCCGAACCGCCGCTGCCGCCGCACGCCGTGCTGGCCCGCTTCCTGCGCGCCCTCGGAGTGCCCGGCGAGCAGGTGCCGAGCGTCCCCGAGGAGGCCGCCGCGCTCTACCGCTCCCTGCTGGCCGGCCAGCGGGTCCTGGTCGTCCTGGACAACGCGCGCAGCGCGGAACAGGTCCGGCCGCTGCTCCCGGGCGCGCCGGAGTGCCTGACCGTGGTCACCAGCCGCTCCGGGCTGGCCGGGCTGACCGCCCGGGACGGCGCCCGTCCGCTGGCCCTGGACCTGATGCCGGCGCGCGACGCCGTCGCCCTGCTGGACCGCGTCATCGGCGGCCGGCGGGCCCGGTCCGAGCCGGCCGCCGTCGCCGAACTCGCCGCCGTCTGCGGCCGGTTGCCGCTCGCTCTGGCCATCGCGGCCAGCCGGCTCGCCGAACGCCCCGGGCGCACCGTCGCCGACCACGTCGCCGAACTGCGCGACACCGGCGACCGGCTCACCGCCCTGGCGATCGACGGCGACGCCACCTCGGCGGTCCGCGCCGCACTCGACCTCTCCTACCGCGCCCTGCCCGCCACCGCCCGCACCCTGTTCCGGCTGCTGTCGCTCGCCCCCGGCCCCGGCCTGTCCACGGCGGCCGCCGCCGCGCTCTGCGGCGAACGCGCCGCCGTCGTGCGCCCCGTCCTGGAACAGCTCACCACCGCCCACCTGCTCACCCACGAGGGCGAGGACCGCTACCGGCTGCACGACCTGCTGCGCCTGTACGCCGCCGAGCGTGCCGAGGCCGAGACCGGCCGGGCGGTGCGCACCGCCGCCCGCGAACGGCTCGGCACCTGGTACCTGCACCACGCCGACGCCGCCGCCCGGCTGCTCACCCCGCACCGCCGGCGGATCCCGCTCGCCCCGCCCGGGCCGTGGTACGAACCGCCCGCGTTCGGCACCGCCGCCGAGGCCCAGCGGTGGTGCGAGAGCGAGCACACCCACGTCCTGGCCGTGGTGCGCGCCGCCGCCGGGCACGGCCCCGACGACCTGGCCTGGCGGCTGCCGGTGGTCCTGTGGAGCTACTACTTCACCAGCCCGCACCTGGACGACCGGGAGGAGGCGGCCCGCCTCGCGGTGGCGGCGGCCGAGCGGTCCGGCGACCGCTACGGCGAGGGCCACGCCCGCAACGACCTCGCCACGGCGCTCGGCGCGCTCGGCCGGCACGACGAGACGCTCGCCGAACTCCGGCTCTCCCGTGCCCTGTTCGCCTCGATCGGGGACCGCGACGGCGAGGCCGATGTGATCGGCCACCTGGGCGACCACTGTCTCAGCACCGGCGCCTACGGTCAGGCGCGGCTGTACTACCAGGGGGCGCTGGCGTTGCTCCGGGCGCAGCCGGAGGACCGGCGGGACGACTGGGCGATCCGGGTGTGCGAGACCAACATCGGGGTCACCGCGATGCTGGCGGGCCGGGGCCGGGAGGCGGGCGAGTACCTGCACCGGGCGCTGGACCGCCACCGCTCCACCGGGGACCCGGTGCTGGAGGGCATCACGCTCTACCACCTGGGGGACCACCACCGTCGGCTGGACCATCCCGAGCAGGCGGCGGAGCGGCTGCGGCAGGCCCTCGCGGTGATCGACGGGACGACCGGCAACCCTCGGCTGCGGGCCGACGTGCTGGCGGCGCTGGCCGCGCTGGGCGAGCGGGCCGAGCCCGCGGAGCCGCCCGGGGCGGCGGGGCGGGAACGGTGCTGACGGAGCGGGGCCGGCACTGAAGGGGTGGGGGCGGTACTGAAGGGGTGGGGGCGGCATTGAAGGGGCCGGGGCGGTCTTGACGAAACGGTCCATGAAAAGGTGTTCTGTACCACGGAGTCGGCCGGCCGGCGCCCGCGCCGTCCCGGTGGAGGTATAGCCCGGGGCTGTACCCCCGGGTGACATCTCCCCCGTCGGCGGACGAGGCTCCTACGGTTTCCCGCAACCCCCACACCCCGAACGCGGGAGACCCCCATGCTCCGACGACCCGCCAGGGCCGCGTGCGCCGTCCTGGCCACCGCCGCCCTCGCGCTGACCGCACTTCAGGGCACCGCCGGTGCCGCCGCGAACCCCGCCTCCGGTCCGGTCGTCCGGGCCGCCGCCGCGGCCGCCGCGGCCGCACCGGAGACCCTCGGTGTGGCCGCCGCCACGCCCGAGGTGCTCGACGCGCTGCAGCGCGACCTCGGACTGACGGCCGGCCAGGCGCGGTCCCGGATAGCCAACGAGGCACGGGCCGGAGCCCGGGCCGGGGCGCTCGCCCAGAGCCTGGGCGGCAGCTGGGCCGGCTCCTGGGTGGAGGGCGCCGACGCGGCCACGCTGGCCGTCGCCACCACCCGGGCCGCCGACACCGCGACGATCCGCGCCGCCGGCGCCCGGCCGGTGCTCGTGGCCCGCCCGCTGGCCGCGTTGGAGGGCGCGCTCGCCGCGCTCGACCGGGCCGCCGAGCGCGGCGCCGCGGCCCGGACCGACGCGCTCGCCGCCGCGGTGCGCTACGTCGACGTGCGCGGCAACACCGTGGTGGTGCAGGCCACCGACCCGGCCGCGGCCGAGCGGCTGGTCGCCGCCGCCGGGGTGGACCGGGCGGGCGTCCGGGTGGAGGCGGTGGCCGAGGCCCCGCGCCCGCTCTACGACCTGCGCGGCGGCGACGCCTACTACATCGACAACAGCAGCCGCTGCTCGATCGGCTTCCCGATCACCCAGGGAAGCACCCAGGGCTTCGTCAGCGCGGGCCACTGCGGCCGCGCGGGCTCCAGCACGACCGGGTCCAACCGGGTCTCCCAGGGCACCTTCCAGGCCTCGATCTTCCCGGGCAACGACATGTCCTGGGTCGCCACCAACAGCGGCTGGACGGCGACCCCGTACGTGAACAGCGCGTCCGGAGCGGTGAGCGGCTCGGTGCTCCAGCAGGTCGGCGCCTCGGTCTGCCGCTCCGGCTCCACCACCGGCTGGCACTGCGGGACCATCCAGCAGCACGGCACCAGCGTCACCTACCAGGAGGGCACCGTCTCCGGCGTGACCCGCACCAATGTGTGCGCCGAGCCCGGTGACTCGGGCGGCTCGTTCATCTCCGGCACGCAGGCGCAGGGCGTGACCTCGGGCGGCACCGGCAACTGCTCGCAGGGTGGCACCACGTACTTCCAGCCGGTCAACCCGATCCTGCAGGGCTACGGCCTGACGCTCAAGACGGACTCCCAGGGCCCCGGCCCCGGCGGCCCGGGCAACCCCGGCGGCACCTGGGCGGCCGGCACTGTCTACCAGGCCGGTGACACGGTGACCTACGGCAGCACCACCTACCGCTGCCTCCAGGGCCACCAGGCGCAGGTCGGCTGGGAGCCGCCGAACGCGCCGGCGCTCTGGCAGGCCGTCTGATCCCCGGCGGACGGCGGGGTGGCCGTACGGCTGCCCCGCCCGCAGCAACACGGCGCGACGGCCGGCCGCGGCTGTGAGACCTTGGACGGGGGCGAACCACCAAGGAGGCCCGATGTCCTCGAAGCGTCGCCGCAAGAAGAGGGCCCGCCGCAAAGGCGCCAACCACGGCAAGCGGCCGCAGTGCTGAACCGGCGCTGAGCCGTCGGTCGCCGCGCCGGTCCGGGCGTCCGGACCGGCGCGGCGGCGTTCACGCTTCGGGCGCGTAGGAGAGGCTCGCCATGGGCGCGCGAACGCTCCAGCCGAGCGCCGTGTACAACGCCCGCCCTTCGGGGGTGCCGACCAGGATGCCGGTGGCGGCCCCGCCCCGGTACCCGGCGTCCTGGAGGGTCCGCATCACCAGCGAGCCGAGCCCCCGACGGCGGTGCCCGGGGTCGGTCTCGATCTGGTCGGCGACGGCGGTCGCCCCGGTGACGGCGAGCTGGCCGCGGGCGGCGAACCGGCCGTCCCCGGTGCGGACCAGCACCCGGACCACGCCGCCGCGCCACCAGCTGGTGAGGGTGTATCCGGCCGGCACCGCCGGGCTCCCGGCGGCGAGCGGCACGGTCATCAGGTAGCCGGGCACGTCGTGGTGCCAGCCGGGGCCGAGCCAGGGCCGGACGGTGTCGTCGTCGGCGAAGAGCTTCAGCCAGGTGCCCGGCGCGGTGGTGGCCGCGACCAGCTTCCGGACGTCGGCCTCGGTGGGCTCCGGAAGGACGTGCCGGGCCACCTGACGCGGCTGCCCGACGTCGATGCTCCAGCCCCACGGCTCGTCCACCGGATCGGCCGCGCCCCGCGACACGATCCAGCCCCCGACCCATTCCCGCACCAGCTCGTTGACGGTGGGCTCGTCCACCCGCCACCCCCTGTAATAGCCACATACCGATATGGCATATTACTCGACCGGGCGACGGCCGCGCCGGAGGGCGGCCGCGGCGGGCGGTCACCAGCGGCGCCAGGCCTGCTCGTCGGGGTCGAGGCCGCGCACCGCCGCGCGGACGGCGGGAAGCGCATCACGGGTCGCCGGCGCATCACGGGTAGTCGGCGCCCCGGCCGCGTCGGCGCCGGACGTGACGGCGATCGTCGGCGCCTGGAGGAAGTCCGCGTCCTCGGTGGAGGCGAAGGCCCCCTGCCACTGCGTCGGCGAGGTGCTGAACCAGGCCCGGAAGTACAGCGCGTCGGCCTGCCCGAGCCGCTGCCAGGCCCGGTCCGGGAGCCGGTAGCCGGCGCAGCGCAGGAACGGGGAGTCCAGCCAGCTCGCGTAGACGTTGTCCGGCGTCCGGTCGCCCTGGTGCGCCTGGCGCTGGAAGAGCCGCGGATCGGTCGCCACCTCGACGGCGTAGTACAGCTGGTTGCCGCCGGAGGTGAGGTCCAGGGCGAAGACCGGCGGCGGGCCGGACCGGACAGCGGTGACCGGGCCGGTGATGGACGGCGTCCCGGCGGGCCGGGTCGGTGCCTGCCGCTGCGCCGCCCGGACGGCCGCGTAGGCGTCCACCTGGCCGAACCGTAGTCCGGGCTGTGGCCGTCCGGGCCGTAGCCCGAGCCGATCGTCCGGGCGGTGTCGCGCAGCAGGCCGCGCACGTCGTCCGCCGTCAGCCGGGGGCTGACCGAGAGGACCAGGGCGGCGATGCCCGCCACCACGGGAGCCGCCGCCGACGTGCCGCCGAAGGAGTCGGTGTAGTCGGCGTCGACGCCTTCGCTGCCGTCGTTGTAACCGGCGCTGCCGGTGCGGTCGGTCGTGATGACGGCGTGCTCGCCGAGCGCCGCGGCCCCGCTGGAGGGGGCGCAGATCCAGATGGCGTTGCCGTGGTCGCTGCACCAGGCGCGGCGCGCCCGGTCGGTGGTGGCGCCGATCGCCATGACGTCAGGGTTGCAGGAGTACCCGTCGGTGTCGACGGCCTCGTTGCCGTTGCCGGCCGCCCAGCAGATCGGGATGCCCTTTCCACCCCGCCCCTGCTGGGCGCAGTAGGCCGTCGCGGCCTCGGTGCTGCCGGGCAGCGGCACGTACCCGCTCCGGCCGTCCGGCGGACCCCAGCTGCAGCTGATCACGTCGGCACCGTTGTCCGCCGCCCACTGGAACATCCGGGCCTCGTCGGCCGAGCCCAGGAAGTCGGGGAACCGGGCCAGCATGAGGGTGCACTCGGGGCCGCGCCGGCGGCGCGCAGGCCCCGGGCCGTGGCGACGCCCGCGCAGGCGGTGCCGTGGTTCTCGAAGTCCGACTTCGGCGACGCGTCCGCCGTGTGGCTCGCGAAGTCGTACTGCGGGCCCAGCTTTCCGGCGAACTCGGGGTGGCCGGCCTCGGTCCCGTCGTCGAGCACGGCGATCCCGTTGGTCTGCATGGCGATCCTGACCCGCAGGCCGGCCAGCTCCCGGCGGGCCTCGGTGCACCAGCGGTCGAAGAGCGCGGCTCCGATCAGGCAGGGCTCCCCGCCGTGGAAGGAGAGCGTGACCGAGCGCTGGCCGCTGCGCTCGGCGTGACGGCGGATCCGCTCGATCGTCGCGGAGAAGACCACCTGCGACATCGTCTTCGGGCCCGCCGCCAGCGTCTGGTCGGCCAGGTTGAACTCGTAGCAGTACGTGCAGTCCAGGTTGCACCGCCCGGCCACCTTGAGGATGACCAGGCCCAACGGGGATGCGGACGTGGCAGGGCTCACCTGCGGCGCTTCGTGGGTGGTCGGGGTGCTCATCGTCCGCGCCCTACGCGCTGGCCGGCGGCGGGCCGGCGGGGCCCGCGGCACCCGCGGATCCGCCGGCGCTGTCCGACGGCTTGGCCGGTCCGGCCGCACCGGTCGCGGGCCGCGTCGCGCTCGCCTTCAGTTCCGCCTCGATGACCGGCCGCAGCGCGTCCGCCACCCGGGCTTCGAGCGAACCGCCTCCTGCTACGCCGCTACTACTGTGCGACTGGTGGTGATCCGCCTCCTCCGAACTCACCTCCCGCACCGAGGCCGTCAACTTGCCCCCGCCACCACCACCGCTGCTGCTGTGCGACTGATCGTGAACAGCCTCCTCGCCGCCCACATCCCGCACCGTCGCCGTCAACTTGCCCCCACCGCCACCACCACTGCCCCCACCACCGCTACTGCTGGCGGAAGGTCCCCCGTTCGGAACCCGGCCGCCGATCTGAACGGCGTAGCCACCGCCGCCGGCGCAGGTCGAGGCGGTCCAGGCCGCCCGCTGGTTCGAGGCCGCGCGCGGCTGCTGCGGGTCCACCTGGCCTTTCGCGGAGGAGTACGACATCGCCCAACGGCAGCTGCGGGGCAACCTGCCGCAGGCCTTCGTACACGCGATGATGCTGGAGTGCGCGGCCGGACCGGCCGCGCCGCCGTCCTGACGGATCCGCACCAGCACGGAGGCACACCATGACCGTCCCGCTCCCCGACCTCACCGGCGACTACGTGCTCGACCCCGCCCACACCCGGATCGGCTTCGTCGCCCGCCACGCCATGGTGACCAAGGTCCGGGGCTCGTTCACGGCCTTCGAGGGCACCGCCCACCTGGACGGCGGTGACCCTGCCCGCTCGGCCGGCCAGGTGACCATCAAGTCCGAGAGCATCGAGACCGGCGTCGAACAGCGCGACCAGCACCTGCGCACCAACGACTTCCTCGACGCCCCCACCTACCCCGAGATCACCTTCCGCAGCACCTCGGTCGAGCAGCGCTCCGACAGCGACTTCCGGGTCACCGGCGACCTCACCATCAAGGAGACCACCCGCCCGGTCACCATCGACTTCGAGTACACCGGCAACGCCGTCGACCCGTACGGCAACCTGCGCGTGGGCCTGGAGGGCTCGGTGACGATCAGCCGCAAGCAGTTCGGCATCACCTGGAACGCGGCCCTGGAGGGCGGGGGCGTCCTGGTCGGCGACAAGGTCGTCCTGGAGTTCGACATCTCCGCGATCAAGCAGGTCTGAGCCGGGTCCGAGCCGGGGCTCCCCGGGCGAGGACGAGGCTGCCCACGATGCGGCGGGCAGCCCGGTGGCCGGCCGCGGTCTCGCCGTCGTGGGCGGCGAGGCCGCGCCACCCGGGCCTGGACGGCGTCGCCCGCGCAGGTGGCGGGCTTGGCGCGGACGACGAAGGCGTACAGTCCGGCTGAGCCGGGGTCGGTGTACATGGGTGGCTTCCCGTCAGGCACCACCGACATCGGGCGGTGGGAGCGGCCTCCGGCGCCCGCCGGGACCGTGGCATCAGGACGCGGCCGCGCGCGCCGCCTCCAGATCGGCCACCAGCCGCTTGACCCGCCGGTTGGTACCGCCCGAGCTGTGACCCGACATCATGTGCAGCTGGTCCGTCCCGCCGGAGGCCAGTACCAGTTCGGGGACGTCGGTCGAGTAGGTCCTGGTCTCCAGGACGGCCACCCGGACCTCCCGGATCTCCGCCCACGTGTAGGAGCGTGCCCCGAGCAGCCCGGAGTACCTCAGCCCGGCCGGCCCGTAGGAGACGCTGGACAGCGGCGCACGGAACGTCAGCACCGCACCCGGCACGCCGAGGATCAGGACCGGGATCAGGTGCTCCAGGTGTTCCACACCCGTACGGGACCACTTCGACACCAGGCCGGTCGCGATCACCACGGCGATCAGCAGGCACGCACCACCCATCACGAAGTAGGTGATCGACAAGGCCGTGCCCCTTCTCCGCGTCCTCATGTCCGCACTCCCCCTCCGCAGCACGCGGCATGCAACCCGGGTCCTGATCCGGGCCCGGGCGTGCCGCCACCGTTGGTGGACAAGCATACGAACGGTGGCCGCACCCGCCGTGAGCAGGGCCGCAGGCCGTCGGCCGGATCTGCGACGCGCCCGCACGGCCTCCACCGGGTGCCGGTCCCCGTCCCCTAGGGGTCGGGACGGCCCCCGCCGGGCCGACGGGCCCGGCGGGCGGGGGCGGCCGAGCCCGCTGTCCACCGCACCCGCGCGGCGGGCCCGGGTGCACACGGCACCCTCGGCGGCGGTCGGCTGACCGGTCGTCCACCCTGAGCGGTGATCGACCGGGGGCAGGACTCCGGCCCCAGGCCGGGGCGTCCGCCTACCTCTCAGGTCGGACCGGAAGCCCATCCCGGCGTCGGACGAGGGTCGCAGGTCCTGCTACGGAGACTGGAGGCAATCCGACACCGATCTGCACAGAGGACTGGCATGGTTCTGCGAGACGGACGAATGATCTCCGCGCTGACAGTCGGCGCGCTGACCACCGTGATGGCGGCGCTCACCCCCGCGACGGCGTTCGCGGCGGGGGATCCGCTCCAGCGGTACGCGCAGCAGGAACTCCGCTGGGAGCGCTGCGAGGAGGGCCGCCCGGCCGCGTTCGAGTGCGCGAAGGTCAAGGTGCCGCTGGACTACGCCGACCCCCGGGGCCGCACGATCGACCTCGCGGTGTCGCGGGTCGCGGCGGCCGACCCGAAGGAGCGGCACGGCGTGCTGCTGATGAACCCCGGGGGTCCGGGCGGTCCCGGACTGACCATGCCCGTGGAGATGGAGCCGCTGCTCCCGGCGGAGGTTCGCGAGCGGTTCGACCTGATCGGCTTCGACCCCCGCGGGGCCGGTCGGAGCACGCCGGTCGGCTGTGACCTGACGGACGACGAGCAGACCGGCCTCCACCCCTACAGCACGCGGACCTTCCCGAAGGACGTGGCCCGGGCCCGGTCGGTGGCCGACAAGTGCTGGGCCGAGGCCGGTGACCTGCTGCCGCACCTCACCACCCGCAACACGGCACGGGACATGGACGTCGTGCGGGCGGTCCTCGGGGAGCGGAGGATCTCCTACTTCGGGCACTCGTACGGCACCTATCTGGGCGCCGTCTACACGCAGATGTTCCCGCAGCGCTCGGACCGCTTCGTGCTCGACAGCGCCGTCGACCCCGCGCTCGTGTGGCGGGGATCGTTCCGGGGATGGGCCCCGGAGGCCGAACTCGCCTTCACCCGGTGGACCGAGTGGGCCGCCGCGCACGACGCCGTGTACGGGCTGGGCGCGACTCCGGCGGACGTCCGCCGGACGTACTGGGAGCTCATCGCGCGCGCCGACCGTACGCCCGTCCCGGCGGAGGGCGGGGCGCTCGACGGCGGCGCGATCCGTTCCGCCTACACCGATTTCGTCCACCTGGAGGCTGTGACGCCGTGGATCGTCGCGCTGAAGGCCGCGGCCGACGGGGGAACGCCCGCTCCGGCCACGGCGACCGCCGCGACGGCTGCGACGGCTGCGCCGACTGCGGGGCCCGGTGCCCGCACAGAGGCCGCCGGGGCGTTCACCGCAGACATTCCGGCGGACAACCCCTCAGCCGTCGCGTGGGCCGTCTACTGCGGCGACACCCGCAGCTGGCCGCGCGACCCCGAGCAGTACCGCCAGGACGTGGTCCGGGACCGCGCCAAGTACCCCCTGGCCGGTGACCTGGGGGCCAACATCCAGCCGTGCGCGTTCTGGAAGTCGCCGTCCCGCGAACCGGCCACCGTGGTGAACAACGACGTCGACGCACTGATCGTGCAGAACCGGTGGGACCCGCGGACGCCACTGGCCGCGGCCCAGGGCATGCGACGGGCACTGCACGGTTCGCGGATGATCACGGTGGCCGGCGGTGAGGGCCACGGCGTGGTGGTCAACGGTCCCTCCTGCGCGGATGCCACCGTCGCCCGGTACCTGACCACCGGCAGGCTGCCCGCCAAGGACGCGACCTGCGGCGGCCGGTGACCCGATCCGGAGATCCGGCGTCGACCGGTTCGTCGGGAACGACGAGGACGGTCAGCGGGGGTTGCAGACATGGGCGCCGGTGAGGTCGATGACGACCTTGCCGGGGCCGCCCGCGTAGTCGAACCGGCCGACGAGGTCGTCGCTGGAGGCGAAGAACAGCTCTCCGGTGACCCGGTGGACCACAGCACCTGGCCACCGTCACCGTCACCGGCCCCCATGGCGAACGAGGCGAACAGGCCGGTCTTCGGTTCGACCCCGGCGATGATCGAGTCCGGCGAGGTGGAAGCCAGGTTGGTGAGCGTCCACAGGTCGGCGCCACCACTCGGTGGACAAGCATACGAACGGTGGCCGCGCCGCCCGCGAGGAAGGCAGCGGGCCACCGGCGAGGTGCCGACCGGAGGGTCATCCGTGAACGCCGGTAGCCCGGTGCGCGGGGTTTGTGCGCTACCGGGCTACCGGGGCTGGTGCCGTGGTGGCGGTGTCAGCCCGCGAGGGTCTTGTCGAGGGCGTCGAGGCCGTCGGCGTAGATGCCGGTGAAGAGGTCGACGACCTCCTGGTCGGTGGCGTTGACGGGGTTGAAGCGGCCGGACCACTGGACCTCGGCGAGGTCGTCGCGGCCGGGGACGGTGTGGACGCGGATGGTGGAGACGTAGCCGTCGACCGGGAAGGGGGCCTGGAGGATGGCGTAGCTGTACTGGCGCTCGGTCTCGTTGAAGTCGACGAGGCGTTCGACGATCACCTCGCCCTCCAGGTTCTTCAGCTGTCGCACGCGGCCGCCCTGGGAGGCGACGCTCTCGGGGATGTAGGGGAGCCAGTCGGGGAGGGCGTCGAAGCCGCCGATGAGGTTCCAGACCTTCTCGGGGGTGGCGGGGACGGTGCGGCTGACGGAGGTGGAGGCCATGATCATTTCTCCTGTGTACTGCGGTGGGGGCGGTGTGCGGGGGTGGGGGGTGTGGCTCAGGCGCCGTGGGGCAGCGGGGCGGCGGGGCTGACGAGGCCGGCGGCGCGCAGGTCGGTCCAGAACGCGGCGGGGACGGTCTCGTTCAGTGCGGCGGTGTCCTCGGCGATGCGGCTGGGCCTGGTGGCGCCGGGGATGACGGCGGCGGAGACCGGGTGGGCGAGGGAGAACTGGAGGGCGGCGGCCTTGATGGAGACGCCGTGGCGGGCGGTGAGGTCCTTCAGCTTGGCGACCTTGTCGAGGATGTGCTGCGGGGCGGGCTGGTACTCGAAGTGGGTGCCGCCGGCGAGGACGCCGGAGCTGTAGGGGCCGCCGACGACCATGTCGACGTTCTGCTCCTGGGCGAGGGGCAGGAGGCGCTGGAGGGCGTGGTCGTGGTCGAGGAGGGTGTAGCGGCCGGCGAGCAGGAAGCCGTCGGGCTGCGGTTCGTCGAGGGCGAGGGTGAGCTCGATGGGTTCGGTCTTGTTGACGCCCAGGCCCCAGGCCTTGATGACGCCCTCGTCGCGCAGGCGGGACAGGACGCGGAAGGCGCCGGTGCGGGCCTCCTCGAACTTGCTCAGCCAGGCGTCGCCGTGGAAGTCCTGGGCGATGTCGTGGACCCAGACGATGTCCAGGCGGTCGGTGCGCAGGCGCTTGAGGCTGTCCTCGATGGAGCGCTCGGTGGCGTCGGCGGTCCACACGTGGAGGACCTTGTTGGGGTTGCCGTGTTCGAAGAGGCCGCCCTTCTCGCCGAGGTCGCGCTCGCCCTCCTCCACCTCGTCGAGGATGACGCGGCCGACCTTGGTGGACAGCACGTACTCCTCGCGCGGCTTGGTGGCGAGGACCTCGCCCAGGCGCTCCTCGGCCAGGCCGGCGCCGTAGAAGGGGGCGGTGTCGTAGTAGCGGACGCCCTGGTCCCAGGCGGCCTCGACGGTGGCGGCGGCCTCCTCGTCGGGGATCGCGCGGAACATGTTGCCCAGCGGGGCGGTGCCGAAGCCGAGCTTGCCGGGAAGGATCTTCTTCAGGGACATGACAGTACCTTTTCGATCAGCATTGCCGGGGACATGACGGCGTCCCGGGCACAGGGAATGAGGCGGGAAGGAGTGGATGCCTCAAGGGGTGGGCGGGGCGTTCCGGATAGATGCGGAAGCGCCTTACATGTGAAGACAATAGTTGCACACGCTGGCTAATGCAAGTGCTCGGCCGCGCACCACAGGCTCCGCCGATCAGGGAAGGATGGTGGGCAGGAGGCCGCCGTCGACTCCGAGCGCCCTGCCGGTGGTCGCCGAGGACTGCTCGGAGGCCACGTAGGTGATCATGCTGGCCACCTCGTGCGGCCGGATCAGCCGTCTGAGCAGGGACGCGGCCGCGCGGTTCTCGGCCAGGTAGCGCCGCTCCTGCTCGGCGGGGTCGTGGCCGGGATAGAGCTCCTCGAACATCGCCAGCACGCCGTCGCTCATCGTCGGCCCGGGCAGCACGCAGTTCACCGTGACACCGCTGCCGGCCACCTCCTGCGCCATGCCCCGAGACACGGCCAGCTGCGCGGTCTTGGTCACCCCGTACTGGACCATGTCGGGCGGCGTCTGGACGCCGGCCTCGCTGCTGACGAAGATCACGCGACCCCAGCCGCGCCCGACCATCCGTGGCGCGTAGTGGCGTGCCAGACGCACGCCGGAGAGCACGTTGACCTCGTAGAAACGCAGCCAGTCCTCGTCCGGGATCTCGAAGACCGGCTTGGTCTCGAAGACACCGGTGTTGTTGACCAGGATGTCGACGTCGGGCAGCTGCCGGATCAGCTCGGCCGTCCCCTCCGCCGTCCCGACGTCGGCCGCGATGCCGCGCCCGCCGACCCGCTCCGCCGTCTCGGCGACGCGCTCGGCATTGCGGCCGTTGACCACGACGTCGGCACCGGCGGCGGCCAGCGACTGCGCGGTGGCCGCGCCGATTCCGGCCGTCGACCCGGTGACCAGCGCGGTACGTCCACTGAGATCGATCTGCATCGGGCGAACACCTCTTCTCGGTGGGAGCGGCTCGCTGCGGGGCCGCTGCCGGGCCTGCCATCCAAAGCTCGTCGGACGCGGGCCGCCGAAGTCGGTGCCGCTGCCCCTGCGTCCGTGCGCCCCTCGCGACGGCCGGGCGCGGCCAAGCGCCCCGAAGCGCAGGACCGGGCCGGCAGGCTGGGCGGCTCCGGGCCGGCGGCGGACGCCCGACGGGCGTCCCGGGCGGCCAGAACAAGCATCGCCGCGACGGCGGCCGACTGCGTGGAACGTTGGCCCGCCCGGGTGATCTCGACGCGTTGCCGACGACGGCCCCTGGAGCGCGGAGGGCCGGCGCCCCGGGGCCGCGACTCCCCGGGGCGCCGGCCCTCCGGGACCGTGGTCGGGGTCAGCGTGCCCGCGGCCGCTCGGCAGGGGCGTTCCAGTCCGGCAGCTGTGCGCCGGGCAGCGTGAAGGTGGCGAAGTCGGTGGTGCGGTTGAACGCCTCCAGTCGGTAGAGGTCGCGGGCGTACGCCCACAGGTGCGGGTACTCGGCCAGACCCGGGTTGATCGAGCGGTCGTGGTTGGACCTGGCGTCGTAGCGCACCAGCGTCACCCAGAGCCGCACGTCCGCCTCGGTGAGCCGGTCGCCCAGCAGGTAGCGGTGCTCGGCCAGCCGGACGTCCAGCTTCGCGAAGGCGTCCAGCAGCACGGCGCGGGCCGCGAGCCCGGCCTCGTCGGTGCCCGCCGCCGCGCCGACCCCGTGGTTGACCGCCAGGTGCAGTTCGGCGTCGAGCGCGTCGATCTCCGTGCGCAGGTCCTCCGGGTAGGTGTCGGCCCCGTTGCTCCACTCGCCGAACTGGGTCGCCAGGTCGATGCCGATGTGGGTGAAGTCGTTGCTGACCACCCGGCCGGTGTGCCGGTCCCAGAGCGTCGGCACCGAGACGTGCCCGTCGAAGCCGGGCTCGGTCCGGTCGTAGGCCTCGCGCAGCAGGGTGAAGCCGTTGACCGGGTCCGGGCCGTGGGTCTCGCGGAACGCCCAGCCCCGGCCGTCGCGCTCGCCGTCCACGTACGAGACCGAGACGACGTCCTCCAGCCCGTTCAGCGCGAGCTGGATGGTGACGCGCTGCGCCCAGGGGCAGAACCAGCCCGCGTAGACGTGGTACCGGCCGGGCTCGGCCTTGAAGCCGCTGCTGCCGTCGGCGGTGATCCGTCCGGTGAAGCGGTAGAGCGGGCGCTCGTCGCCCGGGGCCCTGGTGATCCGGTACTCGCCGTGGGCGGCGGTGTCGACGGGGCCGGCGTACACCGCCTTCGGGACGTCGCTCCCGGCCCCGGGATCGGTGTGCTGGAGGGTCTCACTCATGGCTGGCTCCTTGGAGGTGAAGGCATGGTGGTGCGGCGGGAGCACGCGCGCCGGGCACCGTGTTCGTCCACCCCCGTGCGTGGACGCGGTGAGGGCGGGCCGGGCGGACAGCCGGCGCGGGGCGGGCGCGAGTGCGCGTGGAGGCCGGGGCGCTACGGGCGACAGAGGCCGGTCGGCGAGCCGACGCCGTCGATCCAGCGCCGCCCCACGAGACGGGCGCCTCGACCGACGCTGCGGTCCCTCGGGGCCGACGGGCGGAACGCGGCCGCGCGCGACCGCGACGGGCGCCCGGAGGCCACCCGTCCGTCCCGCAGTCGGCGTACGTGCATCGCCCGTCCGTTCGTTCGCCCGTCGAAGATCCGGCAGCTGTGAAGGACCACCCTAGCGCTCGATCGGCCCCGCCCAGGGGCAGTTGCCCGTCCCGGTGCGAGAACGGCACGTCGCCCCCCGTGGCCGGCCGCTGGTGCCGATCCTCAATACTCCGTGGCCGTCCCGCCCGCCTACCGCGACAATCACCCCGTGGAAGAAGCCCCCGCCTCGCCGACGCCCGTCATCCTCGGCATCGACGACCTCCGCCCCCTGCCCCGGGCCACGCGGATCGCCCGCACCAGCCGTGAAGGCATCCGGCTCCTGGAAGAGCACCGCAACAGCTTCATCGACGAGCTGTGGCTCGACCACGATCTCGGCGGCGACGACACCGTCATGCCGGTGGTGACCCTCATGGAAGAGGCCGCCTTCGACGGACGGCCCTTTCGGATCGGAGCCGTCTTCGTGCACAGCGCCAACCCCATCGGTGCCGAAACCGTCGTCAGATCGCTCGCCCGCTGGCACTACCGTGTCCGGCGGGCGACGGCCCAGCACTCCGTCGGCGGATCGTGATCTTGATGCCCGGACGGCCTGCTGACGGCGTACTGATTCCGGATCGGGCCACGCGCTGGGCGCCGGCGCCCCCAGGGGAGCCGGCGCCCGAGGTCGGCGTCAGTAGATGAGTCAGTAGATGAGGATGTCCCAGTGGCTGCCCTCGTTGCAGTACAGGTTGCCCGAGGCGGCCTTCCACTGCGGGTAACCGTCGCTGCGGTTGCCGATGTAGGTGAAGCTGTTCTGGATGTAGCCGTCGATGCAGGAGTTGCGGGAGATGTCGACCTTGTAGCCGTTGTAGTGGCTGTAGGTGCCGGAGGCGTGGCCGACCTCCGTCCCGCCCGTGATGTTGATGGCGCAGCCGCTGGCCTGCTTGAGGGTGATGACGGCGCTCACCGTGCCCGAGTTGATCTGGTCGAACGAGGTGCAGGTGGAGTTGGACCTGGTGGTGCAGCCCCCGCTGGAGCTCCAGGTGATGCCGGCGCTGCTGAACTGACTGGCGGCCGTCGCCTGCGACAGCTTGGTACCGCTGGCGCCGGCCGTGGGCGCCGCGACGGCGAGGCCGGCCACGGCCAGGGCGACGACGGTGGCTGCGGTGCGTGGCTTCATCTGCATCTCCCGGTGAGAACGGTGTTCCTCCGAATCGACCCCTGCCCTCCCCTGCCACCCTCGGCGGGATCGAAGGGCAGGAAGTCCGGCGCCGGGCCTGCGGAACCGGCCCGGACGACGGGGTCGTACGCAGTGCTGTGACGCGGCAGTGCTCCGGCGCGAGGGCCGACCGATCGATCGGGCACCAGGATGACCCACCGTTGTCTATGCGGGTAGACCCCGGTCTGTGAATTTCGCGTGACGGGGAGCGACCTTCGACGCGTCGAAGGTCGCTCCAGGAGGTGCTCGTCAGGCCCCGGACCGGACGGCCTCGGGGCCGGTCCGGGTGCGGGCGGTGCGGAGCAGGGTGGACCCCCGGGACCTCGACGCCTGTTCGCCTCAGGCCTCGCCGGTGTCCTGGACGGCGTCGCGGCCGAGGTCGCGCGGCGGACCATCGCCGCCCGAGTGCCCGGTGCGGCGGACGGCCCGGGTCCGGGCCCTGCGGGCCGTGGCCATCAGCCACAGGCCGAGGCAGAACAGCAGCGCGAGCGCCAGTCCGGCGAGGAAGACGGCCAGGCTGTTGAGCGTCACCAGGTCGATGCCCAGGATGGTCACCTGGTACTCCGGTCCACCGGACAGGTTGTCGGCGATCAGCAGGCCGGTGAAGGCGCCGGTCACGGCGACGAGGAGGAGTCCGAACAGCAGCATGGCGGTGTCCCTTCGGTCCGGTCCCCCCTCGGGGTCAGGCCCCCTTCGCTGCGTGGTGCCTACCCGGGCGGGCCGGGCTGTTCGACGCGGACGGCGACCAGGCAGGTGTCGTCGTCGGTGTCGGCCGGGCTCAGTTCCAGCAGCAGGTCCAGGTAGCGCTCCAGGTCGGGGCCGGGGCGCCCGGCGGCCCGGATCAGGTGGTCGACGGACTCCTCGACCGGGCGGTCCCGGCGTTCGACCAGGCCGTCGGTGTAGAGCAGCAGGACGTCCCCCGGCTCCAGGCGGGTCGTGTACTCCTCGTACTCGGCGTCCGCCAGGGCGCCGAGCAGCACGCCGTGCGGCAGGGGCAGCACCTCGGCGCCGTCCGGGCGCAGCCTGATCGGCGGGAGGTGGCCGGCCCGGGCCCAGTGCAGCGTGCCGTCGTCGGGGCCGAGCAGCGCGCACACGGCGGTGGCGGTCACCTGGCCCGGCTCGCGCATGGCCACGGTGTTGACCCACTCCAGCAGCCGGGCCGGGCCCGCACCGGTGACGGCCAGCCCGCGCAACGCGTGCCGGAGCGCGACCATGCCGGTGGCCGCGCCGACCCCGTGGCCGGCCACGTCCCCGACCGCGAGCAGGACCTGTCGGTCCGGCAGCACCAGCACGTCGTACCAGTCGCCGCCGACCCGCTCGCGCTTGGCCGCGGGCCGGTAGCGGACGGCGGCGCGCAGGCCGGTGGCGCCGAGCGGGGGCGGGTCGGCGGGCAGGATCGCCTGCTGGAGCCGCAGTGCCAGCTGTTCGCGCTCGGCCGACTCCTGCTCGCTGTCGGCCAGCCGCTCCCGGGTGGCACCGAGCGCGACCTCCGTCCAGTGCTGCGCCGACACGTCGTGGTAGGCCCCGCGGACGGCGCTCAGCGCGCCGTCCGCGTCCAGGACCGGTTCGGCCACCACCCGGGTGTAGCGCTGCGTGCCGTCCGGGCGGACCAGCCGGAAGACGGCGGAGGCGGTGCGTCGGCGGTGCTGGACGGTGTCCAGCAGGCGTCGGACGGCGGGCTCGTCGTCCGGGTGGACGTGCCGGGCGAGGCGCGCCAGCGGGACGGCCGGGGCGTCGGGCGGCAGGCCGAACAGTTCGGACAGGCCCGTGTTCCAGAGGGTCCGGCCGGTTGCCGGCCGTTCCTCGAACCCGGCGACCCGGGCGAGGCGCTGGGCCTGGCGCAGCAGTGCGGTCTGGTCGGGCTCGCCGGGCCGGTCGGCGTCGCGCTGCCAGCCGAGCAGGAGCCGTCCGTCGAGCGGGGCGACGGCGATCCGCAGGGCGGTGGGCTGCTCGATGCCGCCGCCCTGGAAGACCAGGTGCAGGCGGTCGTCGGTGACGGGCTCGCCGGTTTCGTGGGCCCGCAGCAGCGGTGCGAGCAGCCCGGTGGCGCAGGCCAGCGGGTAGGTCTCCAGCAGGGAGGTGCCGTCCAGGCCGCTGCGGGGGCGGCCGAGCGGGTCTCGGAACGCCCGATTGGTGCGCAGGATGGTGAAGTCGACGGCCCGTCCGTCGCGCAGGACGGGGGCGAGCAGCAGGGCCGGGGTGAGCAGGCTGTCGAGGAGGTCGGCCTGCCGGTCCGGGGGGACGGCGGGTTCGGGGTCGCCGAGGACGGTGGCGCAGAGGTCGGCGAGGGCCCGGAGCTGCCGGCGCTGGGGGGTGCCGAGAGCGGGGCCCGGGACGGAGCCGGGGGCGGGCGCGGGCGCGGGCCAGAGCACTTCGAGCGCGCCGCGCCGGCGGCCGTTGCCGATCAGCGGGAGGACGGCCCGGGGCGTGCCGGGGCCACCGACGCGGGGGCCGGGCGGTGACGGGTCGTCGGGCCAGTGCTCGTCGCCGGTGGCGAGCGCCTGCTGGGCGGGGGTCGGGACGCCGGGCGGCACCCGGCTCCAGGCCTCGGCCTCCTCGGCCGGCAGCCCGGCGTGGGCGGCGAGCGCGAGGGCGCCGGCGGGCAGCCGCTGCCAGACCAGGACGGCGTGGGCGCCGAGCGGCGCGGCGCCCTGCCGCAGCACGGCCTCGACGGCGCCGGCCAGGTCGGGCACGGCGGCGAGGGCCCGGACGGAGGGCGGCGGCCCGGTCGGCGCGGTCGGCGGCGATCCGGTCGGCGCGGGCCGCTTCGACGGCGCAGGCGGCTCGGACGGTTCGGACGGCTCGGACGGCTGGGACGGTTCGGCGCCCTCGGGCGGCGGGGCCGGGCCCGGCGTGCCCGGCTCGGCGGAGCGGCCGACGACGTCGGCGGCCAGGGTGACGACCGGTACCCCGGCCTCCCCGGCGAGCCGGGCCAGCCGGGCGGCCGCCTCGGCGGGCGGCACCGTCAGCCGCTCGGCGAGCATCCCGGTGGCGAGGTCGACGAGCGCGCGGGTGCCCTCCTCGGCGCGCATCCGGTCGGCGGCCTGCTGGAGCCGCCGGACGGCGCCCGCGAGCTGCCGCGCGACAGTGTCCCCGGTCTCCCCGGCCTCGGGGCGATCGGGGTCGCGCAGGGTGCCGCCGGACGGATCGGCGGTCATGACGCGCCCAGCCAGTGCCGCATCCGCTCCAGCAGCAGCGTGGTGTCCACGGGCTTGGTGACGTGGTCGTCGGCACCGGCCGCGAGACTCTTCGCCCGGTCGCCCGCCATGGCCTTGGCGGTGACGGTGACCACCGGCAGGCGGGCGAAGCGCTCGTCGGCCCGGATGGCGGCGATGGTGGCGTAGCCGTCGAGGCCGGGCATCATCACGTCCATCAGCACCAGGTCGGTCTCCTCGTGGCGGCGCAGCAGGTCGAGGCCGGCGCGGCCGTCGGCGGCGTGCAGGACGGTCAGGCCGTGCTGTTCGAGGGCGGCGGCCAGGGCGAAGACGTTGCGGATGTCGTCGTCGACGATCAGCACGGTGCGCCCGGCGAGCGGTTCGTCGGCGGGGTCGCCGGGCCCGGTCGGCTCGGTGGCGGCGGGGTGGCGACCGCCGAGCAGCGTGATCAGGCGCTCGCGCAGTCCGTCGAGCCCGGAGAAGACTTCGAGGCGGTCGACGGCGGTTCCGCCGCGCGCGGCGGGGTCGCCGTCGCCGTGGTAACCGAGGACGGGCGTGCTCTCGGGGAGGGCCGTGAGCAGCACGGGGGCGAGGTCGGCGGTGTGGGCGAGGTCGACGACGGCGCACCGGTAGGGGCCGTCGGCGATGGCGGCGCGCAGTGCGGGTTCGTCGCCGGCGCAACGCAGTCCCGCCGGCGGGTCGTCGCCGTGGGCCTCGGCGGCGGTGCGGGCGAGGAGGGTGAGCAGGCCCGGTGGGTCGGCCTCGGCGACCAGGACGCGGGCCTCGGCGGCGGGGGCGGCGGCGGGCCGGTCGCGGCGGGCGAGCGGGAGGTAGAGGCTGAAGCGGCTGCCCCGCCCGGTGGTGGAGCGGACGGTGATGGTGCCGCCGAGCAGGCGGGCGAGTTCGCGGCTGATGGACAGGCCGAGTCCGGTGCCGCCGTAGCGGCGGCCGGTGGTGCCGTCGGCCTGCTGGAAGGCGCCGAAGATGCTGTCGAGGTGGGCGGGGTCGATGCCGATGCCGGTGTCGTCGACGTGGAAGGCCACCCCGGCCTCGGTCCGGCCCAGCTCGGCGGGCAGGACGGCTGAATCGACGCGTTCGATGCGCAGGTCGACCCGGCCGCTGTCGGTGAACTTGATGGCGTTGGACAGCAGGTTGCGCAGGACCTGGCGCAACCGCGCCTGGTCGGTGACGAGTTCGGACGGGACGGTGTCCGCGACGGTGATCCGGAAGGCGAGGTCCTTCTGGTCGGCGAGTGGTTTGAAGGCGGACTCGACGTAGGCCAGCAGGTCCCGGACGGCGAAGGGTTCAGGAGTGATCTCCATCTTCCCCGCCTCGACCTTGGAGAGGTCCAGGATGTCGTTGATCAGCTGGAGCAGATCGGAGCCGGCCGAGTGGATGACACCGGCGTACTCGACCTGTTTGGGCGTGAGGTTGCCGGCCGCGTTGCGGGCGAGCAGTTGGGCGAGGATCAGCAGGCTGTTGAGCGGGGTGCGCAGTTCGTGGCTCATGTTGGCCAGGAACTCCGACTTGTACATCGAGGTGAGACTCAACTGGCGGGCGCGTTCCTCCAGCTCCTGCCGGGCCTGTTCGATCTCCAGGTTCTTGGCCTCGATGTCGCGGTTGCGGTCGGCGAGTTGTCCGGCCTTTTCGGCGAGTTCGGCGTTGGAGCGCCGCAGTTCCTCCTGGCCGTCCTGCAACTCCTCGGAGCGGGCCTGCAGTTCGCCGGTCAGGCGCTGGGACTCGCCGAGCAGCTCGTCGGTGCGGGCGTTGGCAAGCAGGGTGCCGATGTTGACGCCGCAGGCCTCGGTGAACTGCTCCAGGAAGTCGCGGTGGACGGCGCTGAACGGGTGGACGGAGGCGAACTCCAAGACGCCGAGCAGCCATTCCTCCAGGGCGATCGGCAGGATCACCACCGAGCGGGCGTGGGTGGCGCCGGCGCCGGAGGCGATGGTGGCGTAGTCGGGCGGCAGGCGGTCCAGGGTGACGGTGCGCCGGGTACGGGCGGCCTGGCCGACCAGCGACTCGCCGAGCCGTACCCGTTCGGGGGCGGCGGCCCGCTCGGCCGGTCGGCCATAAGCGCTGATCCGGGTCAGCGTGGTGGCTTCGCCGTCCTCCTCGGCGAGGTAGAAGGCGCCGTACTGGGCGCCGACCAGCGGGGTCAGTTCGTCGGTGATCAGCTCGGCGACGGCGCGGATGTCGCGTTTGCCCTGCATGGCGGCGGTGAAGCGGGCGAGGTTGGTCTTCAGCCAGTCCTGTTCCTGGTTGGCGCGGGTGGTCTCGCGCAGGGACTCCACCATGAAGTTGACGTTGTCCTTGAGGTCGGCGACCTCGCCGGAGGCGTCCACAGTGATCGAGCGGGTGAGGTCGCCCTCGGCGACGGCGCTGGTGACCTCGGCGATGGCGCGGACCTGCCGGGTGAGGTTGCCGGCGAGTTCGTTGACGGTCTCGGTCAGCCGCTTCCAGGTGCCGGAGACGCCCTCGACCTCGGCCTGGCCGCCGAGCCGTCCTTCGGTGCCGACCTCCCGGGCGACCCGGGTCACCTCGTCGGCGAACGAGCCGAGCTGGTCGACCATGGTGTTGACGGTGGTCTTGAGCTCCAGGATCTCGCCGCGCGCGTCCACGTCGATCTTGCGGGTGAGGTCGCCCTCGGCGACCGCCGTGGTCACCTGGGCGATGTTGCGCACCTGGCTGGTGAGGTTGTGCGCCATGAAGTTGACGTTGTCGGTGAGGTCCTTCCAGGTCCCGGCGACGTTGGGCACCCGGGCCTGGCCGCCGAGGGTGCCCTCGGTGCCGACCTCCCGGGCCACCCGGGTCACCTCGTCGGCGAACACCGAGAGGGTGTCCACCATGGTGTTGATCGCCCCGGCGAGCGCCGCCATCTCGCCCTTGGCCTCCACGGTGATCTTCCGCGAGAGGTCGCCCCGGGCGACGGCGGTGGCGACCTCGGACATCGAGCGGACCTGGCCGGTGAGGTTGGAGGCCATCACGTTGACGTTGTCGGTGAGGCCCTTCCAGGTGCCGGAGACACCGCGCACGCGGGCCTGGCCGCCGAGGTTGCCCTCGGTGCCGACCTCGCGGGCGACCCGGGTCACCTCGTCGGCGAACGCCGAGAGCTGGTCGACCATCGTGTTGATGGTCTCCTTGAGCAGCAGGATCTCGCCGCGCGCGTCGACCCGGATCTTCTGGGTGAGGTCGCCCCCGGCGACCGCCGTGGTGACCTCGGCGATGGCGCGGACCTGGGCGGTGAGGTTGTCCGCCATCACGTTGACCGACTCGGTGAGGTCCCTCCAGGTGCCGGAGACGTCGCGGACGTCGGCCTGGCCGCCGAGCCGGCCCTCGGAGCCGACCTCCCGGGCGACCCGGGTCACCTCGTCGGCGAAGGCGGACAGCTGGCCGACCATGGTGTTGACGGTGTTCTTGAGCTCCAGCAGCTCGCCGCGCGCGTCGACCTCGATCTTCTGGGTGAGGTCGCCGCGGGCCACCGCCGTGGTCACCTGGGCGATGTTGCGCAGCTGGCGGGTGAGGTCGCCCGCCATCGCGTTGACGGCGTCGGTGAGGTCCAGCCACGTTCCGGCCGCGCCGGGGACATGGGCCTGCCCGCCGAGCCGGCCCTCGGAGCCGACCTCCCGCGCCACCCGGGTCACCTCGGAGGTCACCCGGGCGAGCTGTTCCACCATGCCGTTGAACACGGCGGCGATCTCGCCGGGCACACCCGGCAGGTCGGGCCCGAGCCGGGTGCGGAAGTCGCCGTCGCGGACCGCCGTCAGCCCGGCGAGCAGTTGCCGCAGGACCTGGTCGGGCTGGTCCGCCCGGCCCGCGCCGGCCGCCGGCGTGCCGCCCGGCACCTGGTGCTCGTCCATCCGTCCACCGTCCGGATCGACCGCACGGCCGGATCGCCGACGGAGCGGCACCGACCGCGGGGAGCGGCGGCGCCGCCCCGCCTCCCACTGTGCCACCGTCCCGCGGCGGGGACACGTGGGGCGGGCGGTCCGGTACTGGTTCGCCCCCGGCTCCGCGGGTAGACGCGGGCGGCAGGAACGGGGGAAGCGGAGAGGAGCACGGCCATGCCCCGAGGATCGAGCCCCAAGCGGGAGCGCCAGTACGAGCACATCAAGGACAGCGCGCTGGATCGCGGCGAGAGCGAGGAGCGGGCCGAGGAGATCGCCGCCCGGACGGTCAACAAGGAACGCGCCCGGCACGGCGAGTCGAGGACGGCGAGCCGCAGTTCCATCCACGACATGTCCTCCGGCCGGCGCGGCGGGCAGCGCTCGCACCGGGGCGCCGGCGGGCCCACCTACGACCAGCTGTACAACGAGGCCAGGCAGCGCGGCATCAAGGGACGCTCGAAGATGAACAAGCGCGAGCTGTCCCACGCGCTCGGACGGTGAGGGCCGTACCGATGAGGACCGTGAGGTGTGACATGACGCTTCCGACCGTTCCGCCACCCGGGAATCCGGACACCGAGCCGTTCCCGCACCCGCATCCGCACCCGAATCCCGTGCCGGGGCCCGAGCCCGATCCGGCGCCGCCCCCGGTGCCGCCGTTCCCGCCGCCGGACCCCGACCCGGGCCCGCCGACCGCGCCGCGGCCGGCCGGCTGAGCGGCCACCTGGGGCCCGAAGTGCGGCTCAGCCCGCCGACCCGCGGCGGTCCAGCGGCGACGGCACCTCCAGCCAGACCGACTTGCCCGCGCCCTCGGGCCGCGAGCCCCAGGCGCGGGCGAGTCGGTCGACCACGCGCAGCCCGTGCCCGCCCGGCTGCCCCGGGCCGGCGGGCGGGCGCAGCCGCGGCGGTACCGGGCTGGCGTCGCTGACCTCGACCCGCAGCCGGACGGTGTCCCAGCGCAGCCGCAGTTCGCGGGGGCCGCCGGGGGCGTGCAGGCAGGCGTTGGTGACGAGTTCGGAGACCATCAGCAGCACGTCCTCGAAGACGGCCAGCTGCTCGTCGTCGGGCCAGTGCTCGCCGTCGACCGCCAGCCAGTGCCAGTCGAGCAGCGCCTGGCGGCTGAAGTCCCGTGAGCGTTGCACCGCGCCGTCGGTGCCGCCCAGCGGCAGCCGTCGGGTGTCGTCCGTGTCCGGCGCCGCGGTGGGCTCAGGGCCGGTGGTCACGGCTCTCACGTCCCCGCCGGACCGGCTGGACCGGTTGGACCGGTTGGACCGGCCGGCCCGCCGCCGGCCCGCAGCGCGAGGGCGACGCCGGGGTGGACCCGCAGCGCGGTGTCCGGCCCCTCCCCCGTGGCGCCGGGTCTCCGGGTCGTCTCGTCCATGGCCCGCGTCTGCCCTGCCACGGCCCGGCTACACAAGCGGCGTGCCCGGGTCGGAGGATGATCCTGAAGGGGGCACGGAACGCGCGGGAGGGGCGCGGCGGACGGGACGGAGAGGGGCCGGATGGCGGCGGGAGCGACCGGGCCGGACGACACCGGCCCGCACCGGACCGGGCGGCAGGAGACGCCGGAGGAGCGTGCGGACCGCCGCTGGACCGATCTGCTCCAGGAGGTGCGGGTCGCGCAGACCGGCTCCCAGGTCCTGTTCGGGTTCCTGCTGAGCGTCGTCTTCATGCCGCGCTTCACCCAGTTGGAGCAGTTCGACCGGAATCTCTACGTCGCCACCGTGGTCCTGGGCGCGCTCGCCACCGGTTCGCTCACCGCGCCGGCCGCCTACCACCGCCTCCTGTCCGGGCGCCGGCTGAAGCCGCAGCTGGTCGACGCCGCCGCGCGGCTGGTCGGGGTCGGGCTGGTGCTGCTGGCGCTCACCATCGGCTCGGCGCTGCTCCTGCTGCTGCGGGAGGCGGTCGGCGGCGCCGCGGCCGGCTGGATCGCGGGCGCGGTGATGGCCTACTTCGCGGTCTGCTGGCTGCTCCTGCCGATGCTCCACCTGCGCCGCCGGGACGGCCGGGACAGGCGCCCGCCGACGGGCTGAGCGGCCGGGGCGCGGTGACACCCGCGCCCGCACGTTTCACTCCCGCACCTTCGGCAAGACGCCCAGCATGACAACCCGCAGCGATCCGCCGTCACGCACCGCAGTCGTCACCGTCGCCGTCGCCGGGCCCGGGCCGGACGCCGGACCGGTGGACGGCACCGCCCCCGAGGCGTGCGAGGCCGTCGCAGCCCGTGCCGAAGAGGGATTCGGCCCGGTCCACGGGCGGGTGGACGGCGCCTTCGCGGGGGTCGTCACGCCGTTCGCGGACGCCGCCGCCGCCGAGTT
Source organism: Kitasatospora sp. NPDC057965 (assembly GCF_042887135.1). Classification (NCBI taxonomy): domain Bacteria; kingdom Bacillati; phylum Actinomycetota; class Actinomycetes; order Kitasatosporales; family Streptomycetaceae; genus Kitasatospora; species Kitasatospora sp. NPDC057965. Next base: position 173,734 of record NZ_JBHVPZ010000006.1, read on the forward strand.
TCGCCGGGTCGCGGAGCTCACCTACCTTGGGTGTGTGAACGGCACCCGAGCCGCGCTGCACCGGATGCTGCCCCGTGCCCGGGGCACTGTCGTCCAGGTGGGCCCGGCCATCGCCCACCGGGGTATCCCCCCGCGGAGCGCCCACGGCGAAGCCGAGCACGCCGGCGGCCGCGCGGCGGCCATCGTGTCGTCCGACGCCCTCGCACCCGGCCCGCCGGCCTGCTGCCTGCCCCGCACCGGCCCATCGGCGCGGCCGGCGGACGGGCCACCGTCCGCCGAGGACCGCGTCCGGCCGTGGAGACCGGCCGACGGCGGGCGCGGCCTGCGACCGTGGGCCGGGCGGCGCCTCGGCCACCGCGACCCGTTCGCGCCCGCCCGCGGGTCGCGGGGGTGCCGGCCATGACCGCGCACCCGACCCCCTGGAGGGTGCCCACCGTCGGCGTGGAGGAGGAGTTCCTGCTGGTCGACCGCGGCACCCGGCTGCCGCTCGCGCGTGGGCCCCAGGTGCTCGCGGCGGCTGCCTCGGTGGTGGACGACCAGGTACAGCCGGAGATCTTCCAAGTGCAGGTGGAGACCTCCTCCCGCCCCGCCCTGCGGCTCAAGGAGCTGGCCGACGACCTCGCGCGCCTGCGCGCCGTCCTGGTGGCGGCAGCCGCCGACGCGGACTGCCTGCTGGTCGCCGGCGGGACGCCGGTGCTGGTCGGGCCGGGGCCGGCGTTGCTCACCGACAACCCGCGCTACCGCTCGATGGCGAGCCGCTACCCGGCGGCGACCGACGGCTACCGCGGGGCGCTGTGCGGCTGCCACATCCACCTGGGCACGCTCGAACGCGCCCTGGCGCTGGCCCTCGGCAACCGGCTGCGGCCCTGGCTGCCGGTGCTGCAGGCGCTCGCGGTAAACTCGCCGTTCGACGGGGGCCGGGACAGCGGGTTCGCCAGCTGGCGGGACGTGCGCTGGTCGCGCTGGCCCACCGTTGGTGCGGCGCCGCTGGTGGACGAGCGGGGCTACGAGCGGCGCGCGGACGCCCTGGTCGCGGGCGGGACGCTGCTCGACCGCCGGATGATCTACTGGTACACCCGGCCGTCCGAGCACCTGCCGACGCTGGAGGTACGGGTCGCCGACGCCAACGCCGACCTGGGGACGGTGGTGCTGCTGGCCGGGCTGCTGCGCGGGCTGGGCGCCGTCCTGCTCGACGAGGCCCGCGCCGGACTGCCCCCGCCCGCCGTGCCGCACGGCCGGCTGGCCGCCGCCCACCGCAGGGCCGCGCAGACCGGCCCGGTCGGTGAGGGCATCGACCCGTTCACCGGGTGGCCGGTGGCCATGCCGGACCTGGTGGACCGGCTGCTGGAGCGGGCCGCGCCGGGGCTGTCCGCCGCCGGCGACCTGGCCGCCGTCGAGGCCGGGCTGGACCGGCTGCGCCGGCTGGGCAGCGGCGCCGACCGTCAGCGCCGGTGCCTGCGGCTGCGCGGACGCCCGCAGGCGGTGGTCGACGACCTGGCCCGGCTGACCGCCTCCGCCCACCCGTCCGGCTGACGCCCGGGGCGGGCGCCCCGGGCTCGGTACGTCAGGTGCCGCTCGGGCGGCAGAACTCCGCCCGGAGCAGGTCGGTGAAGACGCCGATCGGGTCGTCCCAGCCGCCGTCGGTCCAGTCGCCGTTGGTATTGACGGCGAGCCGCCGTCCGCCGTCGCGGGCCCCGTAGGCGTAGGACCACGATCCGAACAGCGCGCCGCCCATGCCCCAGACCGTCTCCCCGCAGGGCAGTGCCACCGAGGACACACCGAGGCCGTAGGCGGCGCCGGGGATCCAGTCGCGGGTGGGCACGGTGGTCAGCATCTCGCGCAGCCGGTCGGGTGGCAGCAGCCGTCCGCCCAGCAGGGCGCCGAGGAAGCGGTTGAGGTCCCCGGCGGTGGAGATCATGCCGCCGGCCGCCCAGAAGACGGAGGAGTCGAACTCGGTCGCGTCGTGGACCGGCGCGCCGGGGTCGGTCCGGAACAGCTTGGTGTAGTGCCGGGAGTGCGGCCCGCGGATCACCGGGTCGTCGCCCTGCGGCAGGTAGGTGCCGGTCAGGCCGAGCGGGCGCGCGATCCGCTCGTCGATCTCCTCGGCGAGTCCGCGGCCGGTGACCCGTTCGACGATCATGCCGGCGAGCACGTAGTTGGTGTTGGAGTACGCCCACCCCGAGCCCGGCACGAAGACGGGCGGACGGGCCATGGCGGTCCGCACCAGTGACTGCGGGGTGTGGGTGGGCCGGCGGTTCAGCTCTTCCCGGTCGTCGGTGTAGTTGAAGATCCCGCTGGTGTGGTTGAGCAGCATCCTGACGCTCACCGTGGAACCGTCGTACCCGTGGCCGCCGACCACCCCGGGCAGCCACCGCTGTACCGGGTCGTCCAGGCGCACTCGCCCCTCGGCCACGAGGTGGAGCACCACCGTGGCCACGAAGGTCTTGCTGATGCTGCCGATGCGGAACCGGTCCTGGGGCGAACGCCCGCGACCGGTCCCGGTGTCGGCCGCTCCCGCCGTGCCGAACCACGACCAGTCGCCGTGGCGGACCTCGGCGAGGATGCCCGGCAGGCCGCCCAGCGTCACGGCCCGGTCGAGCAGGCGCTGGACGGCTTCGTGGCGCCCGGCCCCGGAGGCCGGCGCGGACACCGCGCTCACCGGTCCGCTCCGTCGCTCGCCCGCGCGGCGCGGTCCGCCAGCTCGGCCCGGTCCACGCCGGCCAGGGCGAGCGCGCGGGGCACCGTGCCGATGCGGGCCTCCAGTATCCCGAGCAGCAGGTGCGCCGACCGCAGGTCCTTCTTGCGGGCGGTGGCGAAGCTCCGCTCCAGCGCCAGCTTGGCGGACGCGCCCAGTGCGGGGTCCTGGATGGCGGGGCTCGCCGCCGGGAGGTCGCGCACGGCCGGATCCACGCCGACCAGGCTCAGACTGTGCTCGAACTCCCGGTCCAGCGCCGTGCGGACGGCGCCGCGGTCGAGCCCGGCCGAGGCCAGCAGCCGCTGCGCGGTGGAGCCCTGATCGGCCGCCAGCGACAGCAGGAGGTGCTGGGCGTCCACCGTCGACGACCCGTCCGCGCGGGCCTCGTCCGTCGCCCGCAGGATGACGGCGTGCAGGTACTTGTCGAACGCGCTCAATCCGCGCGCCTCCTCAGTTCGACCCCGGCGGCGATGAGCCGCTTGGCGTGCTTCTTGTGGACGGCCTGGCGGGTGACCCCGAGCGCCTCGGACACCTGCGGCCAGCTCCAGCCCGCGCGCATCGCCTGCTCCACGGCGGCGTTCTCCAGCTGATCGGCGAGGCGCCGCAGCGCCACGACGGCCGCCAGGCTGTCGGCGGGCTCCGGAGGGAGGGGGTTCTCTGCGACGGGCATGCAAGCAACTCTAGTTGACTAATGGAGATAGTCAACCCGAGTTGCTTACACGCCCGGGATGCGGCCGGCCCCCGCGGTCACCCCGGCGCGCCGGGGTGAGTGAAGGCGCGCATGCGCCGGGCGAAGGAGCGCCGGGGCGGGGTCAGGCGATCGGCCGGACGGGCGGCCGGGGGCCGGCGGCGCGAGCGGCCGGTCGAGTGGGCCTCGGTCCGGCGGGCACGCCCACCGAGGGCGCGCAGCTCCTCCGGGGTGGCGGCGGTGCGCAGCGCGGGGAAGAGCCGGGCCTCCTCGTCACCCGCGTGCCGGGGCACCTGCTCGATCACCCGGGCCGGCGGGCGGTCAAGGGTGGAGCCGGCACGGGAGGGCACGGATCGGGGCGGCCGCACCGGGCGGACGCTCCCGGGCAGCGGAGAACCGTCCCAGTGGGTGCCACCCGGTGGCCGACCGGCGCCGCCCGGGATTGCATGGGAATCCCCGATCCCCTGCTCCGGGAGGCAGTCGTGTACGAGATGTGGGCCGAGTCCGATCCGGCGGTGGAGCCGACGGGCCTGGTGTGGCACGTGGTGTCGAAGGACGACGCGTCGACGGCGCTCTGCGGACAGCTGCTGGAGCTGTCGCGCCGGGTGGTCCCGAACGGCCTGGACGGGCCCGCCGGGGTCCCGGACCGCTACTGCGATCCGTGCCTGGTCACGGTGCGCGAGACCATGGCGGCGGCCGCCGGCTGACGATGGGGCGGGGGCGTGCACCGAATGTCACACGCCCCCGCCCCACCGCGGGCCGGAAGCCGGCTAGGGAAGCGGTACGGCGTCCAGGCAGGGATGCCTGGCGCTCCCGGCGGGCGCGGTCAGGACGGTGGCCACCTGGCCGGCGATCTCCACCCGGAGGCCGCCGTCGGCGCTCGCCCACACCGGGCCCCCGCCGGGCCCCCGGGTGTCCGTGCGGTGGACGACGACCACGGCCGGCGGCACGTGTCCTCCGGTTCTGAGCGGCAGGGTCACCGCGTAGCGGCGGTACGGGTCGGTCATGGCCCGCCTCCTCGGGTTCGGCCCCCGCCTGTCGATTGTCCGCACGACGGGCCGGAGCGCACCTCGGGGCGGCGCCGCGCCGGTCGGGGCCGGGCGCGCGGGCGGACGCGGCGGACCCCGCGGTGACTCATCCCGCGTCCGGTGCCGGCCGGGCGCCCGGCCGGTTGTGGGTGTGGTCGGTCAGATGGCGGGCGACCGTGCCCAGGTCGGTCTCCAGCCGTTGGGCCAGCCGGGCGAGCAGCATCAGCGCGGTGTGCGGCGCGACCCCGTGGCGTTCCATCACCACGCCCATGGCCAGCCCCGTGGTGTGGCGGCGGTCCAGCAGGTCGGCCACCGTGCGGACCAGCGCCGAGCGGTCCAGGGCGATCGACGACTGGAGCGCCAGCGCCGCGATCAGCCGCAGGACCGGGGCGTCGGGCTCCTCCGCGGAGAGCAGGTAGGCGCTGAAGGCGGTGCACCCGTGCGGGTGGGTGCGCAGGTGTGCGGCGACCACCGTGCGGATGCCGCAGCGGCGGGCCCGGTCGGTGAACCGCCCCGGCCGTCCCGGTTCGATCCGCACCACGACCCGTCCCTCGCCCTGGGCACGGAGCCGTGACAACGGTCCCGCCCCGGCCTCGGCCTGCGCCCGTTCGAGTGCCAGGAGCTGCGGTGATCCCGCCGCCAGCGTGTGCACCGACCCCTCGTCGTGCCAGGTGCTCACCGCCGCCCCCACGCAGTCCGGCAGGACCACCCGGGCGAGGTGCAGCACGTCGCCCAGCGTCGAGGACGACCGTGACCGGACCTGTTCCCGGGCGGCCAGCTCGCCGAGCTCCGCCAGAAGGCTCTCCGGGAGCGTCGCATCCGCGGCCGTCCGCCGGCCCGGCTCGGTGGGGGGCTGCCCGGTGTGTCCGTCCTGCCCCGCGTCGAGCAGTTCCCGGGCCCGGGCCATCGCGCGGACGGCATCCGCCTCCCCGGTGTAGATCCCGATGGTGTAGCCGATGTCGCGCAGCCTCCGGCGCGCGTCGGGCGACCGGTCCCCGGCCAGGGCGTCGTGCTCGGCGACCAGCCGCCGCAGTTCCGCGACATCCACCATGGACACGGCCACCTCCAGGTCACGTCCGCACAGCATGCCCACGAGGCGACAGGCCGTCACGATCGGGCGACATGGAGTAGCCGAGTGGGTGCACGATCCTCGCGCGCCGCCCGCGGTCGCGAGCGGAGCGGTTCAGCCCGAGAGGACGACGGCCGGCGCCGGCCGGCCCTCCACCAGCGACCGGGCGGCGTCGGCTACGCCCGTGCCGCTGCGCCGGGCGTGGCCGCGGAGCGCCTGGAAGGCGACGTCCATGTCCAGGCCGCCGGCCTCGGCGAGCACGCCCTTCGCCTGTTCTCCACCTCGACGTCAGGCCCTGTCCCGGTGACGATCCGGCGGCGTAGGAGGCCCGGCTGCGCGCCCTGGGCGCCATCGACCCCGGCGGTGTCGACCGGTCCGCGATCTCCTGACGGTTCTGGCCGACCGGGAGGACGACGAGTTCTGCCCCCTGTCCCCGAGCCGAGCCGGGAGCGACCGCGCCGCCGGGGTGGCCCCGGCACCGGGCGGCGGCCGGGTCATGGGCAGAATGGCCCGCATGAAGGTCATCGAGCATGCCCACTTCGGACGTCTGGAGACCGGCGCGCTCCGCGAGACGGACGTCGTCTGGCGGAACACGCTGCAGCTGGGGGACGACGGGGTCGACGTCCTGCTCTGGGCCGGACCGTCCAGCGAGCCGTCGGCCGGGGAACTGGACGGCCTCGCCGCGCGCCTCACGCACCTGCCGGCCCTCGACGCGGCGGCGCGTGCGGCTCTGCGAACGCATCTGCGCGAGGACCGCTCCTTCATCGACTTCCACGTCGAGGAACTCGACGGCGGCGAGACGGTCGGCCGGCTCGTCCGGGCGGCGGAAGGCGGGGAGGTCGGGGCGGACGCTTTTGTCGCGGCCATGCGCCTGAGCGGCGTCGGGCTCTGGCTGGGCGACCTGTCCGACAGGTCCGCGGTGGTCCTGGACTACGTGTTCGAACCCGATCTCAGCGACCAGATCCTGGCGGTCAGGACGACCCCGCAGGGGGCGGTGACAGCCGTCGGCTGGGAGAGCTGACCGGAATCGCTCGCTGCCCGCCCCGGCCGGCGCGGGCTCGGCCGCGGTGGGTGCGGTCAGGTCGGCCGCCGGACGGCGGCCGCCGTCCGGTACCCCGGCGCGGGGCCGGGGCACCGGGCCGCGTACCGGTCAGCAGCCGGCCGTGACGTTCCCGCAGTAGATCCAGCCGGTGGCCGGGTAGGTAACGTAGTACCACTTGTTGTGGACCGTGTTGTACTGCCAGTACTGCCAGTAGATGTCGTCGTTGAACTTGGTGTTCACGACGACCGAGCAGCCGGCGGTGTCGCAGGTGCGGATCGGTCCGCCCTTCGACTTCGTGTATCCCCCCGACGCCGCGGACGTCCGGGTGTCCTGCGGCGCGGACGGCGGCGCCTCGCGCGTGACGGCGGAGGCCGGGACGGCGACTCCGGCGGCCAGGGTGGCTCCGAGCGCGATCGCGGTGAGCAGTCGACGGGTACGCATGGTCGTTGACCCTTCCGGTGCGGTGAGTGAACGGTGTGGTGCGGGGCGTGCGGGGCGTCCGCCTCTGCTCGCGGGCGCTCGCGGGCGCCGAGCCCGCGCCGCACGGTGCGGCTCGGCACCCGGCTCCTGCTGGGGCCTTCTGTACGACGCGGGCTCGGGAACAGAATGGCCTCGGGGCCCGGCCGGCATCTTGTACAAACACGCACCGGCCCGACGGACACACGTGAACAGCGCGGCCCGCTGCCGCGGGGGGACAAGGAGGCGTGATGGCAGGGGTGTTCGACGACGGTACGGACGGCGGGGGGACGACCGCGGAGAACGTCGCGCGGCGACCCCCGGCATGGTTGAACGGCCTGGTGATCCGCTACCGCGGCTACCGCACCCCCTGTCCCCGCCCGCTCAAGGTCATGCTTCCCTCCGCCCGCGTCGCGCTGCTGCTGGGCTGGGGCGATCCGGTGATCGTGCACGGTGACCGGACGGGCGGGACGGACCGGGCCCACCGGTACGCGATGGTCGCCGGACTGCGCACGGATCCGCTGCTGGCCGGCTTTCCCGGGGCCGGCTACGCGATCGAGGTCGAGTTCACGCCGATGGGGGCGCATCGCTGCCTGGGACTTCCGGTGCACCACCTCACCGGGGCCGTGCCGGATCCGGACGACGTGCTGGGCCCCGGCTGGACCGCGCGCACCACTGAACGGCTGGCCGGGGCATCCCGCTGGGAGGACCGCTGGGCCGTCCTGGACGCCGCCCTCGCGTCCCGGATGGCCGACGCCCCGGTGGTCGCGCCGTTGGCGGCCGAGGCCTGGCACCTGCTCTGGTCCCGGCACGGGGCGCTGTCCGTCGGGGAGCTGTGCCGCTTCACCGGGCGCGGCAACCGCCGCCTCCAGGCCGTGTTCCGTGAGAGCGTGGGCATCCCGCCGCAGAGCCTGGCGCGGGTCATCCGCTTCCAGTACGCCCTGAAGTACCCGGCAGGGCAGTACCGTTCACTGGCCGAGCTGGCGGCGCTGTGCGGCTATCACGACCAGGCGCACATGAACCGGGACTTCCGTGCGCTGTCCGGTCACACGCCGGGTCGCCTGCTCGCCCTCACTCGGGACCGCCGCGCGGCGCCCGGCCCGCGTGCCTGTATGAGCGACTTCTTCACCGAGATGACCGCCGGCCTTCCCGGCAGCCTCCCGTCATGACCGCGGTCGCCGCGCCCGACCGGATCGCCCGGAACGGTCCGCCGGCGTCGATCACTGCGCCTCAGCCCGGGTAGACGGCGCGCACGTTGTCCTGGGCCGGGCGGGTGGCGGCGGCCGGGCCGGCGGCGAAGGCCCGCAGCACGTTCTCGGTGACCTGGCGGGTCATCGCGCCGGTGCGCCCGTCCAGGCCGTGGTTGACGCCGGGGGTGGCCGGGCCCTCGGCGTCCAGTGACTCGACCCAGCGCATGGTGCCGCTGGCGAACACGGCGGCGCCGGAGGGGTGGGTGTAGTACGCGGTGTCGGCGTGGGCGCGGCGGCCGTCGCAGACCACCGGCGAGTGGGAGACGATCTCCAGCGGGCGGGGGAAGGAACGGGCGGCGTCGACGGTGTCGTACTCGACGCCCACCAGGTGCTCGAAGGAGTCGCCCGCCGCCACGCCGGTGCCGGCGAACACCCAGTGCCCGGGCGAGGTGACGACGTACGGCGCGTCGACCGGGTAGCCGTCGTACAGCAGGCCGAGCAGCGAGCTCTCGGGGTCGGCGCCGGGGGCGAGGCGGTAGTCGGTGGTGGCCGGGCCGCCGGCCAGGTAGCCGGGGTCCCTGGCCCAGTCGCCCTTCCAGCAGGCCATGACGCGGTCCTCGCCGAGCGGGGACGGCTGGTAACGCACGCGCCGGTAGCAGCAGTTGGCGCCGAGCACGGCCAGGTTGGTGCCGGCGTCGCGGGCCGCGGTGACCGCCGCGCGCTGCTCGGGCGACCAGTACTCGTCGTGGCCCGGCGACAGGACGGCGTGCGCGCCGTCGAGGACGCCGGGGCGGCGGTGCACGTCCGCCCCGGTGAGGTAGGACAGCGGCAGGCCGAGCCGTTCGGCGAGCGCGACCAGCGGCGCCTCGTAGACGAGGAACAGGCCCGCGCCGTCGTAGTCCAGGTAGGGCCGGTCGAAGCTCACCTCCAGCGACCGGGTGGCCAGCCCGCCCGACGGGCCGTCGTACAGGTCGTGGCCGCCCCACTGGTTGTACGCCTGCCAGGTGCCGACCGCGTTGACGATCACGACGGTTCCGGCGGTGCTCGCCGAGCGGATCGTCAGCGGCACGTAGCGCTGGCCCGCGCCGCCGTCGGCGTCCAGACGCAGCAGGTAGCTGCCGGGCGGCCAGCCGGTGGTGTCCAGCTCGGTGGACGGCTGCCAGGCGGTGGTCACCGTGCGGGTGACCGGGTCGACGGCGGCGCGCGGCTGGCTGGTTCCCGCCACCGGCCCGGAGCGCCAGACCAGGCGGGCGCGCGCACCGCCGTACCAGCCCATGCGGTAGGCGCTGACGCGGAAGCCGGGGGCGGTGGTGGACACGTGCAGGCGCACGCGTTCGCCGGGCAGCGCGCTGGCCTGCGCGGTGTAGCCCTCGACGGCGTCCGGCGGGCCGGCGGCGGTGATCCGCCAGTCGGCGTCGCCGGGCAGGGCGTTCTCGGCGGCGGCGGGCGAGGCGGAAGGGGCGGAGGGAGCGGAGGGGGCGAGGGGGGCCGAGGGAGGTGCGGCGGTGGGCGAGCGCGTGCACGCCCCGGCCGCCGCCGCGGCGGCGAGCGTCAGCCCCAGGAACCGCCGCCGCCCCGCCACCCCGTGCTGCCCGTCCATACGCCCTCCGTACCCTCGCCGCCCGCTGACCGGCCGTCAGGAGAAGGATGCGCGAGGGCGCGCCGACCGGGCGGGAGCGACACCGCGGGGCCCTCGCACGGGAGGATCACGGCGGCACGGTGTCGTGGACGGGGAAGGCGTCGCCGGCACCGGTGAGTTCGAGGACACGACGGACCAGGGGCCGGGGGCGGGCCAGTTCGATCCGGCTGTCCTGGGCGGCCGCGCGGCCGGCGGCCTCCAGCAGGGTGCTGACACCAGTGGAGTCGCAGAACGCCAGGTCGCGGCAGTCGATCACGACGACCGTGCCGGGGACGGCGAGCGCGCGGTCCAGGGCCTGGCGCAGCACGGCGACGGAGTCCAGGTCGAGTTCGCCGCGCAGGGCGAGGACGCTGCCGTGGGCCCACGGCCGGGCGTGGACGGTGAACGCAGCGCCTTCGTCCGGGGCGGTCCGGGCGGCGTCCGGGGGTCGGGGCCGGCTGCGGGTCATGGCGCCTCCTTCGGTTCCGATGTCCCCCGCAGCGCGGTTAACCGCTGCGGGGGGGCCGGAAACGCCCGGCGGGGCGCCGGTTCGCGGAACCGGTGCTCAGCCCGGCTCGGGCAGGCCGTCCGCACCGCCGTCCGCCGTCCGGTCGTCCAACTGCTCGCGCAGGTGGGCGAGGGTCGCGGAGAGCAGCCGCGAGACGTGCATCTGCGAGACGCCGATCCGCTCGGCGATCTCGGACTGCGTCCGGTCCTCCCAGAAGCGCAGCTTGAGCACCACCTGCTCGCGGTGCGGCAGCCGTCCGAGCAGGGGCCGGACGGCGGTGCGGAACTCGGCCAGCTCGATGCCGGGGTCGCGGGAGCCGAGCCGGTCCAGCAGCGCGCTGCCGGTCTCGTCGGCGTCCTGCTCGCGCAGCGCGTCCAGCGAATCGGTCCGGTAGACCCGGCCGGCGACCAGGCCCTCGACGACCTCGTCGACGGTGAGGCGCAGTTCCTCGGCGATCTCCTCGGGGTGCGGGAGCCGGCCGAGCCGCTGCTCCAGCCGGTCCGAGCCGCGGGCCACGGTCAGGTAGGACTCCTGCATCCGGCGCGGGACGCGGACCGGCCAGGAGGTGTCCCGGAAGAACCGCTTGATCTCACCGGCGATGGTGGGAATGGCGTAGGTGACGAACTCGACCCCGCGCCCCGGATCGTAGCCGTCGACCGCCTTGATCAGGCCGACGGTGCCGACCTGGAGGATGTCGTCCATGTCCTCCGGGCGGTGGCGGAAGCGCCCGGCGATGAAGCGCACCAGCGGCATGTTGAGTTCGATGATGGTGCCGCGGACGTAGCTGTGGGTGTGCGTCTCGCGGGGCAGCCCGGCGAGCCGCCCGAAGAGCGCGTCGCTGAGTTCCCGGGCCTCGGTCTTGCCCATGACCCGCAGCTGCGCCTCGGTGGGGCGCGGGGGCAGGTCCGGCGGCAGGCCGTGCGGCGTCGCCCCGTCCGGCCGGGTGCGGGGAGCGGTCGACGGGGAGTGCGGCGGGCCGGCGCGGGGGCCGGCGTGGGGTGTCGGAACGGACACGGCGGTGCTCCAGGACAGCGGGAACGGCCGGCGGTGGTACGCCCACGGCCGCTCCGTTGGTGTTGGTACCCAGTACGGGGTGATTGATGCCGATGTGTATCGGTTCACTGTCCGCGACCGCCCCACCGCCGCCGTTCTCCCCGGCCGGTCCGCCGCTGCCGGGGCGGGTGTTCGGTGGTGCCGTGGAGCGTGTTCGGTGGTGCCATGGAGGTACGGACGTCCGGGGCCCGCCCCGGCCCCGCACCGTGCCAGGGAGGCCGCCGTGGAAACCGCCGTGGGGGACCGCGTCGCCGTGTGTTCCCCGCCGGCCGACGGGCCCCGGCCGTGACCGCCGCGCCCGGCACCCGCACCCGTGGGCTGACCGGCGCCGAGGCCGCGGCGCGACTCGCCGGGCACGGCCGCAACGAGGTCGCCGCCGACCGCCGGGTGCCGCTGCGGTCCCGGGTGGCCGCCCAGTTGCGCGACCCGCTGATCACGGTGCTGATCGCGGCCGTCGCGCTGACGCTGGCCATCGGCGACCACCCGGACGCGGTGGTCATCGCGCTGGTGATCGTGGTGAACACCACCGTGGGCGTGGTCCAGGAGGTCCGGGCGGAGAGCGCCGTGGCGGCGCTGTCCCGGCTCTCCGCCCCCGCCGCCCGGGTGGTGCGCGACGGCGAGCCGCACAAGGTGCCCTCGGCCGAGGTCGTCCCGGGCGACGTGCTGGCGCTCGCCGAGGGGGACATCGTTCCGGCCGACGCCCGGATCCTCGAGGCCGCGGCGCTGCTGCTCGACGAGTCGATGCTGACCGGCGAGTCCCTGCCGGTGGCCAAGCAGCCCGCCGGCGCGCAGCCCGATGGCGGCACGCCCGCCGACGGGGAGCTGTGGGCGGGGACGGTCGTCCTGCGCGGCCGGGCCCTGGCCGTCGTCACCGCCACCGGCGCGGACAGCGCGCTCGGACGGATCGCCACGCTGCTGCGGCCCCGGCCCGAGCCCACCCCGCTCCAGCGGCGGCTGGCCGGACTCGGCCGAGTGCTGGCGGCGGTGGCCGTCGGTCTGTGCGTGCTGGTCTTCGTCCTCGGTCTGCTCCGCGACCAGCCTCCGGGCGAGATGGCGGTGACGGCGATCAGCCTCGCGGTCGCCGCCGTGCCGGAGTCGCTGCCCGCCGTCGTCACGCTCGCGCTCGCGCTCGGCGCGCGCCGGATGGCCGCCCGCCGCGCGGTGGTCCGGCGGCTGCCGGCCGTGGAGACGCTCGGCTCGGTCACCGTGCTGGCCACGGACAAGACCGGCACCCTCACCGAGGGCCGGATGGTGGTCGAGCGGCTGTGGACCCCGCACTCGACGGCCCGGGTGACCGGCCTCGGCTACGGGCCCGCCGGCGAGGTCCGGCTCGACGGGGAGCAGCTCGACGGGCCCACGGGCGGGGACCGGCTCGACGGGGACCGGCTCGACGGGGACCGGCTCGACGGGGACCGGCTCGGGGCGGCCCCGGCGGAGGAGACCGAGGCCCTGCTCACCGCCGCCGTCCTGTGCAACGACGCCGCGCTGCGCCCGCCGCCGGACGGGGACACCGAGTGGCGGGCGCTCGGCGATCCCACCGAGGCCGCCCTGCTGACCGCCGCCGGCAAGGCGGGACTGGACCACGAGCAGCTGCGGACGGCCCTCCCCCGGGTCGCCGAGGTACCGTTCGACAGCGGGCGCAAGCGGATGAGCACCGTCCACCGCAGGCCCGACGGCACCCTGCTGGTCTGCCTCAAGGGCGCCCCGGAGGCCGTCCTGGACCCGCGCGTCCTGGCCGAGCCGGCCCAGCTGCTGGAACGGACCCGCCGGGCGGCCGCGGAACTGGCGGCCGAGGGCTTCCGGGTGCTCGCCGTGGCGCAGCGGGACGTCGACCACCTGCCCGACCCGCCGGAGGACGCCGAGCACGGCCTGCGTCTGCTCGGCCTCACCGCGATGGCCGACCCGCCCAAACCCGCCGCGGCCACCACCCTGGCCGCCTGCCGCCGCGCCGGCATCCTGCCCGTGCTGATCACCGGGGACCACCCGGCCACCGCCCGTGCGCTGGCCGTCCGGGTCGGCCTGTTGGAGGCCTCCGCCGGACCCGGGGCGGTGGCGACCGGCCGGGAGCTCGCGACCGGCGCGGTCACCGACCCGACCCGCGCCCGGGTGTTCGCCCGGACCGACCCCCGGCAGAAGCTCGACATCGTCCAGGCCTGGCGCGGCCGGGGCGCCGTCACCGCGATGACCGGCGACGGTGTCAACGACGGCCCGGCCCTGCGGAGGGCGGACATCGGCGTGGCGATGGGCCGGCGCGGCACCGAGGTCGCCCGCCAGGCCGCCGACCTGGTCCTCGCCGACGACGAACTCGTCACCGTGGTCGGCGCGGTGGAGGAGGGCCGCCGGGTCTACGACAACATCCGCCGCTTCCTGGTCTTCGGCCTGTCCGGCGGCGGGGCCGAGATCCTGGTGATGCTGGCCGGCCCGCTGTTCGGCCTCGCACTGCCGCTGCGCGCGGGCCAGATCCTCTGGATCAACCTGCTCACCCACGGCCTCACCGGCGTGGCCATGGGCGCGGAGCCGGTCTCCCCCGGGGCGATGACCCGGCCGCCGCGCCCGCCGGACCAGCACATCCTCGGCTCCGGCGTGTGGCAGCGGGTGCTGTGGCTGGGCCTCGTCGTCGCGGCCGCCTCGCTCGGCGCGGCGCTCTGGGCCCGCGACGGCGACCGCCCCTGGCAGAGCGTGCTGTTCCTCGCTCTGCTGACCGCCCAGCTCGGGGTCGTGCTGGGCCTGCGCGAACGGCTGCTGACCCGCGCGAACCTCTTCCTCCCGCTCGCCGTCCTCGCCTCCGCCGGGCTCGCGGCGGCGGCCCTCTACCTGCCCTTCCTGCGCGATGTGCTCGACACGGTGCCGCTCACCTGGTCCGACCTGGCCGCGCCGGCCCTGGTCGGTGTCGTCGGCTTCGCGGCCGCCCGGCTGCGCCGGCACGAGGGCTGACGGCCCGGCCGACCGCCGACGGACGTCGGACGGTCGACCGGGGGGTCGGGGTCGGGCATCCGGGTCGGGGGTCGGGGGTCGGCGCCGATCAGCCTGGGCCCCGGCCGCCCGGGATCACGGCGCCGGGGTGACCCGCAGCGGGTCCGACACCGACTTCACCGTCATGCTCGGGAACGCGCCGCCGTACCCGACCGTGTTGAGTGCGACGACCCGGTAGAGGTACGGCGTGGTCATCGAGGCCGTCGGGTCGACGAAGGCCCTGGTCCCGTGGGTGTTCGGCTGGTCCAGGGGCGACTCGACCGTGCCGACGTCGTTCCAGGTGGTGCCGCCGTCGCTCGTGCGCTGGACGACGAAGGCGGTCTCGTTGATCGAGTCGTCCTGCCACTCCAGCCGGATCCTGGCGCTCGCGCCGCTGCCCACGACCGTCGAGCTGAGCCCGGTCGCCCGCCTCGGCGGCAGCGCCAGCACCTGGGGACGCATCATGTCCATCTCCTCGTGACTGAGGATGTGGCAGTGGATGACGTACTCCCAGCCGAAGTTCACCAGTCTGTTGCCGATGGGGTCGGTCGGATTTCCCTGCGGGTCGGTGCTGTTGAACCCGGAGGTGTCACCGAGCGGCATCACCGGGTCGAGCGCCCGCACGGAGTTGGGCACTTCGAACGGCACCGTCGGTACGACCGGGCGTAGCGCGACGATCGTGTCCTCCAGTGGGCTCATCCGCACCGTGTCCTTCCACCCCAGCTCGTTGGCGTCCGGTTTGATGACGATGTTGTCCCAGGTCACCCGGTTGAGGACCTGGACGTCGTAGAGGTGGAAGTGGATCGGGTGGGTGTCCACCCCGTTGTGGGTGAACCGCCAGATCTGCGTGCCGTCCGCGTCGGTGCCGATCGGTGCCACCTTGACGTCCGCTCTGGGCAGGTTCGTGCCGTCGATCAGCTCGGTCGGCGGGTTGACGTACGGGTAGAGCGTGACGTTCTGCGCCCCCGGCGTGGGTGGCGACGCCTCGACGCCGAGGTTGGCCGACATCCGGCCGTACTCGTCGAAGGTCGTCGCGTTCATCTCGTCGTGGATGGCCTTGGGCTGCAGCGGCATCGACATCTTGGTCGTGGGCGCCTTCAGCGTGTTGAAGCCGAACGAGGCCGTGTCGTTGACCCGGACCAGGCCGTCACAGGACTTGACGGAGCTGTTCCTGACGTTGCAGTTGCTGGCGGCGGGGAAGCTCGTGCCGTACGCCGAGTTGTAGGCCGCCTGTCCGACGATCACCGGGTTCTGGCCGGACTCGAAGACGCCCGAGCCGTCCGCGTGGTGCTTGAAGGCGGCCTGCAGCTTCGTCAGGTTGAACGCCGGAGCCGGCGCCGCGTCCGCGATGGTCACCCGCATGACGGTGCGGGTGTTGGGACCGTACCCCGGCAGGATCCTGGGTGCTCCGCCGGACGCGGTGAGGTCGGGGGCACCCGTGTAGTAGTCGTACGACGAGATGCGGGCCGGGTAGGCCGCGGGCGCGTCGTTGTAGAGGATGAGCGTCTTGCCGGCGAACTTGGAGAAGTCGACCAGCACGTCGGCGCGTTCGGCCGGGGCGACGGTCAGTGAGTGCTTGTCCACGTTGCCGACGTCGAAGCGCGTCGGGTCGGTGATCCAGGTCGTCGGCTGCTGGCCGTCGATGACGGCCGGCGCCGGCAGGAAGCCGCCCTCACTGGCGATCTGGATCCAGTCCGGACCGGCGGAGTCGTTGTTGGCGTCCGCCGGGGTGGGCGCGACGTTGGGGTCGGTCTGCGCCGCCGCCAGCTCGTCGGCGTTCAGCGCCACCTCGGTCGTGCCGTCGCCCTGCTTCGGATCGGCCTTGTACCACTGGAAGTTGAAGAACCGGTCGTTGGCGGCGTTGAGCAGCCGCAGCCGGTAGGTCTTCGGCTGCAGCGTCACCTTCGGGTAGGCGACCCCGTTGACGATGGGCGTGTCGTTGAACTGCTCCATGCCCATCGAGACGTTCGGCGTGCCGGGGATCTGCTCCGGCTCGCAGTACGGCGCGACCTGGTACTGCCAGGTCGACGGGTCGTCCAGCTTGCAGCGCGGGTCGTGGTAGGGGTTGGCGATCGGCCCGTACTTGGTGTCGCCGGCCGGCGGCCAGAACCACGGCCCGTACATCCAGCGGCCGTAGGAGCTCATGCCCGACGGGTCGCCGGGGTTCTGTGCCGGCATGTAGACGTGGTGGTACCAGAAGCTGCCCTTGCCGCCCCAGCGCGCGGTGTCCCAGGTGGGGTCCTGGCCGTAGGCCACGGTCTTTCCGGTGGCGTCCTCGCGGTCCTTGAGCTGGGCGTCGTCCGGTACGAAGGTGCGGTCCTGGACGAGCAGCGGGATGGTGTCGGCCGCGCCGGGGATCGTGCCGCCGGCGACCAGTGCCTTCTCGGTGTCGTCGGTGATGGTGTAGCCGGCCGCCTCGCCGGCGTACACGTTCAGCCGGGTGATGCCGTAGGAGTGGTCGTGGTAGAACATCAGCCGCGCGCTCTGCTGGTTGGTGTAGTAGAAGGTCGAGCAGCCGTCGTCCTGGGCGGCGCAGAGCTCGGCGCCGGTGGCGTCCAGCATGTCCGGCACGTTCCGCACGCTGACGCCCTGCGGCCAGGGGGTGGCCTCGCCGGCCGGGGTGATCCACTGGTGCGGGGTGCCGTCGCTGATCCACGGGGTGACGCCGCCGTGCAGGTGCAGGGTGGCGCGGTTGTCCTTGAAGCAGTCGGCCTTGTCCCCGGTGCAGGCCGGATTGCGCACCCCGTCCGTGACGGTGCCGTCGTTCGACGGCGGAGGCATCGTCATCGGGCCCGCTCCGGCGCCCATGCCGGTGCTGTCGACCGGCAGGAACAGGTCACCGGCGGCGCCGGTGGGCAGCAGGTTGCGGAACACCACCCGGACCGGCCGGTCCTTGGTCGCGGTGATCAGCGGTCCCATCCACTGCGGTGAGGTCACGCCCGTGTACGGCAGCGGTTGCCGGGTGCCGTCCATCAGCTCGTTGTAGAGCGGGACCCGGCGACCGGGCACCGCGTCGGTCGACAGCTGCACGTAGCCCCGCACCAGGGTCGGCGGCAGGTCGGAGGAGAACCGGGTGAGGTACTGGACGAGGCCGATGACGTACTCGTCGGCCGGTCGGCCGCCGGTGGTGACGGGCTGCGGCACGGCGACCGGGACGAACTTCTCCGACGGGTCCGTCGACGGCGCCCGCAGCTGTGCGACGTCGGGGCAGCCGGTGCCGTCCGTCCCGGGGTCGCAGGTCAGCGGCAGGGTGTCCTGGAACTTCTTCATCCCGACCGTGAGGTAGCCGGCGCCCGGGGCGGTGACCTCGATCCCGCTGATCGCCCCGGTGTCCGTCACCGCCCGCACCGCCGCACCGGTGCCGCCCCGGCCCGTCGGGTCGGTGACGGTGACGGCGGGCTCCGCGGTGTAGTCGGACCCGATCGCGTCCACCCTCACCTCGACGAGCTTCAGGCCGGCGGCGGCCGTCGCCTTCGTCGCGCCGGGGATCGGGTCGGCCGGCGTCCCGTTGCGGATCACCACGCCGGGTGCGCTGCTGTAGCCGCTGCCGGGCTCGTCGACGGTCACCTTGGTGACGCCGCCGTCCGCGGTGAGATCGGCCGGATCGACGTGACCCTTGGCCACCGTGCCGTTCGGGTCGTCGGGGAGGTCGAAGTCGACCGTCGGCATGGTGTAGCCCGCCCCGCCGTCGGTGACCGCCACGGCGCCCACCCCGCCGGAGGCGGTCGCGGTGGCACCGCCGCCGCCACCGCCGGTGATCGCGACCGCGAAGCCGCCGTAGCCGCTGCCGCCCGCGTCGACCGTGAGGCCGACCACCGCCCCGGTCGCCTTGACGGTGGCCTGCGCGGTGGCCGCCGTGGTGCCGCCCTCGACGGTGACCGAGGTCGCGCCCGCGACGTAGTGCCGCCCGGGCGAGGTCACCTCGATGCCGGTGATGCCGCCGGTCCGCGGGTCGACGGTGGCCGTCGCCGTGGCACCGGTGCCGGTGCTCGCCGGCACGACCTGCGCCCCGAAGGAGTACCGCCGGTCCTGCGCCGGGTAGCGCGGGTAGGCGGTGGAGCCCGGCGTGACCGTGCCGCCGACGGCCGGCGGCACGCTGGTCGGCGGGTTCGTGGCACCGTCGACCCCGGCCGGGTACAGGAAGGTGTCGGGCGCCGCGCCGACCCCGGTGTCGACCGGGACGCCCTGGCCGTAGAAGCCGATGACGTCGCCGGCCTGCACGGCGACGTCGGGGACCTCGTAGGTCGCGATCTCCCCGGCCCCCGCGGCCGGCCTCGGCACCGTCCTCGGCCCGCTGTCGGCCACCACGGTGTAGCTGCCCGGCGTACCGCCCGGGCGCAGCAGGTAGCCGTGGAAGAGGCCGCCTTCGGAGGCCGTCGGGCTGCCGCCCGGCGTGGCCTGGTTCCAGGTCCGGAAGCTCTTGAGGGTGCCGGCGGGCAGCGGAGAACCGTCCAGGACGACGAGGACCGGCCCGAGTTCGCCCGGCGGTGTCGCGAAGTCGGTCGCGTACGCCCGGTCGACCAGCGGGTTTCCGACCGCCATGGCGGTGGTCCCGATGACCACCTTCGCCCTGGAGGAGGTCAGCGGGCTGTTGGCCCAGTTCGGCCACGGGCCGAAGTAGTGCGGGGCCTTCGCCCCGTCCACGACGCCGCCCGACCCGCGGTGGACGGCCTCCTGTGCCCGGTCGAGCAGCGACATCGGCATCGCCAGCGCCGCCACCATCGTCCCCGCACCGAACAGCGCGAAGGTACGCCGCCTCGACGTCCTCGCCGCCCTCGCCGCTCTCGTTTCCCGTTTCGTGAACACGCCTTCCCTCTCCCTCGGCGAGCTGCCGCCGCTCTCGCGCCCGGGCCCGGCTCCCCCGTCCCGCCGGAGGCCGGCGGAACGGGGGCACGGGCCCGCGCCACCGGCTGGTGACGCGCGCGCGACAAGCCTGGGGCCGGCCGGCGGGGACGGGGGCGAAGATGACAGGTCTCTCATCCGGCCGTCATGCCGGCGCTGCGGGTCCGGGCGAGCACGGGTGCTGACGCCGTGCCACCGCGATGGTCCACGATCGGCGGTGAACCGGGTCGATCCGGACGTCTTCGACCGATCGTCGACGATCCTCCGCCGCGGCGCTTGTAGGATCCGGCGCAGCCGCGGATGACAGCCCAGGGGACGAGTGCGGCCGGGGAGGAGACGGGAGCCCGTCATGGCACGGCTGTTGGTCGTCGAGGACGAGGCGCGGTTACGCGCCTACCTGCGTCGCGTGCTGGAGGCGGACGGGCACGCCGTCGACGCCGCGGAGTCCGGCCCGCAGGCCGTGCAGCGGCTGCGGGCCGGCGGGTTCGACCTGGTCGTGCTCGATCTCATGCTGCCCGGGTTCGACGGCTTCGAGGTGATGCGGCAGGCCTTCGACCGGCAGGCCGACCAGCGGGTCCTCGTGCTGTCCGCCGTGATGGACGTCGCCACCCGGGTCCGCTGCCTGCGGCTCGGGGCGGTCGACTTCCTCGGCAAGCCCTTCGCGACCGCGGAGCTGGTGGAGCGCGTGCGGACCAGGCTCCGGACACCCGGCGCCGGCGCGTCCCAGCGGTGGCTCCGGGTCGGGGAGGTCACCCTCGATCTCGAACGGCAGGCGCTCAGCCTCGCCGGGCGGGAGGTGCCGCTGTCGCACCGCGAGTTCATGCTGCTCGGTCATCTGATGCGGCGGGCCGGTGAGGTGTGCAGCCGGCGTGAACTCCTCGCGGGAGTCTGGGGCCACACCGACGAGCTCGGGAGCAACGTGGTCGACGCGACGGTCCGCCGGATCCGCGGCAAGGTGCCCCGGCCGGTCATCGAGACGGTGCGCAACGTCGGGTACGCCTTCAGTGCCGGCTGAGCGCAGGCGGCCGGTCTTCGCCGGGAGGCGGCTGTTCGCCGGGTGGGTGCTGTTCGCCGGGGGAAGCCAGCTGCTGCTGTTCGTCGAACCCGCCCTGGAGACCCTGGTGTTCCACCTGGTGTGGATCAGCATGTCGATCGTCTACGGCCTCCAGAACTGGTCGGTGCGCCGCACGGCCGCCGTGCTGGCCGCGGTCACCCTGGTGACGGGCGCCGCGCTGGGCCGGTTCGTCGCGCGGGGCCACGCCGAGTGGGACGAACTCGCCGAGGTCCCGCTGATGGCGCTGGTCTTCCTCAGCATGGTGTGGCACGTGCGCCGGCGGGCCGCCGCCCTCGCGCAGACCCGGGAGCTCGTCGAGCGCGAACGCCGGGCGCAGGAGGTCAAGGAGCTCTTCGTGCGCAACTGCTCGCACGAGATGCGTACGCCGATCACGGTGGCCCGCTGCTACGCGGAGATGGTCCGCGACGGGCCGGCGACCCCGGACAGCCGGGAGGACCTCGATGTCGTGGTGGACGAGCTGGACAAGCTCGGCCACCTCGCCGGGCGGCTGCTCGTCCTGGCCGACGCCTATGAGCCCACCGGGTTCGAGTGGACCCCCGTCGACCTCGGCGCCCTGCTGCGGCGGACCGTCCAGCGGTGGCGGCCGGCCTCGGAGCGTGACTGGCTCCTGGACGCACCCCGCGTCCTGGTCGAGGGCGACGAGTCCCGCCTCGAAGCGGCGCTCGACGCCCTGGTGGAGAACGCCGTGAAGTTCACCGTGGACGGGGACACCATCGCGCTGCGCTGTCGCCCGGCCCGTCACGGCGCCGTGGTCGAGGTGGAGGACGGCGGGATCGGCTTCGCCCGGTCACGGGCCGACGCCGACGTCCCGCCCCCGGCGTCGGGGCGCCCCGGCACCGGGCTGGGCCTGGCGATCGCGCGCGCCGTCGTCGCGGGGCACGGCGGCGACCTCACCGTCGTCTCCGAGCCGCCGAACGGTTCGCTGCTGCGGATCACGCTTCCGCCGCGCCCCCCGGCGTCCGATCCGGCACCGGTCCCGGCCGGTGCACCGGGGGTCCGCGGGTTCGGACGGGGCTTCCCCCGGCGGCGGGGTCACGACGCCGGCGGCCCCTCGCGCCGGGTGCGGTGAGCGGGGGCGTTGTCCTTCGGATCACGCCGGAAGGCCCGCCCGGCCGCCGCGGGTGCGGCGGCCGGGCGGGCGACCGAGGGACGGACGGGGGCCGGGCGCCGGGGTCGGGCGCCCTGGTTCGGCCTCCGGGGCAGCCGCCCTCCGGTCAGCAGGTGCCGGCCGGGCGCTCGCGCACGACCAGATCGGTGCGGCCCGCCGTGGCGTCCAGCCAGAGCACCCGGGTGCCCCGGTCGGCCACCGGCGCGTACTGGCCGCCGCGGTTGCAGGAGACCCGCTCGGGGGTGCCGCCGGCGAGCGGGAGCTGCCAGAGCTTCGGCAGGTCGGTGTTCTTCATGGTGTCGCTCACCCGGCCGCCGGCGTAGCCGAAGGTGACGGCCCGGTCGGTGGCGGTGAGGGCGGTGATCCGGCGCGGCGCGGTGGTGCTGCCGGACAGGACGTCGGCCGCACCGGAGCCGTCCGGGGCGCCGGAGCGGATCGAGCTGCCCCTGGTCGGGTCCGTGGGCGTCTCCACCCAGAGCAGCCGGCCGCCGGCGAGCCTGGTCCCGGAGACCCGGGTGGCATCGGGCACCGGGTACTGGGCGAGGGTCCGGCCTTCGGCGATCGAGTAGAGGGTCGGCGCGCTCACCGTCCGCTCGCCGACCTGCCAGCTCTCGGTCCAGGCGAGCAGGCCGTCCTTGAGGGTGAGGTCGGCGGCGGCGTGGCCTTCGGGCAGCGGGACGGCGGTCACCGGGGCGCCGGCACGGGACAGCTGCGGCCAGGTCCGGCCGGTACTGAAGTCGTTCGCCAGGAAGGCGACGTCTCCGCCCGAGATCCGGACGTCGCCGAGGTACTGGTTGGCGGCGCTGTGGACGCTGCGCGCCGCGCCGCCGTCGAGCGGCCGGGCGAACACCTCCATGCCCCACTGGCCGTTCGCGCCCTGGCCCATCGCCGCCCACGCGGCGCTGGTGCCGTCGGTGGCGGGCCAGCCGTGCGAGCGGCCGTCGTCCGGGCTGAGCCGGACAGGCTCGGCGGAGCCCGCGACGGAGCCCGCGTAGACGCCGAGGCTGCCGCGGCCGCCCTTCCCCGCGGTGGCCGCCACCCAGCGGCCGGCGGCGGCGTCCGGCGCGATGCTCTCGGTGGACAGCTCGCTCAGCAGCGAACGGCTGTCCACGCCGATCCGCCGCTGCCAGCCGGACTTGATCCCGTGGGCGTCGAACGCCCCTGCCACGGCGCGCAGTTGGGCGCGGTCGAGGCCGAGCGCACGACCGGCGGCGAGCACCGCGTTGCGGGCGTCCACGAAGTCGTCGAGCGGGGTGAGGTACTCGGCGAGCGCGCGGTACACCAGGCGGTCGGCGGTGAGCGGGTCGAGGGCGCGCCGGACGTCCCACAACGCGCCCGAGAAGATGGTGGAGTTGAGGTGCACGCCACCGTTGTCGACGCCCGCGGGCGCCCCGATGAAGTCGGCGACGGTGGTGCGGCCGTCGTCCAGCCGGCGGACGGCGCAGGCCTCCGGGGTGCCGGTGCGGCACAGGTCCTCGCCGAGCAGCGCGGCCCGCGGGTCGGTCATCGGGATGCCGCGGCTGGTCACCTCGATCGCGTTGCCGAAGTAGTCGGCGACGGCCTCGTCGAGGGCGCCGGACTGGCCGAGGTAGACGAGCTGGGCCGTGTGCTCGACCACGCCGTGGGTCATCTCGTGGCCGGCCACGTCACGGGCGACGGAGAACGGGCGGTACGTCCCGGTACCGCCGCCGTAGATCATCTTCCGGCCGTCCCAGTAGGCGTTCTGCAGGGGCTCGCCGAAGCTGGTGACGTTGACGACGGAGGTGATCGGGCCGTTGTCGCCGTCGATCCCGGCCCGGCCCAGGCGGGTGCGGTAGAAGTCGTCGACGGCGGCGGCGTTGAGGTGCGCGTCGGTGGCGCCGCTGGTGCCGGTCGAGGCCGGGAAGTCGGGGCCGGCCGAGGCGGCCGGACGGGCGTCGGCGGGCAGGCCGCCGTTGAAGTCCAGGACCTCCCGGCCGGCCGCGTCGTAGGTGGTGATGGCGGCGGGGCGGGCGAGGTCGGTGAGCTGGTAGCTGCCGTCGGGGAGGCGGCCGACGTTCACCGGCACGGAACGGCCGAGGGCGTCCGGGGCGGTGCCGGTGGCGGGTTCCACGGCCGCGGTGGCGGCCGCGGCACGGCCGTCAGGTGCGGCCGACGCGGCGGCTGCGGCGGCCCGGTACGGGGCGCGCACGTCGTAGGTGAGCGCGAGCTGACCGGTGGCCGCGTCCACGAACACCTCGCGCGCCGTCGACGCCCACACGGCCGGGTCGGTGCCGCGCACGGTGAAGTGGCGGGCCAGCCGGCCGGCACCACCGGGCAGCACCACCGGACCGTGGTCCTCCACCGTGGCGCCCTCCCGGGCGGTGGGGTCCTCGATCGCGCCGAGCGCGAGCCGGCGCAGCACCTCGTCCGGGACGCCGGGCACGGTCGGGACGGTGAGCCCGGTGAAGTACTTTCCGCCGACCGACTCGACCCGCTGCCCGCCGCCCTCGCCGACCAGGTGGACGAGGTAGGCGGCCCCGAAGACCGGGACGCCCCCGTGCTGCTGGGCGAACCTGACGGTGCGACGGCCGTCGGCGGCCCGTTCGGTCCCGGTCTCCACGAGCTGCGCCGGGTCGACCCGGTAGCGGTCCCGGTGGGCCGCCAGGTGGGCGCGCGCGGCGTCGGCCGGAGTGCCGCCGGCGGCCGGCTCGGCCAGGCCGGTGACCAGCTGCGGGGCGGCGGTGTCCGATCCGGCCACCAGGCCCGGGACGGGGTCGGCATCGGCGGCCCGGGCGGCCCCGGCCGCCGCGGGCGGCACGCCCAGGCCGAGGCCCAGAACGGCGGCGATCGCCGCGCCGAGCAGTTTGGGTGAACGGGAACGCTGGTGCACTGCGGTCCTCCCACAGGAAGCGGAGGGCCCGGCCGTACGCCGGACCACACGTGTACGGCGGGCGCCCACACCCCCACGACTCGTCCGCTCTCCGGATCCGGTCGCCCGCCTGGCGAACACCATAGGACAGCTTTCGACATATGTCGACCATCTGCATATGCAGGCCGACGGGGCCCGGGCCGACCGATGCCCCGCGGTGGACAGGCTTGGCAATGCCCAGGTCATAAGGGGGTCAAGACTGCCGAATCGGAAAATATGTGACGATCCATCAGATCTGTCGCGCACCATTTCAGATGGCGAGGGGACCGTCCCCCATTTCCTTCGCAGCGCCGAATAGACACGCGATTGTTACCATCAATCAACACAAAATTCTCTCGGTCGCATACGATCCCCTGCGAACCGCAACTCGCCCGACCCGCGCCCCTGCCGGGCGCCATGAACCACCTGTGAGGAACCTCCGCAGCGGTGGGGTCAGGCCGGACCACCGGCCGCCCGACCGCTCCGGACAGCAAGGAGAACCGTTCCGGGCCGCCCGGGCCGACGGCCCCGCCGAATTCTTCGTCGGGGACACGCAAAAGGCCCGGGACCCGGACCATCAGCCCCTGGAGTTTCCTTTGCCCATTCGCCCCGCCGACCTCGCGGCCAGGATGCGCCCGCTGGCCGCTCTGGCCCGCCGCCACCGGCCGGCCGACGGCATGCCCGCCGGACCCGTCGCCACCCCGGAGGAGGTCCTGCCCGACGCCGGGGCGGACGCAGCCGGACCGGACGGGGCGGGACCGGACGGGGTGGGGCCGGACGGGGTGGGGCACGCGGAGTCCCGGCAGGAGGGCACCGGACGGCAGGACGCCGCGCAGCAGGAGCCGCGGTCGCCGTACGAGCTGCTCGCCGAGGAGCGCTCGGCCGGGGAGGCGGAGCTGCTCGGCACGCTCGCGGGTGTCGTCCGCCACCGCGACCACCTGGCCGAGGAGCGCCGGACGCTGCTGCCCGGCGACCGCCGGGACAGCAACCTGGCCGAGGTGAGCAGGGCGGTGCGGACGGCCGGCCTCCCGCACGGCATCGTGCCCGACCGCCACCCGCGGCACCGCCTGGCGATCAGCCCGGGCGACCGGCCCGCGGTACTGCGGGCGCTCGCGGACGCGTTCGCCGGCGAGGCCGTCTACGCCGACCTCCTGGAGCACGGGCGCACCCTCACCACGGTGCTCGCCGAGCAGCTGCCCCGCGCGGTCGCCCTCCTGGAGGCCGGGCCGGAGCACACCTCGCCGGACACCCGGGAGGACGCCGCCGAACACACCCCCACGGACCAGGCCGGACCGTCCTGGCCGGCCGACCGGGTCAAGGGCGTGCGGATCTACCGCCCGGCGGTGATCGGCACCCTGCTGTACGGCCCCGAGACCGGCTGCGACGTCGAGTTCTGGGACTCCGCCGCGCCCGGCCCCGGCGCCATCGCGTCGATCGACGAGACCCCGTTCGGCTGGTGGGTGCCCTCGCTGCGGGCCACCGCGACCACGACCGTCGGCGGCCGGTCGTTCCCGCTGCTCGACGTGTTCGCCACCTCGCTGCCCGACCAGGTCGACTTCCCGATCGACGCCGTGATCACCTGGGTCGACGACGCCGACCCCGCCTGGCAGGAGCGCCGGGCCGCCGCCCGCGCCCGGCTGGCGCACACCGCGGGCCCGATCGCCGAGGAGGACGGCGTCGCCGAGAGCGGCATCGCGGGCGACGCCGACCAGCGCTTCCGCAACCGCGACGAACTGCGCTACTGCCTGCGCGCCCTCGCCGCGTACGCGCCGTGGATCCGCCGGATCCACCTGGTCACCGACGACCAGACGCCGAGCTGGCTGGACACCGGACACCCGGACCTGACCGTCGTCCCGCACCGCGCGCTGTTCGCCGGCACCGACGCGGGCCCGGTGTTCAACTCCCACGCCATCGAGACCCGGCTGCACCTCGTCCCGGGGCTCGCCGAGCACTTCCTGTACCTCAACGACGACGTCTTCCTCGGCCGCCCGCTCATCCCGGAGGACTTCTTCCTCGGCAACGGCATGCCGCGCTACTTCCCCGACGACCGGATCATCCCGCCCGGCGTCACCGAGCCCGATGACTCGGTCTACGTCGCCGCGCAGAAGAACACCCGTGCCGCCCTGGCCGCCGAGGTCGGGAAGACCTACCCGCGCACCCTCAAGCACTCCCCGCACCCGCTGCGCCGCAGCGTGCTGGCCGAGAGCGCGGAGCGGTTCGCGGCGCAGCTGCACGACACGGTCCGCTCGCCGTTCCGCTCGGCCGCGGACCTCGCGCCGGTCACCCTGGCCATCCACTACGGCCACGCCACCGCCCGCACCGTCGAGGGCCACCTCTACGACGGCTACTTCGTCACCGACAGCACCGAGGACCTCGGCCGGCTCGCGCAGCTCCACGAGGAGCGCTGGGCGGACTACTTCTGCCTCGCCGACGGCACCCGGGACCTGCTGGCGCCCGAGGAGCAGGAGCGGGCCGTCACGGACTTCCTGCGGGCCTACTTCCCGGTGCCCTCACCCTTCGAACGCCGCGAAACGGCGCCCGAGCGGCCCTCCGCCCCGGCCGAGGGGCCCGTCGACCAGGACTGACGCCCGGCGCGTGGCGTGCGTCTCATCGGCGCCCCGACCGGGTACGTCCGGCTCCGTACCGTGATGAGATACCCCGAACGAGTGATGACCGCTGGCCGGGGGGTACGCAGTGAGGACCAAACTGATCGGGCTGGGGCCGGACGCGGACGCGCCGGACCTCATCGGCGTGGGGCTGGTCCGCCTCGCCGTGGCGGAACGGCTGACGCCCGCGGCCGGCTCCGCCCCCTGGCAGGGGCGGCTGCGGGCCGCCTCGTTCGCCGACGCCTGGCTCGCCTTCGGCGACCCGGCGGCGCCCGGACTGCGGGTGCCGGCCGAGGCCGTCCTGCAGGCGGTGGTGCGCCGGGCGGCGGAGCTGGTGCTGCGACGCCACGGCGGGGACGGCCCGGCGGCCCTGGAGCAGCTGGGCCGGGAGTCGGCCGAGGCCCGCGAGTGGGCCCGGCTCGCCGAGGTGTCCCACCCGGCCGAGCCGGCCGCGCTGGTCCTGCTCTGGCACGGGGTCCGCTCGGCCACCGCCGGGACCGGCCCCGGCGCGGCGGCCGAGCGCGCGTCCCACACCGCGGCCGTCGCCACGCGGTGCGAGGCCTACGTCCGGGACCACTGCCGCCGCCAGGACCTGCTCGCCCTCGTCCTGGCCTGCGCGCGCTCCGCCGCCGCCGCGCTGGCGGACCTCACCGACGGCGACCGGGACCGGGCCGTGGCCGAGCTCGACGCCCAGGCGGCCCACCACATGGCCCCCACCGCCCCGGTGCCGCTCTGGGTCCCGGGCCGCCCCGCCGGACCCACGGCCTGACGGAACGTCAGCTCCGGGCGGCCCCGGCGGCGGTCGTTCGGAGGCGGAGCACTATCGTTCGACCGATGGGCGATTCGATCGGGAGGTCTCCGCATGCCGGGCAGGGTGGACGGGCTGGACGGGCTGGACGAGTTCTGCGCGGAGGCGCTGGCCGAACACGGCTGTGCGTCCGTCTCCGTCGCGGTGGCCGAACGCGACGAAGTCGTCCTCGCCCGGGCCTACGGCCACGCGAGCGTCGCCGACCGGCGGCCGGCCACCGCGGAGACGGTCTACGGGCTGGCCTCCGTCACCAAGGCCTTCACCGCCACCGCCGTCTGCCTGGCCGCCGAGGACGGCCTGCTGGACCTCGACGCCCCGATCCCCGGCAGCTTCCGGTGGACCGCGCCGACACCGCGCCAACTGCTGCGGCACCGCGGCGGGTTCCCGGCGTTCTACAGCTTCCA
Source organism: Kitasatospora sp. NPDC057965 (assembly GCF_042887135.1). NCBI lineage: Bacteria > Bacillati > Actinomycetota > Actinomycetes > Kitasatosporales > Streptomycetaceae > Kitasatospora > Kitasatospora sp. NPDC057965. Next base: position 201,745 of record NZ_JBHVPZ010000006.1, read on the forward strand.
CTACGGCACCGGCCCGCTGCCCGTCGACCTCGACCGCTACCGCACGCTCGTCCGCGAGCCGGGGACCGGCTTCGAGTACTCCAACCTGGGCTACCAGGAGCTGGGCCGGCTGCTGGAGGCCGCGACCGGCCAGGACCTGGGCGACCACCTGCGGGAGCGGATCGCCGAGCCGCTGGGCCTCGCGAGCTTCGGGTTCGGGCCGTCCCACCCCGGGCCGGCGCCCGTCGCCGAGCGCTACTCCCCCGACGGCCGCGCCTACCCCGCCTGCTTCACCGGCCACCCCGCCGCCGGGGCCGGCTGGGCGACCGCCGGCGACGTCGCACTGTTCGCCCGCACCGCCTCCCGGCTGCTCGAACCCGCCACGGCCGCGGCCATGGACGACGCCCTGCCGATCGACGAGCGGCTCGGCTACGGGCTCGGCCGGATCGTCTCGCGCGGCTCCGGACCGGTGATCCGCAGCCACGGCGGCGGCATGGGCGGCATCGCGACGATGATGATCGACATCCCCGAGCGCGAGACCTCCATCGCCGTCCTGACCAACTCCACCGCGAAGGCGGCCCGTGACGCCGTCGTCGAGCACCTCGTGGGCATCCTGGTGCCCGGCTTCTCCAACGACCAGGTCAACCCGGCCGTCGAGCGGACCCACCCGACGTTCCTGGCGCCGGGCGTCTGGGCCGGGGAGATCGGCACCGCGGAAGGCGACGTCCCGCTGCGGATCAGGATCCTGACCGGCGGCCGGGTGGAACTCCGGCTGGCCGGCGAACCGGCCGTCACCGCGCCGGCCACCGCGTCGGAGCACTGGGACCTCCTGGCGAGCGCCCCGCTGCAACTGCCCACCGCCGACGCCCGGATCAACAGCCCGAGCACCGCGCTCGAACTCCGGGCCGAGCGGGACCGACTGACCGGCCGCGCCGTCGCGTTCAAGGACGGCGACCGGGACGGCCGGCTGGGCTCCTACCTGGTCCACCCCTGCGCGCTGAGGCCGTGCTGAGGCCGCACTGACGCCGCGGGCCGGGCCCGGAAGAGCGGCTACGCCGCCGCGCCGTCGCCGATCGACAGGACCAGCGCCGTCGTCGGCCCGCCGGGGGCCTCGTACTCGACGGTCTCGCCGGCCCGGCGGCCGAGCAGGACGCGGCCGAGCGGACTGTCGGCGGTGACCAGCTCCGGGTCCAGCTCCTCGGCGAGTTCGCCGATCCGGACGGTCATCTCGTCGGCGTCCGCGAAGCGCAGGGTCACGGTGCTTCCGACGCCGACGCACTCGGTGCTCGGCGCCCCAGCGGCGGCGGCCTCGCGCAGCCGTCCCTCGATCCCGGTGATCCGGTCGTCCAGCCGGTCGAGCTCGTCGACCCGCTGCAACTCGTCGGCCTGGTCGGCCGGATCGCCGGGCTGGTCGTCGCCGCTCAGGGTGGCGGCGACGGCGGCGCGCTCGGTGCGCAGCTCGGCGAGTTCCCGCTCCAGCGCGGTCCGGCCGGCGTCGCTGATGGGTTCGGGTGCACCGGTCATGGCCGTCTCCCTGGTCGGGCCGCCGCGGCGGGCGGCGCGGGCTTATTCCGGCATTTTCGAACATAACGGACTCCCGGCCACCCGGCTCGGCGACAACGGGGTGCCTGATCGGTAACGACTTGCCGGTCCGTCTTCACGAGGCCGACCGATGATCGATAGAACAGCCCTACCACCATCGCCGAGGCAGGGAACCAGCCACGATGAGCACCAACGGTCCCACCGGGAACGGTCAGAACCCGTACGAGGGGAACAACAACCCCTACGGCCAGCAGAACCAGAACCCCTACGGCGGGGAGCAGCAGCAGCCGTACAAGCAGGAGGCCCCGTACGGCCAGGCCTACGGGGAGCAGCAGCAGCCGTACGGGCAGCCCGGCTACGGCACTCCCCCGCAGCAGCCCTACGGCCAGCCGCAGGGCTCCTGGCCGCACGGGCAGCCCCAGCCCGGCGCGTACGGCGGCTCCCCGGTGCCCGGCGGCAAGCCGCTCGCCCCGGTCGCCGAGCGCCTGGTCGCCCGGCTGATCGACGTCGCCATCCTGCTCGTGCCCACCGTGCTGGTCTTCGCGATCACCGGCGCCTCGTTCCTGTACTACATCGTGGCGTCCCTGCTCTCCTTCGGCTACGAGGCCGCGATGCTGCTCACCCAGGGTGGCCAGACGGTCGGCAAGAAGGTCATGAAGCTGCGGGTCGTCGACCTCGCGACCGGGGCCAAGCCCGCCGAGAACTCGCTGCTGATCCGTGCGGCCCTCTACACGCTGCCCAACGCCGTCTACTGCATCGGCTCCCTCTTCGCCCTGCTGAACGTGCTGTGGCCGCTGTGGGACAAGCCGTACCAGCAGGCGCTGCACGACAAGTCCGCCAAGACCGTGGTGATCAAGGAGGCCTGAGTCCCGGGCTCCCGCACCCCCGTACCGACCGGGCACCGGGCCGCCACCGCGGCGGCCGGGTGCCCGGTCGGCGGCGTTCCGGGCCGGGCCGACGAAGGCCCGGGGCCCGGGCGAAGACACGGATCGGGGCCCGAGGTCAACGTTTACATTCGTCGCGCGACCACGCATAGTGACAGGCCGACACCGAGAGGGGAGCGCTTCCTGTGCCGCAGGCCGAGGAGAACGTGGTACGCCAGGTGCGACTGGAGCGGGCGGAGGTGGACGCCGTCACGGCGCTGTTCGACGACCGGCTCGCCGACACCCGGGCGCAGCTCGCCGGGACGCTCGCGACCCGGGCGGACGGTGCCGGCGAGGCCTACGAGCGGCAGTCGGCGGCCGAGCGGCTCGCCCGCGAGGTGCGGCGTCTGGAGGGTGCCGAGGGCGGCCTGGTCTTCGGGCGGATCGACCTGGCGGACGGGACGGCGCTGCGGATCGGCCGACTCGGCCTGCAGCGCGGCGAGGACGAGCTGCCGGCCCTGGTCGACTGGCGGGCGGACGCGGCGCGGGCGTTCTACGAGGCGACGCCGGTGCACCCGATGGGACTGCGGCGGCGTCGGCACCTGCGCCTGGCGCGGCGCGCCGTGGTCGGGGTCACCGACGAGCTGCTCGACGGTTCCGAGCCCACCGCCGAGGACGTGGTCGGCGACGGCCCGCTCGCCGCGGCGCTCCAGGAGCGGCGCACCGGGCGGATGGGCAGCGCGGTGGCCACGCTGCAGGCGGAGCAGGACGCGATCGTCCGCTCGCCGCACCGGGGGGTCACCGTGGTCCAGGGCGGTCCCGGCACGGGCAAGACGGTGGTCGCGCTGCACCGCGCCGCGTACGTGCTCTACGCCTTCCCGAAGGCCGCCGAGCAGGGCGTCCTGGTGCTGGGGCCGAACGCCCGCTTCCTGGAGTACATCGCGCAGGTGCTGCCCTCGCTCGGCGAGAACGACGTCGTGCTCGCGACCTGCGCCGAGCTGGCCGGCGCCGAACCGGCCGGAAGGCCGGCCGACGGCTCGGGCGGCCCTGTGGCGGAGGCCGTCGAACGGCCGCGGACGGCCCGGCTCAAGGGCGACGCCGCGCTCGCCGGAGCGCTGGCCGCCGTGGTGCGGGCGCGGCAGGCGCCGGACGGGGGCCTGGCGGTGCGCGTCGGGCACGACGACGTCCGGCTGGACGCGGCGGAGGTCGCCCGGGTCCGGGACGCCGCCCGCGCCGGCGGCCTCGCCCACCACCGGGCCCGCCGGCTGTTCAAGGAGCTGCTGGTCGACGCCGTGACGGCCGCGCTGGCCCGGGGCGCCGCCGAGACGCTGGCGCGGATCGACGCCGAGGTCGCCGAGGTGACCGGCCTCGACCTCGACCGGGCCGCGGCGAGGGACCTGCGCCGACTGGGCATCGACGACGGGCCGGCCGACGACGGCCCCGGTTTCGACGTCGACGCGATGCGGGCCGAGCTGCTGGACGACGCCCACGTCGAGCGCGCCGTCGAGCGGCTGTGGCCGCGGCTGACGCCCGGAGCGGTGGTGGACGCGCTGCTGGGCGACCCCGGGGCGCTGGCCGCGCACCTGCCGGAGTTCACCGCCGAGGAGCGGGCGCTGCTGCGACGCGCGCCGGGCGCGCCGTGGACCGACGCCGACCTGCCGCTGCTCGACGAGGCGGCGGGCCTGCTGGACGGCCCGCCGCGGCGGGCCTTCGGCCATGTCGTGGTGGACGAGGCGCAGGAGTTCACGGCGCTCCAGTGGCGGATGGTGCTGCGGCGCTGCCCCGGCCGGTCGATGACGCTGGTCGGCGACTTCGCCCAGGCCGGTCCGGCGGCCACCGCGCGCGGCTGGCACGAGGCGCTGGCCCCGCACCTCGGCGGCCGCTTCGACCTGCGCACGCTGACCGTCAGCTACCGCACCACCGAGGAGATCCTGGCCACCACCCGGGAACTGCTGTCCGAGATCGCCCCGGAGCAGCCGCCGGTCGGCTCGATCCGGCACGGCGAACGGCCGCGCACCCTCGGCGCGACGTCGGCCACGCTCGGCGACGTCCTGCTCGGTGAGCTGCGCGCGCAGGCGGCCGCCCATCCCGGCGAGCTGATCGGCGTGGTCGGCCCGGACGCCTCGGTCGGCGCGCTGGCGGCGCTCCTGACGGCCGCCGGGGGCGTCGCGGAGCAGGTCCGGGCGGTGCCGGCCTCCGAGGCCCGGGGCCTGGAGTTCGACGCCGCCGTGGTGGTCGACCCCGACGGGATCCGCGCGGCCCGCCCCGGTGGTGAGCGCGACCTCTACGTCGCGCTCACCCGGGCCACCAAGCGGCTGTGCACCGTCGTGGTGCGGGCGGACCGGCCCGGGCGGCGGGCCTGAGCCCGCCGCCCGGGAGCGGCCTCAGGCCCGGTAGCCGACCAGGCCCATCATTCCGACCTCGCCGTGGTAGGCGTTGTGGCAGTGCGTCATCCACCGGCCGGGGTTGTCGGCGTCGAAGTCGCAGGTCACCGTGCGGCCCGGCAGCACGATCACGGTGTCCTTGCGCGGCCCCTGCTCACCGACCTGGAAGGTGTGCCCGTGCAGGTGCATGGGGTGCCACATCCCGGTCCGGTTGACGAACTCCAGGCGGACCCGCTCCCCCGCGCCGACCAGGAACGGGCGGGCGTTCGGGTCCGCCATGTCGAAGGGGCGCCCGTTGAGCGCCCAGTCGTACCTGGCCATGCCGCCGGTCAGCTCGATGCGGTGGGTGCGGTCGGGCGTGCGCGCCGGCAGCCGGACCTCGTCGGTGGCCCGCAGCGCGTCGGCGGCCAGGATCCGGCCGTTGAGCTCGGCGGGGCGGAGGTCGGCCGCCGGGGCCTCGCCGGAACCGGTGCGGACCAGGGCGCGGCCCGCCGCGTCCTTGCCCTCGGCGAGCGCGGTCAGCGGGAAGACGCCGTCGCGCAGGGTGACCAGCACGTCGTAGCGCTCGCCCATGCCGATGAGCAGGGCGTCCACCTCCTCGTGGTTCACCGGGTAGCCGTCGGTGTGGGTGACGGTCAGCCGGTGGCCGCCCAGGGCGAGGCGGTAGGCGGTGTCGCCGCCCGCGTTGACGATCCGCAGCCGGACCCGCCGGCCCGGCTGGGAGCGGTACACCTCGGGGTCGGCGGCGGTCCGGCCGTTGACCAGGTGGTGGGGGTACCGGACGTCGCCGGCGTCGCCGCCGAGCAGGTCGCTGGTGGCGCCCATCAGCATGAACGACTGCTGCTGCCCGGCGGGCGCGCCCGTGCCGCCCGTGTCCTGGCCCGACATCCCACCCATGCCGCCCATGTCGTGGCCGGACATCCCGCCCATGCCGCCCATGTCGTGGCCGGACATCCCGCCCATGCCGCCCATGTCGTGGCCGCCCGTGCCGGAGCTGCCGCCCATGCCCTTGCGGAGCTCGGCGAGCGCCTGGTCGGGGGTGCCGGTGACACCGTCCAGCCAGTCGTCCAGGACGACCACCCACTCCTCGTCGTACCCCAGCGGTTCCCGCGGGTCCTCGACGATCAGCGGCGCGTACAGGCCCCGGTCGAGCTGGACGCCGACGTGCGGGTGGAACCAGTAGGTGCCCGGCCGGTCGGTGACGAAGCGGTAGGTGAAGCTGCCGCCGGGTGCGACCGCCTTCATGGTGACCGGCGGCACGCCGTCCATGTCGTTGCGCAGCGCCAGGCCGTGCCAGTGCAGGGAGGTCGGCGCGGGCAGGTGGTTGTTCAGCGTGGCGACCAGGGTGTCGCCGGCCGTGGTGCGGACCGCGGTGCCCGGCAGGGCGCCGCCGAAGGTCCAGGTCCGGGCGGTGGTCCCGCCCCCGAGGTCGACGGTGTCGGCCGTGGCGGTGACGGTCACCGGGCGTTCCCGGCCGGTGGAGGGCCGCTTGGCCTCCGCCTCGGCGACGGGGCTGCCGGACGGGTCGGTGAGCGGCGGCGTGCCGGCCGCGTCCGAACAGGCGGCGAGCAGGCCGGCGCCGGTGGCGCCCAGGCCCGCGAGCAGCAGGGAACGGCGGTTGACGGTGAATTCGGGCATCGGGGTCTCTCGGGTGAGTGCGCGTACGGCACCGGCCTCCACGGCCGTGCCGGTGGACGGGGCTGCCCGGCGGCGGGGGCGGGAGGTTCCGCTCCCGGCCGCCGTGGGGGGCCTATCTGCGCGAGATCGAGAGGACGTCGAGGTCGGGCGGGGGTGCGCCGGGCCACGGAATGCCGGGCGCGGCCGCCGGTCGGCGCGGCGCCGGACCGGCGGCGGCGGCGTCGGCGAGCCCGGCCGGCGGCGGGGCGTCGAGCGGGATGCCGCGGGCGGGCACCGTCGAGGAGCAGACCCGGTGTTCGGCGCAGGCCGTCGGCAACCGGTCGGCGACGGTCGCCGACCGGTGCCCGGCCGCGCCGATGTGCTGATGGGCGTCGGACGCCGTCACCATGGCGGCGTGCGGGGCCGGGCCGATCCCGGCCGGGAGGGTGTGGTGACCGATCAGTCCGAGGGCGGTCAGCAGGAGGAGCACCAGCGCCGCCCCCGCCCCGCGGCGACGCGGGTCGCGGGAGGGCGGGGCGGTGTCCGGACGCATGGCGGTCACTGTACCCCGCCCCGGTATGTGAACGGGGTAAGCGAGCGACCCTCAGCCCCCGGACGCCCCCGGCCCGTTCACGTCCTGCGCCGACCAGACCACGGCCGGGGGCCGGACCGCCGCGCACAGCGGATGACCCTCGGCGTCCGTCAGGCCGAGGCGGGCGACCAGTCGCCCGGCCGCCACCGCCTCGGCCGCCACCGCCTCGGCGGCCACCGTCGCGTCGACGGCGTCGAGCATGAGCTTGGCCCGCCGGAACACCGTGAAGCCGCCGCTGTCGTCGGCGGCTTGCCACACCAGGTGGACGAAGCGCCGCCCGGGCCGGCCCTGGACGTACGGACCCCCGAGGTCGATGCCGCCGGGGGTGACGCTCGCCGTGCACTCCAGCGTCCAGACCGCCGAGGGGGCGTCGCCGGGCCGGGGGTCGAGGAGTTCACCCGGGCGGTCGCGGCGCTGGACGGCGACCCGGATGTCGCGGTAGCCGGGAAAGCCCGGAGCGGCCGGGCAGGAGCTGCCCGGCAGGTCGACGGCTTCGATGCGGAGCTGCACGGGGACAGCATGCCCGCCGGGGTGGCGCGGGCGCCATCGTCCCCGCGCCGGGCGGTGCCGTCAGAGCGCCCAGAGACCCTTGCCGAGGGTGGCGAGGCCGCCGGCCAGCGCCAGGCCCAGCACCACCAGCCGGGCGCCGCGCTCCGGCACCCGGTCCGCCAGCACCCGGCCGACGCCCGCACCGAGCACGATCCCGCCGGCCGTGGTCGCCCACGCGGGGGCAGCCAGGTGCGGAACGCCCTTGGCCGCCAGCGAGAACACATTGACGGCCACGCCGTAGAACTGCGCGTTGGGCAGGAACTCCCGGGCGCTCCAGCCGGTGTTCACGGCGTACAGGGAGACGGCCGGACCGCCGACCCCGGCGGCGGAGTTCATGAACCCGCTGGCCGCGCCCGCCGCCAGCGCACCCCGCAGGCCGCGCAGCGCGGAGGCCCGGACGCCCCGGATCACCAGCAGCGCCGCCGCGCTGACCAGCAGTCCGATGCCGATCAGCAGCGCCGGGGTCGGCACCCCCGCGGCGACCCGGGCGCCCAGCGGGACGGTGCACGCGGCGGCGCCGGCCAGCGGCAGCATCCGCGTGAGCCGCACCCGCCGCCAGGTCTCCGCCAGTCCGACGGCGCTGATCACGCCGGCCGCGCAGTTGGAGAGCGTCACGCCCTCCCCCGGTCCCAGCAGCAGGACCAGCGCCGGTCCCGCGACGAGCGCGAACCCGACACCCGCCAGCCGCTGCACCGACGAGCCCACCAGCACCACCAGGCCCAGCAGCAACGCCGCACCCCAACCCGCCGCCACCGTGCGCCCCCCTGACTCCCGCCCGGCCCCGACCGTACGCGCCCCGCCCCGACCGCTCGACCGAATTTCACCCACCGGACTCCCACGAACTACTACACGCCTGTAGAGTTGGCGCGACGGCCCGCCCAGGAGGGGAAGACATGGCAGACGGTCCCCGGCAGCAGACCGCGGCGTCCCACCCGGACGGCGCACCCGGCTGGCAGCCGCCGGAGCACGAGGTCGAGCCGGCCTACCAGCCGGTCCAGGTCAACCGGGCGGACGGCAGCTGGTCGGTGGGCCGGATCAACGCCTGGTGGCGCCCGGCCGGCGCCCCGGCCTGGTGCCGTGTCCGCACGATGGGACGCGGCGAGGCCCCGGCCTGGATGCCGTTCGACCCCGAGCGGCTGCTGCTGCTCCCGGCCACCGGCACCTGAGCGCACGCACACCCGACCGCGCGGACACCCTCCCGGGGCGGCTCAGCCCGGGCGGCGCACGGTCGGCTGCTGCCGCAGCAGGACCGCCACCTCACGGTCGGTGACGTCCCGGAAATCGTCGTACCAGGGGCCCACCGCGTGCAGATAGGTGGCCTCCCGCAGGCAGAGCAGGACGTCGACGATCCGCCGCAGCCCGGCCGCCGACCGCGCGTCGCACACCGGGGCGGCCAGTACCAGCCAACCCGGCCCGCGGGCGCGCAGCGCGAACACCGCGGCCGGGATCAGCGGCCCGAACACCACGCCGTCGCAGACCAGCACCACCGTCCGGCCGTCCACCGGAAGCGCCGGCCGGCGGTCCCGGTACAGCTTCTCCAGCCGGTGCAGCTCCACCCGCTGGTGGCTCACCTCGGACTCCAGGTCCGCCGCCCCGAGCCCCAGGCCGCGCATCACCCGCCGGTTCAGCACCGGTGGCTCCTCGTCGGCGAGCGCGCCCAGCGGTGTGCCGTTGCCGGGCGCGTTGAGCGGGCGGGCCACCAGCACGTCCAGCGGCGCCGCCAGCTCCCGCGCCACCTCCGCCGCGACCGCGACCCCGCCCGGCGCCAGCCCGACGACCACCGGCTCCGCCCCACCACGGGCGCGCAGGTAGTCACCGGTCCGCAGGGCGAGCCTGCGACCGGCGTCGCGACGGTTGGTGAACAACGAGGTCACATCCAGGCGCCTACCCCGGCCCACCGCCGGTACACCCCTCAGCCGGGCAGGCCGGTGGCGGGGTCCAGGAAGGCGTCCAGGGTGGTGACGCGGTAGCCGCGCTCCTCGGCGGCGTCCAGGATCAGCGGGAGGGCTGCGGGGTCGAGACCGGGGCCGTTGGAGGGGCTGCTGCCGAGGTGGAGCTGCAGGATCGCGCCGGGGACGAGGGCGGCGACGGCGCGCTCGACCGCCTTCGGCACGGCCATGCCGCCGACGGTGCCGAGGTAGCCGTTGGTGTCCTGGGTGAACTCGACGTCGGCGTGGCCGAGCGCGTTGACGACCTCGATCGCCTCGGGCGTGGTCTCGCCGTAGGGGAAGCGGTAGAACGGCAGCGGCCCGGTGCCGGCCGCGGCGCGGATCGCCCGGTCGGCCCGCCGGACCTGCTCGCGCAGGCCGTCCGCCGTGAGCCCGGCGAGCGGCGGGTGGTCGTAGGAGTGGTTGGCCAGGCCGTGGCCGGCGTCGGCGAGCGTGCGGGCGGCGGCCGGGTACTGCTCGGCGAAGCGGCCGGTGAGGAAGAAGGTGGCGCCGGCACCGCGCCGTTCGAGTGCGGTCAGCACCTCGGGCAGGCCGTCGTCGTTCCAGGCCGCGTTGAAGGTCACCGCCAGCACGTGTTCCTCGGTGGGCAGGCGTCGGACCTCGTGGCCCAGCAGCGAGCGCCGGGCCGCGGCGGCGGCCGGTGCGCCGGGGCCGAGGCCGAGGAAGGCCAGCGTTCCGGCGGCGGTGGCGGCCGTGAGGAACCGTCGGCGGTCGGGTTTCGCCCGGTGATCGGTCACGGCCGCAGTATCGACGCTTCCGGGCCGTCCGGCGCCGGCGGCGCGCCGGGACGGCTCGCGGCCCCGTCGACGGCCCGTGTCACCGATCGCGGCCCGCAACCGTCCTCCGTACGGCTCTCGAACACCCCGAGCATCCGGACACCAGGAGGAACCCGTGCCCGAGTCCCCCACCACCGCCCTGGCCCATGTGGCGACGCTGCGGCGGCTGCACGACGCGGTGAACTCCGGCGACCCCGAGCCGATCGCCGCGACCGTCGAGCAGGTCGCGCGCCCGACCTGCTGCTCCACACGCCGGTGCCGCCCACGGTCAGGGGACCGCTAGCCCTGGAGCAGGTCTTCGACACGCTCCGCCGCGCCTGCCCCGACCTGCGCGTCGCGGTCGAGGACGTGATCGCGGAGGAGGACAAGGTGGTCAGCCGCAACACCGTCACCGGCACCAACCTCGGCGAGTACCTGGGCCGTCCGCCGACCGGCCGCTCGGTCGCGTACCAGAAGATCTTCGTCTTCCGCTTCGCCGACGGCCGGATCGCCGAGGCCTGGGGCGTCGTCGACCTCCTCGGCCGGCTCCGCCGGCTCGGCTTCCTGCCGTCCTGACGGCGGGTGGCGAGCAGCAGGCGTCAGGACGGGCGGACGAGGCGGCTCTCGTAGGCGAAGATCACCACCTGGATCCGGTCGCGGAGTTCGAGCTTCTGCAGGACCCGCCCCAGGTGGGACTTCACGGTCGCCTCGGCGAGGTGCAGGGTGGCCGCGATCTCGGCGTTGGACAGACCGCGGCCCACCCGGACCAGCACCTCCCGCTCGCGGGGGCTGAGCCGTCGCAGCCGCTCGTCGTGCACGGCGCCGCCGCGGCCGGGCAGGTGCGGACGGACGTTGTCCAGCAGCAGCCGGGTGATCCGCGGCGAGACCACCGCGTCGCCCGCGGCCACGCTGCGGATCGCGGTGAGCAGTTCCTCGGGCCTGGTGTTCTTCAGCAGGAAGCCCGAGGCCCCGGCGTTGAGTCCGGCGTAGGCGTACTCGTCGAGATCGAAGGTGGTGAGGATCAGCACCTTGCTCCGCGGGGAGGCCCGGATCACCCGGTGGGTCGCCTCGATCCCGTCCGTCCCGGGCATCCGGACGTCCATGAGGACGACGTCGGGCCGCAGTTCCCGGGCGAGGCGGACCGCCTCGGCGCCGTCCGCGGCCTCCCCGACCGGTGCCATGTCGGGCTGGGCCTCCAGGACCGTGGCGAAGGCCATCCGGAGCAGCGCCTCGTCGTCGGCGATCAGGATGCGGATCGTCATCGGGACGCCTCCCCGCCGCTGCCGAGGTCCAGGCGGGTGCGGACGCCCCAGCCGCCGCCCGGCAGCGGTCCGGCCCGCAGGGTCCCCCCGTAGGCGGCCGCGCGCTCGCGCATGCCGGGGATGCCGTGGCCGGACGGCGTGCCGGCGGCCGGCGTCGGGTCGGGGCCGCTGTCGGTGACGTCCACCGTGACGGCCTCGGCCGAGCACCGGACGCGGACCTGCGCGTGGGTGCCGGGGGGCGTGTGCTTGAGGGCGTTGGTCAAGGCTTCCTGCACCAGGCGGTAGACGGTCAGCTGTGCGGTGGCGGGAACGCCGGTGCGGGTGCCGTGCACCTCCAGGCCGGTCGGCAGCCCGGCGGCGCTCATCTGGTCGGCGAGGGACCGTAGTTGGGCGATGCCGGGCAGCGGGTGGCGCTGCGCGTCCGGCTCGTCGGTCCGCAGCACGCCCAGCGAGCGCCGCATGTCGGTCAGGGCCTGCCGGCCCGTCTCGGAGATCTGGAGCATCGCGGCGGTCGCCTTGTCGGGCGACCGGTGCTGGGCGTAGACGGCGGCGTCGGTGAGCGCGACCATGACGGACAGGTTGTGGGTGACGATGTCGTGCATCTCGCGGGTGATGCGCGCCCGTTCCTCGGCGACGGCCAGCCGCGCCTGCTGTTCCTGCTGCTGCTCCAGCCGCGCGGCCCGTTCCTCCACGGCCGCGAGGTAGGCCCGGGTGGTCCGCACGTTCACACCGAGCACGGCGGCGGCCACGGCCGTCGCGGTCACCGCGACGAAGGGGGTCAGGAAGGCGTCCTCCGCCACCCAGCGCAGGCAGGCCAGAAGGACCCCGGCCTCCACGACGGCCCAGGCGAGGAGCGTGCCGCGCCGCCCCGAGCGCGCGGCCACCGTGTAGAGCGCCACCAGCAGGGCGACGTCGGCCGGCAGTTGCACGTCCACCAGCCACTGGACCAGGGCCACGGCCGCCACCACGCCGAACACGGTGCGCGGCGCCCGGCGCCGCCACAGCAGGGGCAGGGTGAGGGCGGCGGTGAGGGCGAGGGCCACCGGCAGCCCCCGCGAAGCGTGCGTGGTCGCGATGTTGACGAGGAGCAGGGCCGGCAGCAGTGAGTCCCACACCACGGGCGGCAGCCGGGAGCCCCAGCGCCGGGCCGCGCTCACCGGCCGCGCGGCTCGCGCGGAGGTCCGGTCGGCGTACCCCGCGAGCCACGAGGCCCACGCCCGCGGCGCCCTGCCCCGCCGGCGCACCGGGCGGGCACCGCCGGTTTCCACGGCCGGCTCGGTCATCCCACGTCCCTGTCGGTTCGGCGTCACGGCGGCCCCGGTCGGAGCCGCACCGGGTGTCACGGTAGGGCGCGGCCCGGCGGAACGCATGCGTCCACCGTCTGATCGCGCCGCGCCGGACTACGACCCCAGGAGGAGCCCCGCCACCTCCCGCGGTCGCAACGCGGCCGCCGACCGGGCGGGTTCACTTGCGACTCCGGTCGCAGGAGGCCGGGTCCGGGAAGGCGACCGCGGTGGCACCGGTCGGCGACCGGGGATCGATGTGGCGAGGCGCGGCCCGCGCCGACGATGACCGGGTGACAGACCTACTCACGGGACCGCAGATGTCCCCCCTGGAGATCCTCGCCCTGCTGGCCGCCGTCGCGCTGGTGGCGGCGCGCTGGCTTCCCCCCGGCGCCCGCCCGCCCGTGACGATCGCGGCGGGCGCGGCCTTCCTGCTCTCCGTGCTGGTGCTGAGCGTGCTGGGGCTCCGCTGGCAGCTGTTCCCGGTGGTGGCGGGCGCCGTCCTGGCGCTGCCGTTCGCCGTCTCCCCGCTGGTCCGACGCCGCACCGGCCGGCCTGCGAGGCGGGTCCGGTGGTGGCTGGCGCTGCCGGGATCACTGGTCTGCTTCGCCCTGACCGTGACCGGCCCGGCGGCCGCCTGGGCCTTCCCGGTGCCGGTGTTCCCCGAGCCGACGGGGCCGTTCGCGGTCGGCACCCGGGTGCTGCAGTGGACCGACCCGGACCGCCCCGAGACCGCCACTGCCGAACCCGACGACCGGCGCACGGTCGTGGCGCAGCTCTGGTACCCCGCGCAGGAGAGCCCATCCGACACCCGGCGGGCCCAGTACCTCGGCCGCACGGAGGAGGAGGCGCGCACCGTCGCCGACGCCCTCGCGAGCTACGCCGGCCTCCCCGGCTTCCTGATGGACGGTGTCCTGCGGGCCCGCACCCACGCGGTTCCCGACGCCCCGGTGGCGCGAGGCGGCGCCCGGTTCCCGGTCGTACTGTTCTCCCCCGGGCTGGGGGGCGTGCGGACCCAGAACACCGCCTGGGCGGAGGAACTGGCCGCCAACGGCTACCTGGTCGCCGCCCTCGACCACCCGTACGACTCCGCCGCCGTCGTCCTCGCCGACGGCCGGACGATCCGCACCGAGGTCGCCGCCACCGGCGACGACACCGAGGACAACCGGCGGGCCGCCGAGACCGCCGGAATCCGGGCCGCCGATCTCGGCTTCGTCCTCACCCAGCTGGGCCGGCTGGACCGGGGCGAGACCGGCGACCCGCTGACCGGCCGTCTGGACACCGCCCGGGCCGCGGTGACCGGCCACTCCCTCGGTGGCGCCGCCGCCCTGCTTGCCGCCCGCCAGGACGCCCGCTTCGCCGCCGTCATCGACCTGGACGGCTACCCCCGCGACCCCGACCCGCGCCCGTTCCGCCAGCCGGTGCTCGCGCTCACCCAGGAGATCGGCCCGGCGACCGACCCGCGCTACCTGCCCCGCCTCACCGAGGTCCTCAAGCTCAGCACCGCGACGAGCTACCGGCTCAGCATTCCCGGCGCCGCGCACCTCACCTTCATGGACGGCCCGCTGTACCTGCCGCCCCTGCCCTCGCTGGTCGGCTCGCTGGGCCGCACCGGGAGCCCGCGCGTCGTCGCCGCGACCACGCTCGCCTTCCTGGACGCCACCCTGCGGCAGCAGCCCGGTGACCTGGCCGGCGCGCTGTCGGAACACGGCGAACTCACCACCTACCGCCCGGGCAGCAGCCCCTGAGGCGCCGCGGCCCGGAGCCGGCGGACGTGACTCCGGGCCGCAACGGGTGGGTGGACACGGATCGTTCGGACCGCAATCCTTCCTAGGGTCCAGCCGGAGTCCACCCCGGTCCGCCCCGCCACGGCCTCCCGGTCCCGGCGGGGCGGACCGACCACGTACGGAGCCCGTGTGCAGGCCACGCCCGCCGATCCGAGCACGCCCGACGCCTTCCTCACCCCCGTCGAGCACCTCTTCGTCCGGAACCACCTCGGACCACCGCCCGAACTCGACGCCTCCGCCTGGACGCTGACCGTCGAGGGCCTGGTGGAGCGGCCGCTCTGGCTGGACCTCGCGGCGCTGCGCGGGCTGGCCCGCAGGCGCCTCACCGCCTTCCACGAGTGCTTCGGCAATCCGTCGCGTCCCGACGTCCCGACCCGCGCCGTCGCCAACCTGGAGTGGTCCGGGGTGGCGCTCGCCGACGTCCTGGACCTCGCGGCCCCGCGTCCGCAGGCCCGGCACATCTGGTTCGAGGGCGCCGACCGCGGCTCGTACGCCGGTGAGGGCGGGCTGAGGTACCTGAAGGACCTCCCGCTGGAGCAGGCCAGGGACGAGGTGCTGCTGGCCGACACCGTCAACGGCGAACCGCTGCCGCGACGGCACGGCTTCCCGCTGCGCGCGGTGGCGCCGCGGCTGTTCGCCACCAACTCGGTCAAGTGGCTGACCCGCGTGGTGCTTTCCGAGCGGCGGCCCGAGCACCTGTTCACCACCCGCCTCTACACCCGCGTCCCGCCCGGCGGCGGCGCAGCGCGCCCGGTGCGGGAGGTGGACGTCAACAGCAAGCTCCTCGGCCCGCGCGACGGACAGCGGGTGACGGCCGGAACGCACGAGCTGACCGGCCGGGCGTGGAGCTACGAGCCTGTGGTCGCGGTGGAGGTCGCCGTCGACGACGACGGCTGGCGCCCGACCCTCCTGCAACCGCGTGGCCCGGGGCCCGTCTGGCAGCGGTTCGCCCTGCCGTGCAGGCTGTCCCCCGGCCCGCACCGCATCCGCTGCCGCGCCACCGACGCCCGGGGCCGCGTCCAGCCGCCCTCGGGCGCGCGCAACGCCGTGCACGCGGTGGAGGTGGTGGCCGTCTGAGCCCGGCGCGGGCGGCGATCCGTTCCTACCGCTGCTGCTCGATGAAGGCGGTGTTGAGGTCCAGGTCGAGGCGGGTGCGGGGCGGAGCAGCGGCGCGGTCGTCGTCCCGCAGGACCAGCTGAGTGCGCCGCTGCTCGATCTGCACGCGCTTGTTCGCGTTGAAGAACGCGTGCAACTCCTCGGTCGCGGTGGCACCGAGGCCGAGCCCGCCGCCCCCGCGCGCCCGGGCCGCCAGCCGCCGGGACAGCCACCCGGGGCGGCCCGACCGCACCACGACCTGCCGGGCCGCCGCCAGGGTGAAGGGCACGATCACCAGAACGGCCATGAGGAGCAGGCCCGACATCATCACCATGCCGGCCCAACGCGTGGTGCCGGCGCCGTCGTTCCCGGCCGGGTTCAGGAAGGTTCGGCCGGCTCGGGCTCGGACGTCGCCGGGGGGTCCTGGGCGGCGGCGAGTTCCTCGCGCAAGGCGAGCGTGTCGGGGTGGTCCTCGCCCAGCCGCTCGCGCTGGACTTCGAGGATCGCCTCGTACTCGGCCCTGGCCGTCTCCCGTTCTCCCAGGCCGACGAGCGTCAGGGCAAGAGTGCGGCGGGTGAGGAGGCCGACTCGGTTGGTGGCGCCCCACCGATCGCGTTCGAGAGCGACCACCGTCTCCAGCTGCGCCCGGGCCGCTTCAAGCTCCCCCATGGCGAGGAACACCACAGCGAGGTTGTGGCGGGTGATCAGGGTGTTGGGGTGGGCCTCACCCAGCTGGGCCCGCTGGAGGGCGAGAACCGCCGCAAGCTCTTCGCCGGCATCTTCCATTTCCCCCAGGTCATAAAGGAGTTGAGCGATGGCCGCGCGGGTGATGAACGCCTGGGGAGAGTCGTCGTCGAGGTGGCTCCGCTGGATGTCGAGAACGGCCTCGAACTCGGCCCGGGCCCCCTCCAGCTCCCCCTGCTGCTTGAGGATCACAGCGAGTTCGCGCCGGGCGTCGAGCGTATCGGGGGCTTCCTCGCCCACATTGTCCTGCAGGAGCGCGAGGATGGCCTCGAACTCCGCCCGGGCAGCGTCCAGCTCTCCCATCTCCAGCATCACCCGGGCCAGAGAACGCCGGGTGTTCACGGTGAGGGTCCCATCGCCCAGCCCACACAGAACGGCAAGAACCTGTTCGAGCTCCGCCCGTGCCGCGTCGAACTCACCCAGATCACTCAGGACCAGGGCAAGACGGCGCCGGGTGGCGAGCGTCCCCGAGTGGGTATCGCCCCCTCGTTCGCATTCGAGGGCAAGGACCGCCTCGTACTCGGCCCGGGCCTGGGTGAAGAGGCCTTCACCCTTGAGGCACCGGGCTGACAGGTCGACGGCCTCGACAAGGTTCAGGAGTTCCTCATCAGTGAGGGGCCTGGTGTCGATGCGGTGGAAGCCGTCCAGGATGTGCGGGGCGAGGAGTCGCCAGATCTTCCAGAACTCGGCCTCCTCCGGCATCCCCGTCTCCTCCGCGAGCGCCGCCGCCACCAGGAGGCCCAGGGCGGTCGCCCCGGCCTCGGCCGTGCGCGAGGCGTCCCGTACGAGCGGGTGCATGCGCAGCACCGGGGGTGCGTCGGGGGCGGGGTCGGGGAGGTCGATCAGGCCGAAGGCGGCGAGCGCGGTGAGGTGCTGCCAGAGGGCGGGGCCGTCGAGCGCGGCGAGCGGGCCGATGCCGGCGAGGCGGTCGGGGGTGAGGAGGAGGGCGTACGGCAGGTCCGCGTCGGCGAAGGAGGCGATCAGCTCCAGCAGGTGCCGCGCGTGGCTGTGGCCGCGCTGTTCGAGCAGGTCGAGGGACATCGCCCAGGTCCGGGAGAGGGCGTGCTCGGGGTCCAGGCCCTGCGGGCCGGCCTCCCAGGCCCGCTGGTAGTCGGCGTAGCCGGTCGGGGTGCCGGGTGCCCGGAACGGGGCCGGTGTCCGGGCCGCCTCGGTGAGGTAGGTGCCGGCCAGGCGCAGGGCGAGCGGGAGGCCGCCGAGGCGGGCGGCGAGGGCGAGGGCCTCGGCCTCGGTGCCGGCGCCGTCCGGGGCGTGGTCGCGCAGGATCCGGGCGGCGTCCTCGGCCCGCTCGCCGGTCAGGGGCCGCAGGGGGTGCAGCCGGGCGGCGGGCCCCCAGGTGGCGGCGGTGCCCTCGCGGGTGGTGACCAGGACGGTGCCGGTTCCGACGGCGGGACGGATCCAGCCGGTGCCGGCGCTCAGCGCGCCCGGTCCGTCGAGCAGGGCCGGGTCGTCGGCGTTGTCGACGACCAGCAGCCACGGGCCGTCCAGCCGTGCCAGCCGGGACCACAGGA
Source organism: Kitasatospora sp. NPDC057965 (assembly GCF_042887135.1). Lineage (NCBI taxonomy): Bacteria > Bacillati > Actinomycetota > Actinomycetes > Kitasatosporales > Streptomycetaceae > Kitasatospora > Kitasatospora sp. NPDC057965. The sequence continues at coordinate 219,675 of NZ_JBHVPZ010000006.1, forward strand.
CGTCGGCGGTGTCCCCGCGTTCGAGCTCCTCCGGGGCGGCGCCGGCCTGGCGGGCGACGGCCCGCAGCGCGGCCTCCAGGGCGGGGCCGTTGCGGGCCTCGACCCACCAGACCCGGCACCCGGTGGCGGTCCGCCGGGCGGCGAGTTCCAGCGCGAGGGAGGTCTTGCCGCAGCCGCCCATCCCGCAGAGCACCTGCAGCCGTTCCCCGGCCGGTGCGGCCTCCAGCCGGGCCAGCACGTCGGCGCGCCCCCGGAGCGGGCGGCACGCGTCCCGCAGGCCCAGCGGCGGTGTCACGGTCACCGGCACGGCGGGTTCGACCGAGTCCGCCGCCCGCATGACGATGTCGGCCCGTCCGGCCTGGACCACGGTGCCGTGCACCGTACTGTCCGTCAGCCGGTTGTACACGCGGGTACCGGCCCCGTCCGCGTCCCCGTACTCCCCGCCCACCCGCTGCCCCTCACCCTGCGTGTCCGAAGGCCCCATCTTCGCGCACGGCGCCGCACCCGCCCCGGGCGGGTGCGGCGCCGGCCGGGGGCCGGGGCGGCCAGGCCGCCTCCTGCGGATCATCTGATCGTTGGTTGATCTGTGTCGTTGACCGATGCGCAGCGGGCGCGGACAGAGCCGTTGTGGCCGGACCGGCGGTGCACGCCGGCTCCCGCCCGTCATCGGAGCGTCGTGCTGCTGCACCGACCGATCGCCACCGGAGGCGGCCGACCGGAAGCCCTAGAGTGAGGCGGAACGGCGTCGGCGGCGGGCCCGGACGGCCAGCCAGAGCCAGAGCAGCAGCCCTGCGAGCCCGCCGGCGGCGATCCCCAGGCCGCGCTGCGCCGCCCCGCCGCCGTCCGGCGGGTACACCTTGCCGTCGTGGCCGACCGCCCGGGCCTGATCTCCCAGCACGCGAACCGGGAGACGGCCCATCACCCGGGCGCCGGTCAGGACGGGTTCGGCCGGGTCGTCCGGCAGGAAGGTGCCCTCGACCACACAACGGCCGCAGTTCACGGCCTCCTTGGTGACGGTGAACACTCCCGGGCTGCCCGCGCCTCGCGCCACCGCCCGGCCCGATGCCGCGTACCCGGCACCCACCATCAGCAACAGCAGCGCGACCACCAGTACCACCCAGCGGATCGCCGCGGCCTGCGCCCTGGCTCGCCGGTCCTCCATCGCTGCACCCGTCCTCGGCCCGATCCTCGAAAGACCGTCATCGTGCCACACCCGTGTCGGTGCGGCGGGCTCCGGAGTGGGTCCGTTCGCCGTGCTCCTCGCGCGCGATCCCGCGAGCACCTGCGGCACCGGAGGATCCGCGCTCGGCGATCCCGCAGCCCGCCGACCAGATCGCCAAGCACCGGAACAAGGGCGCCCACGCCTGCCGGGCACCCGGCAGGCAGGCCCCGCCGGCCCCACCTACCCTGACGAGCCCGCCGCGACCGATCCGCCGATCACCGGAGCGGAGCCGCCCGCTCGCTACCGACCCACACTCCTAGCCGGCCGCGTTCCCGGCGATCAGGGTGTCGGCCAGTCGCGCGGCGACGGCGGCGTCCAGTGGGCCGTGGCCGAGCAGGAAGCGGTACCAGAGCACTCCGTAGACCTGGTCCACGATCAGGTCCAGGTCGGCGTCCTCGGCCAGCTCGCCGCGGTCGTGGCCGCGGGCGAGGAGGTCGCGCAGCGCGTCGCGCCGGGAGGCGGTGAAAGTCCGCATCAGCTCGGCGAGGTGCGGGTCGCGGGCGGCCTCGCGGGCGAGCGTGCGCAGGGCGGAGGCGGTGGTGTCGCGCTGGGTGCCTTCGAAGGTGGTGGTCAGGAAGGAGCGCAGGTCGGTGCGCAGGGCACCGGTGTCCGGGCCGGAGACGTCCTGGTCGGCGCGGTCGGTGAGGGCGTCCAGCAGGACGGCACCCTTGGAGGGCCACCACCGGTAGACGGTCTGCTTGCCGACGCCGGCCGTGCGGGCGATGGCGTCGATGGTGACGGGCGTGCCGTCGGACTCGGCGAGCAGGCGCAGCGCGGCGTCCAGGATCGCCCGGTGGGCGGCCTCGTTGCGGCGGCGCCCGGTGTGCGGCCGGGCGGGCGGGGTGCCCTCGGTTTCGTTCATCGTGGTCGTCCCTTCCTTCCTGCTGGCACTTGACAAGACTAGCAGTCTCGACAAACATCATTGCCGGAACCAACGGTCTCGACAAGCTTTCGAACCATCCGGAAGGAACCCGACCATGAGCACTGCGTCAAACCTCTTCGCCGGACAGCGCGTCGTCGTGATGGGCGGCAGCTCGGGCATCGGCGAGGCGGCCGCCACCGCCTTCGCGGCGGACGGCGCCGAGGTCGTGGTCACCGGCCGCGACCGCGAGCGGCTGGACGCCGCCGTCGCCCGGATCGGCGGCACGAGCACCGGGCGGCAGCTGGACGCGACCGACCCGGCCGCCCTCGCCGGCTTCTTCACCGAGGCCGGCACCGTCGACCACCTGGTGGTCGCGGTCAGCGGCTCGGCCGGCAGCGGCCCGTTCGCCCAGCTCGACCTCGCCGACCTCGCCACCGGCTTCGACGGAAAGTTCTGGCCGCAGGTCCGCGTCCTCCAGGCGGCGCTGCCGCACCTGCGCAAGGACGGCTCGGTCACCCTTATCACCGCCTCCTCCGCCCGCGCCGCCATCCCCGGCACCGCCGGACTGGCCGCGATCAACGGCGCCCTGGAGGCGATGGTCCCGCCGCTGGCCGTCGAACTCGCCCCGCTGCGGATCAACGCCGTCTCGCCCGGCGTGATCGACACCCCGTGGTGGGACCGCGTCCCGGCCCAGCAGCGCGCCGAGCTCTTCGACAGCCTGGCCGCCACCGTCCCGGTCGGCCGGGTCGGCCGCCCCGAGGACGTCGCCCGGGCGATCCACCTGCTCGCCGCCAACACCTTCGTCACCGGCGTGGTGTTCGACTGCACCGGCGGAATGAACCTGCCGACCGGCCGCTGAGCGCGCCGGGCGCCGGTGCTGAACGGGATCGCGTGGAAGCTGCGTTCCGGCATGTCCTGGCGGGACGTGCCGGAACTCCACGGCTCCTGGCAGACCCCCTGCCCACCTGCGCCGACGGGGCTCTCACGCAGGCTGACCCCCCGGCCGCGACCGGCACGTCCGCCGGCTCCGCAACGTCGTCGAACGCCGCTCTTCGAAGGCGATCTCCGGCGGGGTCAGTCCCGGCGACGGGCGCGGCGGGCGGCGAGCAGGAGCGGAGTGCCCGCCGCGATCAGGAGGGCGGCACCGACGGCCGCGAGGAGGGTGCGGGTGCCGGCTCCGGTCTCGGCGAGCGCGTGCTCCGCGGACGGCTCGCCGGTCGTCGGCGGCACGGCGGCGTGGGTGCGGGAGGGCACGTGGGTCAGGTGGTGGGAGGCGGTCGCCGTCCGGGAGGGTGACGGGGAGGGCGAGCCGGGCGGCCGGCCGACGAGCCCGGCGGTGACCGCCGCCGACGCGGGGGCGGAGGTCACCGTGCTGCCGTCGGGCGCCTTGGCGATCGCCACCGAGGTGTTGTCGACCCGGCCCTGCTTCAGGTCCGGGCCGGTGATCACGTACGTCGCCGTGCAGGTCATCGACGCTTCCCGGGCCAGGGCGGTCGACGGGCAGGAGATCACCGGCGCGGCGCCCTCGCCGGTGAAGGCGGTGTCCTTGACGGAGACGCCGGTGAGGGGGGCGTTCCCGGTGTTGGTGACCCGCAGGGTGAAGGTCACGGTCTGCCCGGCGCCGGTCACGATGGCCGGTGTCGCCGTCTTGGTGAGCGTCAGGTCCGGCCTCCGCGCGGACCCGGTGGCGGTGGCGGTCGCGGTCGCAGTCGCGGAGGCGGACGCGGACGCGGTGGCGGTGGTCGCCCGACCGGGCGACGGGGCCGCGGACGTGCCGGACGCCGTGCCGGACGGGACGCCGACGGCGAGCACCGCCGCCACCGCCACCGCGCCGGGGGCCGCCCGCCGCAGGGGACGGCGGAGCCGGGGCTCCGGTCGGACCGTCACCGTGGTGCACCTCTTGCCGGATCTCATTCGGGTGATTCCTCTCGTTCGGAGCGCAGCGCCCCGGAGGAAGGGTGGTGGCCCCGAGCGCGCACCCGCATGTGTTGACGGCCGCCCGCCCCGCCAGCGGCCCCGGCCGCCGGATCCACCTGTTCAGCGGCGGCTTTCACCGGATCGGCCCGCCCGCGGCGCCGGCCCCGGAGGCACGCTGACGACCCCTCACCAATGCGCCCTATCGCGGAGATTTCCGGCCGAATACCCGTCGGAGGCGCCCGGTACGGCGGCCGGGGCGGGGTTAGCCTGGGCCCATGGTTGCAAACTACAAGGAAGAAGTAGCCATGGGCGACGCGGAGTTCGTCAGCGGCCCCGCCCTGATCCTCCGGTCCCTCGCATCCGGCCCCGACCGGCCGGCCGTCGTCGACGCCGACGGCACCGTGATCACCTCCGGCGACTTCGCCGCCGCCAGCTGCCGACTCGCCCACGAGCTGATCGCCCGGGGCGCCGCCCGCGGCACCACCGTGACCCTGCTGACCGGCAACACCCCCGAAGCCTTGGCCGCCCGGTACGCGGCCGGCCTCGCGGGCGCCCGGGTGGTGAACCTGTACGACGGCATGAGCGCCCCGGTCCTGGCCGAGATCACCGCGAGCGTCGACACCACGATCCTGCTCGTGGACGCCGAACGGTACGCCTCCGCCGCCGAGTTGCTCCCGCTGATCGACGTTCCCACCGTGCTGACCCTGGGCCCGGGGCCGGACGCCGGCTCCGGCACGGCCGTCGGCGAGGACGTCCTCGCCGCCTCCGCCCGGCAGCCCGCCGAGCCACCGGACGTCCGGATCGGCCCCGAGGACGACCTCAACATCCGCCACACCGGCGGCACCACCGGCATCCCGAAGGGCATCCTCAGCCTGCACGGGCCCTACCGCCACGTCTTCGAAGCCCCGATCGGCAGCGACGCCGCCGACGGACCGCCGCGCTTGCTCGTCGCCACCCCGCTCGCCCACCTCGCCGGGATCCTCGCCGACCTGACCCTGCGGCGCGGCGGCACGGTCGTCCTCCAGCGCTCCTTCGAACCGGGCGCGGTCCTGGCCGCCGTCGAGCGCGAACGCATCACCGACTTCTGGGTGCTGCCGCCGCTGCTCCACCAGCTGCTGGACCACCCGGCGATCGGCCGCACCGACCTGTCCGGCCTGCGGCAGGTCCTCTACGGGGGCAGCGCCTCCTCACCGACCCGGATCCGCGAGGCGCTGCGGGTGTTCGGGCCGGTGCTGGTCGGCATCTACGGGACGTCGGAGACGCAGCTGATCTCCGTACTCACCCCGCGCGAGCACGACCGGACCGGCCAGGGCGGGCAGGTCTCCGTCGGGCGGCCGGTCCCGGGTGTCGAGGTGGCGATCCGCTCGCTCGACGGCACCGACCTGCCCACCGGCGAACAGGGCGAGATCCACCTGCGCTCCGGCACCGTCATGGCCGGCTACTGGAAGCGGCCCGACCTCACCGCCGCCGTGCTGCGCGACGGCTGGCTGAACACCGGCGACGTCGGCTACTTCGACGAGGACGGCTACCTCTACCTCTCCGACCGGGCCAAGGACCTGATCATCGTGGTCGGCGGGCACGTCTACCCGTCCGAGGTGGAGGACCTCCTGCTCACCCACCCGGCGGTCGCGCGCTGCGCGGTCTTCGGGGTCCGCGACGACCAGGAGGCGGAGCACGTGCACGTCGCCGTCGTGCCCGCCCCGGGGCAGCACCCGCGGCCGGCCGAGCTCCGTGCCTTCGTCACGGCGCGCAAGGGCCGGATCTACGCCCCGGAGGTGCTCCACCTCGTCGACGAGATTCCGCTGACACCGGTCGGCAAGCCGGACAAGAAGCGGCTGCGTGAGGCCGCCACGGGCTGAACGCCCTCCCCCGCCCCCGGGTGAGGGTCCGTCAGGCCCAGAGCCGGTCGCCGAGGGTGCCGCCCTCCGGGGCGCCGGGGAGGACGTAGGCGACGGCGGAGGCGTTGTGTTCGAGGAAGGGGTTGAGCGCGTCCCGCTCGGCGAGGCGGTTCTGGACGCGGGTGAACTGGGCGGGATCGCGCATGAAGGCGCAGAACAGCAGGCCGCGGTCGCCGGGGGCGTCGTCGTAGCTGTAGCCGCGGCGCAGCATCCGGGCGCCGCCGTCGAGGCGGGGGCCGGTGAGGCGGACGTGGGCGGTGTTGGGGATGACGTAGGCGCCGTCGGGGTGCTTGGCGTAGAGGTCCGGCTCGTCGCGCTCGGCGGTGCCGGTCAGCGGGGCGCCGTCGCCGATCCGGCGGCCCATGGCGAGGTTCTGCTGCTCCTCGGCGAGGGCCGCGAAAGCGGCGGTGTCCATCCGGATCCGCCGGTAGACCAGGACGGTGGCGTTCTCGTGCGGCCCGGGCGGGCCCCAGACCCACTGGCGGGCCTGGTCCTCGTCGGGGTTGGCGGTGCCGTCCTTGAAGCCGAACAGGTTGCGGGGCGTGGTGCCCGGTGCGGTCGGGGGCAGGAAGCCGGACTGCGCCCAGCGGGGCGTGGCGCCGGCGCCCCGGGCGGCGGCGGTGGCGAGTTCGGCGACGACCGCGAGCGTCCAGGGGTCGGCGGCGCACAGCTGGAGCAGCAGGTCGCCGCCGCTGCGGGCCTCGTCGAGCCGGTCGCCGGGGAACGGCGGCAGCTCGGCGAATCCGGCGGGGACGGCGAGGGCGAGCCGGGCGGCGAGGCCCGGGCCGAGGCCGACCAGCGAGGTGAGCCGGGGGGCGCGTTCGTCGGCGCGCAGCCGCGGGTCGGCGGACGGTCCGGCCGCCGCGGCCAGGGTGCGGGTCCAGGCGGTGAGCAGGGACCGCAGGGCCTCGCGGTCCGCGGGGGTGGCGGCGGCGGGGAGGTCGAAGGCCAGCAGCTTGGTCGCGGGCAGCTGCGGGGCCGTCAGCCCGGCCTGCCGGACGCCGTGGAAGGGTATCGGTGCCTCGGGCCGCGGCGCACCGGTGGTGCCGCGGTCCGCCGCACGGTCCTTGCCCGCGAGATCGGCGACCGTCGCGCCGACACCGGCGGCGAGCGCCGCCCCGGCCGCCAGCAGTGCCCGTCGCCGCCCGACGCCGGACGCGGCGGAGGGGTTCGACGACGTGGCATTTTCCGATCCGGTGGGCATGCGCCCTATTGGAGACGATAGAACACGTGCCATGCAAATCACGTTTCCTGATCGTCAATCATCCCGTCGGACCGCCGTCGCCGCCGTGTCCGCCCTCGCGGTCGTCCTGGCGGCCGCCGGGTGCTCCTCCTCCGGTCCGGCCGCGGAGGACGCCAAGCACCCGGCCGGGAGCGTGGTCCGCGTGCCGGAGGACTTCCCGACCGTCCAGAAGGCGGTGGACGTCGCACGCGAGGGCGACACGGTGCTGATCGGTCCCGGCACCTACCGCGAGAGCGTGCGGGTCGCGAAGCCGAACATCGTGGTGCGCGGCACCGACCGCTCCACGGTGGTGTTCGACGGCGGGATGAAGCTGGTCAACGGCATCACCGCCACCGGCGCCGGCACGGTGGTGGAGAACCTGACCGTGCACGGCTACCTGGCCAACGGCGTGCTGTTCACCGGCGTCACCGACGAGAAGCTCCAGCAGCGCGGCGCGGGCGGCTCGGCGTACGACCCGCTGGACACCCAGCGCTTCCCGCCCGTGGTCGGCTTCCGGGCGACCCGGGTAACGGCCTACAACAACGGCCTGTACGGCATCTACGCCTTCGACGCGCGCGCCGGGGTGATCGAGGAGTCCTACGCCTCCGGGCACGCCGACTCCGGCATCTACGTCGGCCAGTGCAAGCCGTGCCAGACCCTGGTGCGCGGCAACACGGTGGAGCGCAACGCGGTCGGCATCGAGCTGACCAACGCCTCCGACGAGCTGTCGATCCTGGGCAACCGCGCGGCGGGCAACCGGGTGGGCGTGACGGTGAACTCCAACGACCTGGAGGCGCTGGCCCCGCAGCACGCCGCGGTGATCGCGGGCAACGTGGTGGTCGACAACAACGCCGCCGACTCGCCCCAGCAGGCGGACGGCGCCTTCGGCATCGGCATCGGGATCGGCGGCGGCACGGCGAACCGGGTGGAGCGCAACCTGGTCCGGGGCAACCGCGCGGCCGGGGTGATCGTCACCGACCCGGCGGGCCACCCGGCGAGCGGCAACCGGGTCGAGGGCAACCAGGTGGACGGCAACGGCGCCGACCTGGTGCTCGCCTCCGTCGACCCGGGCAACTGCTTCAGCGGCAACCGGCCCGGTACGCAGAACCCGGACGGGCTGGAGGCCGCGGCGGCCTGCGGCGGGCCGGCGCACGGGCCGCTGGCCGCCGGGCGGGCGGCCCCGGTGCAGGCGCCGCCCGGCGTGCCGTTCAGCCAGGTGCCGGCCCCGCCCGCGCAGCCGTCACTGGCCGATCCGGCGGCTCCCGGCCGGCCGGCGACCGGTCTGCCGGGGGCGGTGGACCCGGCGGCGTACGCGTTGCCGACGGACCCCGCCGCGCTGCCGCCGCAGCCGGCGCGGTGACGGGCCGACGGGGGCTGTCCGGGGTGACGGGCCGACGGGGCTGTCCGGGGTGACGGGCCGGCGGGGCTGACGGACCGCTGGGCCGGCCGGGTGCCCGTCAGCCGGTGAGCCAGGGCGCCTCGGGGAGCTTGGCGGTGTCGTCCCGCCCGGCGAACCCGACCGTGGTCGGGGTGCCCAGGCCCGGCATCCGCATCGTCAGCTTCCGCAGCCCGCCGTCGCCGTCGACCCAGTAGGTCAGCGGCGAGCGCTCGCCGTCGGGTGCGGCGCCCTGGGCGCGCGGGCCGGCGAAGCGGTCGTGGTCGCGGCCGTCCAGGCGGTCGCGACCGAGCCAGCGCGCGCCGGACTGGGCGAGCAGCAGCGGGTTGTCGGGCCGGTCGGCGCCGAGCTGGACGATCAGCTGGAGCCCGGCGTCCAGCGGGTCGGCGGTGTAGCTGCGCGGGGACCAGCCCTGCCGGGGGACCCGTTCGGCCTGCTGCCAGGCCGGGCCGTCCGTACCGTCCGGTTCGGGGGCGAGCCCGAGGCCGCCGGCGTCCCAGACGACCAGGCCGTGGTCGAGCGCGCCGCTCGCCCCGGCGACCTGGTAGCGGCCGGTGCCGCGGCGGTCGCGGTAGTCGACGACGCCCTCGACGTGGACGGTGACTCCCCCGCCCTCGGCGGCGTCGAGCGTGACCTTGACCGGGCTGGCCTGGAACAGGTTGAGGCGTGACAGGGCCAGCCGGGCGGCCTCGTCGACGGTCACCGGCCGCTCCCCCGGCTCGTCGGACAGCGTGCGGTACGCGACCAGGCCGCCCACGGCGGTGGCGCACACCGCGAGGGCGATCAGGCTCCTGAGCCAGTACGTCCGGCGACCCGGCCCGGGGGCGGTCCCGGGGGTGGCGGCCTTCGTCTTCGGGGCCATCTTCCGGGCCATGCGGATGCCTTCTCTCGTCGGTCGGTCACAACGGCACGGGCGGGCCCGCGCAACACACGGGCGGGCCCGCGGACCAAGAGGTCCACGGACCCGCCCTGGTGCCTCGGCAGCCACCCCGCCGGGCCGTGTCACGGGCCCGGCGGGAGTGAGCCGTCGGAGGCAGGTTAGCGGTGCTGGGCCCGGCGCCTGCGTGCCATCAGCACGAGCACCGCGCCGAGGACGGTCAGCGTGCCCGCCCCGGCCGCCATCACCGGGATGCCCTCGTTCGCACCGGTGTTGGCCAGGTGCGATCCGGGGGCGGGGGTGGCCGGCGCCGGCGGCGTCGCGGCCGGGGACGGCAGCGTCGGCGCCTGGGTCTGCGTCGGCACCGGCGTCGGGGTGGGAGTCGGCGTCGGCGTCGGCGACTCGGTGGGCGTCGGCGTCGGCGTCGGCGTCGGGGTGGCCGTCGGCGTCGGCGTCGGCTTCAGCTTGTTGACGGCCGTCACCTCGACCCCGGTGGCCAGGTTGTCGGCGTTCAGCACCAGCGGGCCGAACACCGTGGTCTCCGGCGCGGAGTAGCCCTCGGGCGGGCTCACTTCCTGCCAGTAGTACGACCCGGCCACGCCACTGCCCTTGCAGATGCCGTCGGCCCCGGTGGTGCAGGGCTCGCCGACCTTCGCGTCGGGCTTGTCACCGGTGCTCTGCAGCCCGGCGGTCTCGTTGGTCTCCTTCCAGAGCTGGAACGTCGCGCCCGCCAGCGGCTTGCCGTCCTGGTCGTGCTTGACCAGGCGCAGCGCGCCCTCCTGCTGGCGGAACCCGAAGTCGTAGGTGTGGTCGTTCTCGCCCGGACCGCCGGTGGTCAGCGCGCGCTCGGCGTACTGCCCGCCCGCCGGGACGACACCCTTCGAGTTGACGAAGGCGTTGTCGCCGACGTCCGAGTCGGTCGGCACCCACTGGTAAAGGGGGCCGCCCTTGGCGTAGTCGGCGGGGTTGTCGAGCCGGACGGTGTACTTCGTGCGCGGCTTGAGGCCGCCCGTGACGTTGGTGTCGTCGAAGTAGTACTCACCGCGATCGGTCGTCTTCGTGGTGCCGACGAGCTTCCCCGCCTCGTCGTAGAGGTTGACCGTCGCCCCGGGAACCGGCTTCTGGCCCGGGCGCTGGATGCCGCTGCGCTCGGGGTCGTACCAGACGCGGTTGCCGATCTGCAGCGGCGCCTGGTCGCAGAGCACCTCCAGGTCGCCCATCGAGGCGCCCTTGCCGAACGGGTCCGGACCGCCGGGCGGGGTCAGCCGGAACCCGAACTTCGGGTCCTGCTGGCCGTTCCGCTGGAGGAACGAGGTGCCGTAGCCGAGGGCCTCGTGGTTCGGGTCGAACGCGGAGGTCGCGATGGTGTTCTCGACCTTCGAGTCGGCCAGGCCCGCGAAGGCCGTGTTGCGGTGACCGCCCCAGCTGGTGTCGAAGAAGCGGGTTCCCCGGGGGGACTTCCCGCAGCCCTCGTTGGTGTCCATCACGTAGCTGCCGTTGGCGAGGCAGGCCTTGTTCAGGTCACCGCCCGACATCACGGCGGCGTAGGGAACACCGTCCGGCGCGCGGTCGGCGAAGCGGTCGCGGAAGGCCAGCAGCATCGAGCCGTCGGTCTCGAACGCGATCTCGCCCAGCTCGGGTTCGGGCTGGGCGAGCAGGCCGGTGCTGCAGGGGGTGCCGTTCTGCGAGGTCGGCCAGCCGTTGGTCCACGGGAACCAGGCCGCACCGTCGCAGGGGTTGCCCGCTCCGACGGTCGACTGGCGCGGGTAGTCCAGCGGCTGGTTCAGGATCGCCGCCGAGAAGGCGCCGGTGTCCAGGTCGAACGGCAGGACCACGGCGCGCAGGTCGGACGCCTTGCCCGTCGACTCGCCCGAGCAGACGCCACCGAGGAAGCCGGTGCCGTCCTGCAGGCCGAGGCCGAACGGACGCCAGTCCCCGGCCGCCGGGCAGCCCGGGTCCGGGATGGAGTAGACGGCCTTCGGCGTGGCCGCGGTGGCCACCGTGGCGTTGTAGCGGTAGAGCTTGCGGTCGTTCAGGTTGACGACGAAGAGGTCCTTGCCGTCGTCGGTGACCTTGATGCCGCCGAGGCTCTCCTTGCCCGGCACCGCGATGAACCCGTCGTCGGTGCCGGCGCCGTGGGCGGTGGAACCGGCGTTCGGGACCGTGGTGAACAGCGACGTCTGCTTCGACGCCAGGTCCGTCACGTAGATCCCGCCCGCGCCACCGGGACCGTACTCCGTCGCGCGCTTGGCGACCGCCGAGGAGAACACCCGCCGGTCGGCCTTGTTCCACGCGATGCCGTAGAGCGTGCCGGTCTCCGCGTTGGTGGCGATGTTGGTCGCCTTGGCGTCCTTGCCGTCCTGGCCGCGCGCGCTGTACGGGAAGGAGACCAGCGTGCGCTGGGTCCCGCCCTCGCGCGAGGCCGCCTGACAGGTCGTCACCAGCGTGGCGTTCTTCTGACAGTAGTCGCCGGGGTACCAGAGCCCGGTGAGCACCGACGCGTTCTTGCCGCCGGAGACGTCGACGAACTCCTCGTTGCTGCTGAGCTGGTTGGGCTTTCCGCCCAGGCCCTCGCGGGAGGCGAAGGCCGGGTAGAGCGTGCCCGGCTTCGGGTTCACCACCTGGACGCGGTACTTGCCGCCGGTGAGCTTGGTACCCGGCGTCAGCGTGACGGTGCCGTCCGCCGCCGTGGTGCCCTCGATCCCGGCACCGGTGTCGTCGGTGAGGGTCACCTTGACGCCGGCCATCCCGGGCTCCAGCCCGGGCGTCCACACTCCGTCGGTGTCGACGGCGCGGATCACCTGGACCGTCACCGTCCCGTCCGCCGCCTGCGGGAACGCGGCCGGGGCGGCCAGCAGCGAGCACGCCCCGATGCCGAGGAGCAGCGCCGCGGCGCCCCCCACGGTACGGCGTCCGGGCAGGCCCGGCCACCGCCGCTCCGGGCCGCGAACGGCACCGGACTCCTGATCACGTGTCGTTGTCATCCCTGCTCTCATTGTCAGTTGGGCCTTCCGCCCGGACCCCGCGAGGGCATTCGCGTGTGGCTGAAAAGCCGCCATGTTAACGGGAGCTTAAAGGGACATCACTCAAGTTCGCAGGAAAACCAGGAACTTTGACAGCAGATCAGACGTTCCGATGGACTGTGCGCCGTTCGACCGTCAGCACGGGGACAGCACGGCCAGATCGTGGCCGAACCCGGCCAGCACCCGGCCGTCCGTGGTGACGGCCAAGGCGCCGACCGGCTCCGGAAAGGCGAGTTCCCCGCTCACGACCGGGTCGCCCGAGAGGTCCCACACCCGAACGCGGTGTCGGACGGCGAACAGGTCGACGGGCCGGCCGTCGCCGTCCACCAGCGGCGGCGGCCCGGCGGCGGCGCCGAGCAGGCCGAGGAAGCGAGGGTGGACGCCGGAGCCGGTGGCCCAGTCCACCCGCCACCGCGTGTCCGGCGCCCGCGGGAGGGACACGGCGGCGAGGCCGGCGGAGAGCGCCCGGTCGCCGAAGCGGGCCGCGTCCAGCGCCAGGATCTGCCGCCGGGTGGCGGCGTCGGCCGTGCCGTGCGTCTGCGCGGACGCCCGGTACACGGCCGCCGCGAGCCGTGCGGCGGGGCCCGGCTCCGTGGCGAGCCTCGTCGCCACCTCGCCCGGGTCGGCGGTCACCAGGAACTGGTGGATCGTCACCTGTGCCTGTTCATTGACGTGTTCGACGGCCGGGCCGCCGTCCACGGGTTCCCCGGACATGGCCGGGACTGTAGCGGAACCGTCCGACATCGCCATAGCCGGGCACCCGCCCCCGGCACCGGCGGGCGGGCGCTACTCGGCGGACCAGCCGGTCCGCGCCCAGGAGCGCGGATCCCGGCCGAGGGCCCGCCGCAGGGCCGCGCGGAGTCGGCCGGTGGCCGGGCGACCGGCGAGCACGGCCCGGAAGCGGCGGTGGTCGCGGACCGCGCGCAGCACCTCGATGTCGCGGGCGCCCGGCACCGGCGGGGCGGGTTCGGCGTGCCGGGCGGCCCGGTGGCTGTCCAGGAGGTGCTGCTGCAGTGCGTTCATGCGATCACCGTGCCCCCAGGCCGCCCCGGAGGTCCCGTCGATTGACAGTCCTGGTCAAACGACGCGGCAGCGGCTCCGCCCGGTCCGGCACCATGGGGAGGTGAGCGTGACCATAGACATCACCGGACTGCCGCACGAGCGGATCACCTTCTGCCCCTCGCCGCTGGCCGAGCTCGGCAGCGCGCTGCACGCGCTGGCCGAGCCCGCTCACCACGCCCGGCTGCACGCGTGGACGACGGCGACCTCCGCCGCGCTCCGGCCTGAGCTGGCCGACCGGCTACTGGAAGCCGACTTCATGTGGCGTTCGACACGCTCCGACTTCCTGATGCCCACCCGGCCCCGGGAGACACTCGCCGAGGAACTGGACGACCTCGACCGCATGGACGACGAGCGGTTCGTCGGCGCGGCGCTGGAGATCTCCTGCAGCACCAGCCACTATCCCAAGGGCCTGCCGTCACCGCTGGTCGACGCCCGGTCGCGGCGCCGTGCGCTGGACCTGGCGGCGGCGCGCGGCCCACGCCAGGCGGCGTTCGTCGAGCGGATGCTCGCCGAGCCCACCGCCACCCGCGCCTGGATCCGGCGGCTCCTGGAGGACTGCGACCGGGCGTTCTTCGCCGAGACCTGGCGCCGGGTCCGCGTCCAGCTCGCCGCCGACGCCCAGCACAAGACCGAGCTGCTGCGCCGCAAGGGCCTGGCCCAGGCGCTCGCGGCGGCGTCGCCGGCGCTGAGCCTCCAGGAGGACGCGCAGGGCAGCCGGATCGTCGCCGACAAGCTGGTGCACGGGCGCACCGAGGCCCGCGGCCGGGCCGTCACCCTGCTGCCGAGCGTCTTCGGGTGGCCGCACCTTTTCGCCATCTACGCTCCGGGCTGGCAGCCCGTCGTCCAGTACCCGGTGGCCACCGACGAGGTCGGCGGCAGCGAGTCCGTGGAAACGGTCACGCGGCGGCTCGAAGCGCTGACCCATCCGATGCGGATGCGGCTGTGCCGCAACCTCGCGCGCGGCGTGTACTCGACGAGCGAGCTCGCCGACGCGTACGGCATCACCGCCCCGGAGGTCTCCCGTCACCTCGCGGTCCTCAGGAAGGCCGGTCTGCTCGTCACCCAACGCCGGGGCCGCTACGTCCTCCACCAGCTCGACCTCCCGGCCGTCGCCCGGCTCGGCAGCGATTTCCTGGAGTCCGTCCTGCGGTAGCGACGGCCGGTGGCGGGGCGGACCGCGACGTGGACGAACAGCACGGTGCGACCTCGGATGGTTCGTCACCCCTCGGGGGTATGCCGGGAGTTAAACCGCGGCACCCTTGACCGGGCGAATCCTTGCAGTAGTCTCGCCACCCGAACGCCGGGGAATCGGTTTCCCCGGTGTTCAATCGCGCGTTCCCGCTCACGATCCGGATCTACGGCTGGAGTTCAAGGCGATGTCGGCGGCAACCGGGATCAACGCTCGTTTTGCGTACCGTGTCTACCGCGCGCTCCTGCGCACCGAGGACGGCCGAGCGGATCCGGTGGAGCTCGCCCGGGGGCTCGGCGCCTGCCCCGAGGACGTCCGGGAGGCCGTGGACTGGCTGGCCGAGCAGGGGCTCCTCGACCGGGATCCGGACTCGCCGCTCGTCCCGCCGCAGCGGGTGCTCAGACAGCTGGTCGCGGACCAGCGGCAGCGGCTGGCCGAGTTCACCCGCGCCCAGGACCTCATCTCCGACCTGGCCGGCGCCCTGCTGGCCCCGCCGGCCTCCGGGGGCGGCCCGGTCGTCGACCCCGCTCCGACCGTCGAGGTGCTCGATTCGCGGGAGCAACTGCGCTCCAGGCTCTGGGAGTTGCATGCGTCCAGCCGATCGGAGGTGGCGGTGATGCTGCCCAGCGCGGCCGAGCGCGAGCCACTGCAGCCGTCCATCCGCGAGGACGTGGAGCTCCTGCGCCGGGGCATCCACTACCGGCTGGTGGCGCCGGCCTCGGCCCTCGGCAGTCCGGACGTCGTCGAGTACGTCAACGCGCTCCAGGAGGCGGGCGCCGAGGTCCGCACCGCGGAATCGCTGCCGCTGCGGCTGGTCATCGTCGACCAGGAGAAGGTGGTCACCCGCTCGCAGACGGAGGGGGCGCGCCGCAATGTGGTGATCGACGGCGGGCTGCTCGTCCAGCTGTTCACCCGGGTCTTCGAGCACAGCTGGTCGACGGCCGAGCCGTACACCCGGCGGCGCCGGGGCGGCGCTTCGGCGCCGGTGCTCGCGGGCACCCACCTGCTGGTGCTGCGGATGATGGCCGCCGGGACGACCGACAAGGCGATCGCCCGGCACCTCGGGTACTCCGACCGGACGGTGCGGCGGTTCGTCGCCGAGATCCTGCGGGTGCTGGAGACCGACAACCGGCTCACCGCGATGGTGCGGGCCACCCGGCTCGGACTGCTGGAGCACGAGGCGCAGCGGGCACCGGAGGTGGC
Organism: Kitasatospora sp. NPDC057965; assembly: GCF_042887135.1. Taxonomy (NCBI): domain Bacteria; kingdom Bacillati; phylum Actinomycetota; class Actinomycetes; order Kitasatosporales; family Streptomycetaceae; genus Kitasatospora; species Kitasatospora sp. NPDC057965. The sequence goes on from NZ_JBHVPZ010000006.1 coordinate 235,546, forward strand.
GGCGCCCTGACCGTGCCGCCCGTGCCCCGCCACCGGCGGCCACGGCGGCCTACAGCAGGCCGCGTTCGGAGGCGATCCGGGCGGCGTCGAAGCGGTTGCGGCCGTCGAGCTTGCGCATGGCGCCCGAGGTGAGGTTGCGGACCGTGCCGGCGGCGAGGTAGAGCTCGCGGGCCACCTCCTTCACCGAGGCGCCGGTCGCGGTCAGCCGCAGGATCTCGCGTTCGCGCTCGCTCAGCACCTGTTCGGCGAACGGCGCCGGCACGGCCGGGGGGACGGCGGGCTCGGGCTCCCCGGCCGCCGGCCCTCCGAGGCCCGGTGCCCCGAGGCCCGGTCTCGCTCCGCCCGGTCTCCCGGCGCCCGGCGGTCTGCCGACGGCGGCGGCGTCCCGGATGGCGTCGACCAGGCGCGGGATCTTCGTCTGCTTGGGGACGACCCCGAGCACGCCCGCCGACACCGCGCGGTCCACCAGTGTCCGGGTGGGCCTGGCCGTCATGATGACGACCCGGCAGTCGGGCAGCCGTCGGCCCAGCTCCCGCACCAGGCGGAAGCCGCCCTGCGCGGTGCCCATGCCCAGCACGGCCACGTCCGGCCGTCGGCGCACCGCGACCGGGACGATCATCGAACTGCGGCTCACCGCGCCCACGACCTCGAAGTCCTTGACGCCGGAGAGCACCTCGGCGATCGCGTCCAGGGGCAGCAGCTGCTCGTCGGCTACCAACACACGAATGGTCATCACTAGGTCTCCCCCGAGGATCCCGTGAACGGAACTCATGGTGATCGTTTCGGTCGCAGGCCCAGTCTGTGGCCGCCCGAGCGGCCCCGTCGACGGCTTCCGGCGTCCGCTTGCGGACATGTCCGCGCCAGGACCGCCGGGACCGCCGGCAGCGGCGGGACCTGCGTGGTCGGTGGGTCTACGCGTGTCATGCGGTGACCCCTCAACCTATCCCCGCTCCGGGGGCCGACCCGACGCCCTGGCACAGGGACGTGACAAGTGTCAGTAAAAGCAGGTCAAAGCCTTGTCGCCGGTCACCGGCCAGGACCACGATGCGCACTGGTGATCGACTGCCGCTCGGGGCCCGTCCGCCCCGGGCGGCCCACCCGTACCCGTCTGTCCCGCCGTCCCCGTCCGCCGTTCCGACAGCCGCCTGCCCCGACACCCTCCACCGTCCGCGCGCCGCCGGAAGGCCCCGACCCCCGCCCGCGCCGGACGTTCCCCGCCCTCCCGTGCGCCCCCGCGCGCCCCGGCCCCGTGCCGGACCACGACCGAAGCCCGCTCACCACGGATGCCAGAGGAAGAGGACATGCACACAGACCCTGTGGTCCAGGACCCGACGCAGGCCCTGGCCGTCGTCGGCATGGCGGGACGGTTCCCCGACGCCCCCGACGTCGAGAGCTTCTGGCGGCTGCTGACGGACCGGCACGATGCCATCCGTCCCGTGCCCGCCACCCGGTGGGACGCCACCGCCCAGCTCGACCCGCAGCGCGAGGTCCAGGCCGTCGGCGGATTCCTCGACGACGTCGAGCAGTTCGACGCCACCTTCTTCGGCATCTCCCCGCGCGAGGCCGAGATGCTCGACCCCCAGCAGCGGCTGATGCTGGAGGCCGCCTGGCGGGCCCTGGAGGACGCCGGCACGCCGGCCCGGGCGCTGGCCGGCACCCGCACCGGCGTCTTCGTCGGCGCCGGCTGGCACGACTACGAGCACGTCGGACGCAAGAGCGGCAGCGGCGTCACCCAGCACACCGCGCCCGGCTACGCGCTGGACATGATCGCCGCCCGGGTCTCCTACTTCCTCGGCCTCACCGGCCCCAGCCTGGTCGTCGAGACCGGCTGCTCCTCCGCGCTGGTGGCCGCCCACCTCGCCGCCCAGGCGCTGCGCGCCGGCGAGGTCGACGCGGCGATCATCGGCGGCGTCGCCCTGATGCTCGACCCGACCGCCTCGATCGGCCTCACCCACTTCGGCGGCCTGTCCCCCGACGGCCGCTGCAAGGCCTTCGGCGCCGGGGCCAACGGCTTCGTGCGCGGCGAGGGCGTCGGCGCGCTGTACGTGAAGACCGTCGCCCGCGCGCTCGCGGACGGCGACCGGATCCACGGCGTCATCGCCGGCACGGCGGTGAACAACGACGGCGGCGGGCAGAGCGTCGTGGCGCCCAGTCCGCTGGGCCAGGAGCGGCTGCTGCGCGACTCCTACCGGCACTGGGGCATCCCGGCCGACCGGGTCGCCTACCTGGAGGCGCACGGCACCGGCACCGCCGTCGGCGACCCGATCGAGGCCGGCGCGGTCGGCCGGGTCCTCGGGCAGGCCCGCAGCGCGGACGCGGGCCCGCTGCCGATCGGCTCGGTGAAGACCAACATCGGCCACCTGGAGGCCGCCGCCGGCATCCCCGGGCTGTTCAAGGCGCTGCTGTCGCTGCGCCACGGGGTGGTGCCGCCGAGCCTGCACTCCGCCGAGCTCAACCCGGACATCGCCTTCGACGAGCTGAACCTGACGGTGGTGCGCGAGCCGCTGCCGCTGCCCGCCGACGAGCAGGTCTTCCTCGGGGTCAGCAGCTTCGGCTGGGGCGGCACCAACGCGCACGTGGTGCTGACCGGGGCGCCGCGGACCACCGCCGCCCCGGCCCCCGCCGGGGAGGACGGCGCGGTGCTGCTGCCGGTGTCGGCGCACAACGAGCAGGCGTTCGCCCAGCGCGCCCGCGAGCTGGGCGAGCTGCTGGCCTCCGGCACCGCCGCGCTCCCGGCGCTGGCCGGCTCGCTGGCCTGGCAGCGCGACCAGTTCCCGGTCCGCGCGGCCGTCACCGCCGGCGGCGCCGCCGAGGCGGCCGAGCGGCTGGAGCGACTGGCCGCCGACCCCGGCGCCACCGACGCCGGGGTGGTCACCGGACGCGCCGCGCCGCGCGGCCGCACCGCGTTCGTCTTCCCCGGCCAGGGCTCCCAGTGGCACGCCATGGGCCGCGAACTCCTGGCCTCGGACCCGGTGTTCGCCGCCGTGATCCGCCGCTGCGCGCGGGCCCTGGAGCCGTACACCGACTGGGACCTGGTGGAGGTCGTCTCCGGCGAGGCCGGCGAGGAGTGGCTGTCGCGGATCGACATGCTGCAGCCGACCCTGTGGGCGGTCTCGCTGGGCCTGTGCGAGGTGTGGCGGGCAGCCGGCGTGGAGCCGGACGTGGTGGTCGGCCACAGCCAGGGCGAGGTCACCGCGGCCACCGCGGCGGGCATCCTCTCCTACGAGGACGGCGCGATGGTGGTCGCCCGGCGCAGCGCCATCGCCCGGCGCACCTCGGGCAAGGGCCGGATGCTGGCGGTGGACCTCTCGCTGGACGCCACGAAGGCGGCGCTGTCAGGTTTCGAGGAGGGCGTGTCGCTGGCCGTGAACAACGGCCCGAACAGCTGCGTGCTCTCCGGGGACACCGAACTGGTGCTGGCGCTCAAGGAGTTGCTGGAGGCCGAGGGCACCTTCTGCCGCCTGGTCAACGTCGACTACGCCTCGCACAGCCCGCAGATGGACGAGCTGGAGGACGACCTGCTGACCGCCCTGCGGTCGGTGCGCCCGGGCCGCGGCGCCGTCGAGCTGATGTCGACGGTGCGGGTGACCCCGCTGGAGGGGCCCGAGCTGGACGCCCGGTACTGGGTGGACAACCTGCGCCGCCCGGTGATGTTCGCCGACGCGATGGAGCGGCTGTTCGACAACGGCGTCACCCATGTGGTGGAGATCAGCCCGCACCCGGTGCTCACCCCGGCGCTGGAGCAGCTGGCGGCGCAGCGGCCGGTCCCGCCGCAGGTGCTGTCGACGCTGCGGCGCGACCAGGGCTCGCCGGGCACGGTGCGCGAGTCGATGGCCAGGGCGTACGTGAGCGGCCTGGAGCCGTTCGGTTCCCTGCCCCGGGACGCCTGGGCGCCGGTGCCGCCGTACCCGTGGCAGCGGACCGCCCACTGGGTGGAGCCGCCCCGGCGGCGGACCGCGGGCGGCGCCGGCGAGGCGCTGCGGCTCATGCCGTCGGTGACCGAGCAGGGCGCGTGGACGGGGACGCTGGAGCTGGCCCCGGCCGACCTGCCCTGGGTGCGCGACCACAAGGTGTACGACGCGGTGGTGCTGCCCGGCACCGCGATGCTGGAGCTGGCGCTGCGCACGGCGCTGACCCGGACCGGCGGGGCGCACCGCACGCTCGCCGACGTCGGCCTGCACAGCCATCTGACGCTCACCGAGGAGCCGGTGACGGTGGCGCTGGGCTGGCGGGACGACGTGACCGGCGGGGGCAGCTTCACGCTCTCCTCGCTGGAGCCGGGCGCCCAGGGCTGGGTGCGGCACGCCTCGGCCCGGGTGCTGACGGAGGACACCGCGGCCGCGCTGCCGTCCTTCCCCGAGCGGCTGCTGGACCTGGAGGCGGCCCCGGCCGAGGGGTTCTACGCGGACAACGCGGCGCGCGGTCTGAACTACGGGCCGGCGTTCCAGGGCGTGCTGGGTCTGCGCGGGGAGGCGGCGCAGTGCCTGGCCGAGGTGCGGCTGCCGGAGGGCCTGCTGGTCGGCGGCTACCCGCACCGGCTGCACCCGGCGCTGTGGGACGCGGCGCTGCAGGCGTCGATCCCGCTGTTCCCCGGTGAGGAGGCGGCGGTGCCGGTCGGGGTGAACCGGATCCATCTGCACCAGGACCTGGCGGAGCCGGTCACCGCGCTGTGGTCGCACGCGGTGCGCCGGGACGGCGGCGAGCTGGTCGACCTGTTCCTGTTCGACGCCGGGCGGCGGCCGCTGCTGAGCCTGCTGGGGCTGCGGATGCAGGCCCTGGCGGCCTCGGCGGACCCGGGCGCGGCGGACGCCGAGCGGATCCACCGGATGGAGTTCCGGCCGCTGGCCCGCCCCGGAGCCGAGGCCGAGGGGAGCGCCGGGACCGGGGGGAGCACCGGGGCCGCCGACGGCCGGTGGGCGGTGTGCGCGGCGGACGCGGTGGGCGGCACGGCCGCCTGGGCGCGGGCCGGTGCGCTGGCCGAGGCGCTGGGCGCGCTGGGCGCCACCGCGCTGGCCCAGGTGGCCGACGGCGCGGCGGCCGAGCGCGACGAGGTCTGGGCGGAGCGGCTGGCCTCGGTCGAGGGGCTGACCGGCGTGGTCTTCGTGGCGCCGGACGCGGACGCCGGTCCGGCCGCGCAGCGCGCGGGCCTGCTGGCACTGGCCGCGCTGGTGCGGGCCTGCGCGACCCGCCCGCTGGTGCCCCGGCTGGCCGTGGTGACCGCGGACGCCCAGCTGCCGCCGTCGGCGGACGACGCGGGCGACCCGGCCGGCACGGGCGGCGCGGGCGACCCGGGGGCGGCCCTGTACTGGGGCTTCGTACGGGTGCTGCGCGGCGAGCACCCCGAGCTGCGGCCGGTGCTGGTGGACGTGGCGGGCGCGGACGCCGCCTGGGCGGTGCGGTGCGCCGCCGAACTGGCCGCCGAGGACGGCGCGGACCAGGTGGTGCTGCGCGGCGGCGACCGGCTGGTCGGCCGGCTGGTGCGCGGCGCGGCCGCGCCGTCGGACCGGCCCGCTCCGCACACCTCCGCGCGGCAGTCGTTCCGGCTCGCCCCGGACCGTCAGGGCACCTGGGACGGCCTGGCGTTCCGCCCGCTGGAGCGGCGCGCGCCGGGCGCCGGGGAGATCGAGATCGTGGTCTGCGCGGCGGCGCTGAACTTCATCGACGTGATGAAGGTGATGGGCACCTACCCCGACCCCTCGGCCGACGCCCGGCTGCTGGGCCTGGACGGCGTGGGCGTGGTCACCAGGACCGGCGAGGGCGTCGAGCGCTTCGCCCCCGGCGACCGGGTGGTGGCCTGCACCAGCGGCGGTTCGCTGGCCACCCACTGGACGGTGCTCGCCGACCACGCGCAGCCCGTCCCGCAGGGGATGGCCGACGAGGAGGCGGCGGCGTTCCCGGCAGTGACCATCACCGCCTGGTACGGGCTGCGGCACCTGGCCGCGCTGGCGCCCGGCGAGACGGTGCTGATCCACTCGGCGGCCGGCGGCCTGGGACTGGCGGCCATCGAGGTGGCCCGGCTGCTCGGCGCCGAGGTGCTGGCCACCGCGGGCACCGAGGAGAAGCGCGCCCATCTGCGCGCGCTGGGCGTGCGGCACGTGTTCGACTCCCGGGACCTCGTCTGGGCGGAGCAGGTGCGCGCGGCGACCGGGGGACGCGGCGTGGACGTCGTCCTCAATTCGCTGACCGGTGCGGCGATCCCGCTGGGCCTGGAGGTGCTGGCCGAGGGCGGCCGGTTCGTGGAGGTCGGCAAGGCGGACATCTACGGCGGGCGCACGCTGGGCCTGGAGGCCTTCCGCAAGGGCATCAGCCTGGCCTCGCTGGACCTCGCGGCGGTGATCGCCCGCCGCCCGGCCCTGTTCACCCGGCTGTTCGCCGAGGTGTGGGAGCAGGTCGAGGCGGGCGGGCTGCTGCCGCTGCCGGTGCTGCGGTACCCGTTCGAGCGGGCCGCCGAGGCGATGCGGGAGATGGCGCGCGGCCGGCACATCGGCAAGTTCGTGCTGTCCGACCCGTCGACGGTCTCCTCGGTGGTCCCGGAGCCGCTGCGCGACGGCCGGTTCCGGGGTGACGGCAGCTACCTGATCACCGGTGGCCTCGGGGCGCTCGGCCTGTCGCTGGCGGAGTTCATGGCCGAGCGGGGCGCGGGCCGGCTGGCGCTGGTCGGGCGGTCGGCGCCGCGCGAGGACGCGGTGGCCCGGATCGAGGCGCTGCGGGCGCGCGGCGTGCTGGTGGAGACCTTCGCGGCGGACGTCGCCGACCCGGAGGCGGTGCGCCGGGTGCGCGAGCAGCTGCCGCCGCTGCGCGGTGTGGTGCACGCGGCCGGTCTGCTGGACGACGCGACGGTGCTCAATCTGACGCCGGAGCAGCTGCACCGGGTGCTGGCGCCCAAGGTGGACGGCGCGGTCAACCTGGACGCGGTGACCGAGGGCGACCCGCTGGACTTCTTCCTGCTGTTCTCCTCGGCGGCGGCGCTGTTCGGCAACGCCGGGCAGGCGGCCTACGCGGCGGGCAACGCCTTCATGGACGCGCTGGCGGTGGACCGGCGCCGGCGCGGGCAACCGGCGCTGAGCGTGCAGTGGGGGCCGTTCAGCGACGTCGGCCTGGCCGCCGCCGAGGACAACCGCGGCGCCAGGCTTGCGGAGCGCGGCATGGCCGGCTTCTCCACCGAGGAGGCGTGGCGGGCCCTGGAGGGCTTCCTCGCCGGGGACGAGCCGGTGGTCGCCTATGTGCCGATCGACCTGCGGCAGTACCTGGAGGCGTACCCCGACGCGGTGACGCTGGAGAGCTGGAGCGCGCTGCGCGAGCTGGCCCGGCACGGGGGCGGCGGCAGCAGCGCGGGCGCGGCCTTCCTCGCCGAGCTGCGGGCGGCGCCCGAGGAGCGGTGGCCGGAGCTGCTGGAGACCAAGGTGCAGGAGCTGGCCGGGCGGGTGCTGCGGCTGGACGCCGGGGCGATCGACCGGGACACGCCGTTCAAGTCGCTCGGGCTGGACTCGCTGATGGGCCTGGAGCTGCGCAACCGGCTGGAGGCGGCGTTCGGGCTGCGGCTGTCGCCGACCCTGCTGTGGACGTACGGCACGCCCCGGGCGCTGTCGGCCGTGCTGGCGGAGCGGCTGCTGGGCGAGAGCGCGGGCGACCCGGCGGACGGGCCCGCCGGGCAGGTCGCGGCCACGGACGGCGAGGGCTGAGCGCGATGACGGAGCAGCAGACCTCCGCGCCCACCCCGCTGACCAGGGCGCTGGACACCGTCCGCAAACTGCGGGCGCAGCTGGACGCCGCGAGCGGCACCGGCCCGCTGGCCGTGGTCGGCATCGGCCTGCGGCTGCCGGGCGGCATCGCCGACCTGGACGGCTACTGGGCGGCGCTGGCCGGCGGCCGCGACCTGGTGGGCCCGCTGCCCGCCGGGCGGCGCGGGCCGTTCGCCGCCGAGTGGGAGCGGCTGCCGCACACCGGCGGCTTCCTGGACGAGGTGATGGACTTCGACGCGGAGTTCTTCGGCATGAGCGCCGAGGAGGCCCGCGGCACCGACCCGCAGCAGCGGCTGCTGCTGGAGGTCGCCTGGGAGGCGCTGGAGAACGCGGCGCTCCCGCCGGACCGGCTGGACGCGGCCCGCACCGGGCTGTTCGTCGGGGTCACCGGGCAGGAGTACTGGGACTGGCACCGGGGCGAGCTGGACACCCACTGGGCGGGCGGCAACGGCCACTGCTTCACGGTGGGCCGGGTCGCGTACGCGCTGGGCCTGGCCGGTCCGGCCATCACGGTGGACACCGCCTGCTCGTCCTCGCTGGTCTCGGTGCACCTGGCGCGCCAGGCGCTGGCCCGCCGGGAGTGCGACGTGGCGCTGGCCGGCGGGGTGAACCTGGTGCTCTCGCCGCGGGCGACCCGGCTGCACCAGCTGGCGGGCACGCTCTCGCCGGACGGGCGGTGCAGCCCGTTCGACGCCCGGGCGAACGGCTTCACCCGGGGCGAGGGCTGCGGCGTGCTGGTCCTCAAGCGGCTGGAGGACGCGCGGCGCGACGGCGACCGGGTGCACGCGGTGGTGCACGGCTCGGCGGTGAACCAGACCGGCCGCTCGACCGGCTTCACGGCGCCCAACGTGCTGTCGGAGGTGGCGCTGACCGAGGCGGTGCTGGCGGACGCCGGGCTCTCCCCCGCCGACATCGGCCTGGTGGAGGCGCACGGCACGGGCACCTCGCTCGGGGACACCATCGAGATGGAGGCGATCGCCGCCGCGCTGGGCCGCCGCAACGGCGGAGCCGAGCTGGCGGTCGGCTCGGTCAAGGCCAACCTGGGGCACCCGGAGTCGGCGGCCGGGGTGATCGGGCTGGTCAAGGCGGTGCTCTGCCTGCAGCGGCGCGAGGTGCCGCCGCTGGTGAACTTCGCCACCCTCAACCCGCTGATCGACCTGGACGGCACCGGCATCACCCTGCCGACGGCGCTGCGGCCGTGGCCGGAGCGGGCCGGGCGGCACGCCGTGGTCAGCGCCTTCGGCATGGGCGGCACCAACGCGCAGGTGGTCCTCGGCGCGGCCGGGGACGAGGGCGCGGCCTCCGCGCCGGCGGGCCCGGTCGACGGCTTCGAGCTGTCCGCCCGGACCCCGGAGGCGCTGCGGGCACTGGCCACCGCCCTGCGCGACCGGCTGGCCGGGCTGCCGGAGGGCGCCTACCCGGCGTTCGCGTACTCGGCGGGCGCCGGGCGGGCCCGGCACCGGCTGCGGGCCCTGATCACGGCCGGCGACCGGGGCGGCGCGCTGCGGGAGCTCCAGGCGCTCGCCGAGGGCGGGTCGCCGTCCGGGGCCGCGCCCGGCGAGGGCGAGGCGGAGCACGACGGGGCGCCGACGCCGCCCCGGGCCGTGCTGGACCTGCCGACATACCCGTGGCAGCGCCGCCGGCACGCCCCCGAGCCGGCCGACCTGCCGCCGCCGGCCGCACCCGCCGCCGCCCCTGTCCCTGGTGCCGCCACGGCCGGCGTCACCGCCGCCGAGACCCCCGACGAGGCACGGCACGCCCTGTTCGCGCTGGAGTGGGCCCCCGCCGAGGACGGCGCCACCGCTCCCCCGAGCGGCGCGCCCGGCCGGTGGCTGCTGTTCGCCGACCGCACCGGCGTCGCCGCGGCGCTCGGCGCCGAACTGGTCGCCCGGCGCGGCAGCTGGGTGACCGTGACCCCCGGCGAGCGGTCGCGGCGGCTGGACCCGCTGCGCCACGAACTCGACCCGCGCCGCCCGGAGGACCTCACCGCCCTGCTCAAGGAGCTGCGGGCGGCCGGCGACGAGCCGTGGGCCGGGCTGGTCTACGCCTGGGGCCTGGACACCGTGTCCGGCCCGGACGGACCCGCGCCGTTCCCGCTCACCGAGGAGCGCGAGCACGCCGTGCGCCCGGCGTTCCAACTGCTCCGGGAGCTGGCCGAGGAGGGCCTGCCCGGCGCCCCGCGGCTGACCCTGCTCACCCGGGGCGCGCAGCGGGTGAGCGAGCGGGACCCGGCGCCCGACCCGGCCCAGGCGCTGCTCCGGGGCCCCGCCGCGGAGGGGCCCGGCGCGCCCCGCCCGCTGCTCGTCGACCTCGACCCGGACCCGGCCGGGGACGACCCGGCCCGGCTGCTGGACGTGCTGCTGCGCCCCGCCGGGGAGGAGTCGGCCGCGCTGCGCGGCCCGGTCCGCCACGTCCCGGTCCGGGTGCCCCAGGACTCCGCGGACGGCACCGAGCCCGGCTGGCAGCGGCGGCCGTTCGATCCGGAGCTGGACACCAACCACCGGATCCTGGCGGTCCGTCCGGGCCTGCTGGAGAGCCTGACGCCGACCCGCTGGGAGCGGACGGCGCCCGGGCCCGGGCAGGTGGAGATCGAGATCGCGGCGGCCGGGCTGAACTTCAGCGACGTGCTCAAGGCGATGGGCGCCTACCCCGGCGCCGCCGGCAGCGTCCCGCTGGGTGTCGAGTGCGCGGGCCGGATCAGCGCGGTCGGCGCGGGCGTCGAGCACTTCCGGGCCGGCGACCGGGTGATGGCCGTGGTGCCCTCCGCGCTGGCGGCGTACGCCACCACCGAGGCGCACCTGGTGGCGCCGCAGCCGGGGGCGCTGGACGACGAGCAGGCGGCGGCCGTGCCGATCGCCTTCCTGACCGCCGTCTACGGCCTCGAACACCTGGCCCGGCTGCGGGCGGGCGAGACGGTGCTGATCCACTCGGCGAGCGGCGGGGTGGGGCTGGCCGCGCTGGCGGTGGCCCGGCGCCGCGGGGCGCGGGTGTTCGCCACCGCCGGGACGCCGGACAAGCGCAGCTTCCTGCGCGAACTGGGCGGCATCGAGCGGGTGATGGACTCGCGCTCGACGGCCTTCGCCGACGAGCTCGCCGAGGCCACCGACGGCCGCGGGGTCGACGTGGTGCTCAACTCGCTGACCGGGGAGGCGCTGCGGCGCGGACTGGCACTGCTGGCGCCGGGCGGGCGGTTCGTCGAGCTGGGCAAGCGCGACATCTTCGACGACAGCCCGATCGGCCTCGGCCACCTCAAGGGGAACCGCGCGCTGTTCGCGGTCGACCTCGACCACACCTTCCACGCCCGGCCGGAGCTGCTCGCCGAGCTGTTCGCGGAGGTGGTGCGGGGCTTCGAGACCGGCGAGTTCGGTCCGCTGCCGGTCACCACCCGCCCGTTCGGCGAGGCCCGGGAGGCGTTCGCCGCCATGGCGCAGGCCCGGCACCTGGGCAAGCTGGTGCTGCGCCCGGAGCCGGCGCCGGAGATCGCGGTGCCGCCGAGCCCCGCGGTGGTCCGGGCGGCGCGGGCCGGCTACCTGGTGACCGGCGGGACGACACCCGCCGCGCTGGCGGCGGCCGGGCGCCTCGCGGAGCTGGGCGCGCGCCGGATCGTCCTGCTGCGCTCCCCCGGCGCCGACGCCGGCCCGGCCGCCGAGGCGGTGACCGGGCTGCGCGCCCGGGGCGTGGAGGTCACGCTGACGGTCGCGGACCCGACGCGCGGCGAGGAGGCGGCGGCGCTGCCGGCCGGGCTCGACCTGGCCGGGGTGGTGCATCTGGCGGGCGCCCCGCAGAACGCCGCCTCCCAGGACACCGCCGCACAGGAGGACCCGCTGCGCGCCTCGGCGGCCCGGGCCGCCGAGGCCTGGCGGCTCCATCTCGCCACGGCCGCACTGGAGTTGGACTTCTTCATCCTGTGCGACCCGGACACCGGGCCGGGCCGCGAGAGCGCGCTCGGCGCCTGCCTGGACGCACTCGCCGCGCACCGCCGGGCACTCGGCCTGCCCGCGCTGAGCGTCGACGGCGAGGGCCTCGGTTCGCTCGCCCGGCTGCTGGGCAGCCCGGCCGCGGTGGTCCGGGCCTCGGCGACCGGCGACGGCGCGCCCGAGGCGGAGGCCGACGGCGGGGCGGCGATCCGCCGACGGCTGCTGGAGGTCGAGCCGGGCCGGCGCCGCCGGGCCCTGCTGGTCCGCCACTGCCGGGAGCTGGCCGCCCGGGTGCTGGACGGGCCCGGCGCGGACGCCGCCGCGGTCGACGCCTCGGCGCCGCTGGCCGGTCTCGGCTTCGACTCCATGCGCACCCTGGAGCTGCGCTCGCGGCTGGAGCTGTCGCTCGGCGTGCCGCTGCCCGCCACCCTCGGCTGGCAGTACCCGACGCTGGACGCGCTGGTGCCGTTCCTCGCCGAGCGCATGGGGATCCCGCTGGAGGCCCCGGTGAACGGCCCCGCCCCGGCCGGGCCCGCCGCGACGCGGGAGACCGCCGCCCCGGCCGCACCCGCTGCCGTCGCCACCCCCGCCACCACTCCCGCCGCCGTCGAACTCGTCGACCTCGACGGCCTCTCGGAGAGCGAGCTCGAAGCCCTCCTCCTCGCCAAGACCGAGCAGTTCGACGCCGCTGCCGATGCCGATGCCGATCCGACCGACCGGGGACAGGGACGATGACCACACACGACGACACCACCCGGCCCGCCACGCCCGAGCCCGACGACCGGTCCGCGTCCATGACGGCGATGAAGCGCGCCTATCTGACGATGGAGCGGATGCAGCACCGGATCGACGCCCACGAGCGGGCCCGGACCGAGCCGATCGCCGTCGTCGGCGTCGGCTGCCGCTTCCCCGGCGGCGTGGGCGACCCGGACGCGTACTGGGAGCTGCTGACCGCCGGCACCGACGCGATCGGCGAGATCCCGGCCGACCGCTGGGACGTCGACGCCTACTACGACGAGCGGCCGCGCACCCCCGGCCGGCACAGCACCCGCTGGGGCGGCTTCCTGGACCGGATCGACCGCTTCGACCACGAGTTCTTCGGCATCTCCCGCCGCGAGGCCGTCTCCATGGACCCCCAGCAGCGCCTGGTCCTGGAGGTCGCCTGGGAGGCCCTGGAGGACGCCGGGCAGGCCCCGCACGCGCTGGCCGGCAGCCGCACCGGGGTGTTCCTCGGCATCTGCAGCAACGACTACGCCGGGCTGGTGTTCCGCGAGCCGGCCGACATCACCGCCCACGCCAGCACCGGCGTCGCCCACAGCATCGCCAGCGGCCGGCTCTCCTACCTGCTGGACCTGCGCGGGCCGAGCGTCTCGGTCGACACCGCGTGCTCCTCCTCGCTGGTCGCCGTGCACCAGGCCTGCCAGAACCTGCGCCTCGGCGAGTGCGACCTGGCGATGGCCGGCGGCGTCAACGCGGTGGTCTCCCCCGACGCGGCGATCTCCTTCTCGCAGTTCCCGGAGATGCTCGCCGACGACGGCCGCTGCAAGACCTTCGACGCGGCGGCCAACGGCTTCGTGCGCAGCGAGGGCTGCGGCATCGTGGTGCTCAAGCGGCTCTCCGACGCGCAGCGCGACGGCGACCGGGTGCTCGCGGTGATCCGCGGCTCGGCCGTCAACCAGGACGGGCGCAGCTCCGGACTGACCGCGCCGAACGGGGCCGCGCAGCGCGAGGTGTTCCGGCACGCCCTGGCCGCCGCCGGCATCGGGCCGGAGCGGCTCGGCTACATCGAGACGCACGGCGCCGGCACCAAGCTGGGCGACCCGATCGAGGTGGCGGCGCTGGCCGAGGTCTACGGCCGCGCCGAGGGCGCGCCGCTCTACCTGGGCGCGGTGAAGACCAACCTCGGCCACCTGGAGGCGGCCGCCGGGATCGCCGGGCTGATCAAGGCCCTCCTGTGCGTGGACCGCGGGCTGATCCCGCCGAACCTGCACTTCGGGGAGCTCAATCCGCACATCTCCTTCGACGGGACCACCTTCGCCGTCCCGACCGCCCCGACCCCGTGGCCCGAGGGCGCGGGGCCGCGCACGGCGGGGGTGAGCAGCTTCGGCTTCAGCGGCACCAACGCCCATCTGATCGTCGAGCAGGCGCCGCCGCGCCCGGCCGCGGAGCCGGACGCCGGCCGCCCGCTGTCCGTACTGGCCCTGTCGGCGAAGAGCGGCGGCGCGCTGCTCAAGCTGGCCCGCCGCTACCAGGACCGGCTGGCGGCGGCCGACCCGCAGGCCGCGCCCGACCTGTGCTTCTCGGCCGGCACCGGCCGCTCGCACTTCCCGCACCGGCTCGCCGCGGTAGGCGCCTCCACCGGCGAACTCGCCGACCGGCTGGCCGACTTCGTCCGGGACGACCCGGGCGAGGGCCTGCTGCTGGGCACCGCCCGGGGCGACGGCCCCGGCGGCGCCGAACCGGTCTTCCTGTTCACCGGCCAGGGGCCGCAACGCGCGGGCATGGCCCGGCAGTTGTTCGAGACCCAGCCCTCCTTCCGGCGCACCCTGGAGCGCTGCGACGAGATCCTGCGCGACGTCCTGCCGGCCCCGCTGCTGTCCGCCGTGTACCCGGCCTCGGCGGCGGACGCCGGACTGATCGACACCATGGAGTTCGCGCAGCCCGGCCTGTTCGCCGTGGAGTACGCGCTGGCCGAGCTGTGGCGCTCCTGGGGCGTGGAGCCGGCCGCCGTGGTCGGGCACAGTCTCGGCGAGTACACCGCCGCCTGCTTCGCGGGGGCGATGCCGCTGGAGGACGGGCTGCGGCTGGTCGCCGAGCGCGGCCGGCTGCTGCAGCGGCTCGCCGAGTCCGGCGCGATGGCCGCGATCTCCGCCCCGGCCGAGGAGGTCGCCGCGGAGGTCGCCCGCCATGACGCCGCGCTGGTGGCGGTGGCCGCCGTGAACGGCCCGGCCAACACCACCGTCTCCGGGGTGCGGGAGGTGGTCGACGCGCTCTGCGAGACGTTCACCGCGCGTGGCGCCGAGGTGCGCCGGCTGCGGATCTCCACCTCCTCGCACTCCCCGCTGGTCGAGCCGGTGCTGGAGCCGCTGCGCACGGCCCTGGAGAAGGTCGCCTTCGGCGCGCCGCGACTGCCGCTGGTGTCCAACCTGACCGGCGGGCTCTGGCCGTGGGACCGGCCGCTGGACACCGACTACTGGCTGGGCCACGCCCGGCAGCCGGTGCTCTTCGCCGACGGGGTGCGCTCGCTGCACGAGCTGGGCTACCGCACCTTCCTGGAGGTCGGCCCGGCACCGACCCTGCTGGGCCTGGTCCGCGAGGTGCTGACCGGCGACGACGTGCTGATGCTGCCCAGCCTGCGGCCCAAGTACGACGACTGGGAGATCCTGCTGGGGAGCCTGGGCCGGCTGTACGTGGAGGGGGCGGAGGTCGACTGGGCCGGTTTCGACCGCGACTACGCGCGGGCGCGCACGCCCCTGCCGCACTACCCGTTCGCCGCCACCCGCTGCTGGCACGAGCCCAGCGGCGAGGTCACCCCCGCGCGGACCACCCGTCGGGACCCGGTCCGGGCGGGCCGCCCGGACCGGCCGGAGCGCCCGGCCCGCCGTGAGCGCGCGGACGGGGCGCCCGAGCATCCGGCGCCGCTGCGCGGTGCGCCCGGCAGGGCAGCGGCGAGCGCCCTGCCGACCGCCGAGGAGCTGCTGAAGGCCCCCGCCGAGCAGCGCGTCGACACCCTGGTCGCCGGGCTGACCACCGGGGTGCGCACCGCCCTGGGCTCGCGCGCGGCCACCGTGGACGCCGACGCGCCGCTGTCGGGCCTCGGGCTGGACTCGCTGATGGCGGTGGAGCTGCGCAACGAGATCCAGGGCCGCCTCGGCGTCAAGGTGACGGTGGCCGACTTCCTCAAGGGCGCCACCGTGCGGAGCCTGGCCGAGCAGGTGGTCGCCGGGCTCGCCGCCGGGTCACGCCCGGAGCAGGCCGACGAGGACGCGACGATCCGTCGGGTGGCCCGCTCCGCGGACCGCGACGCCGAGCTGCTCGCCCTGCTGGACCAGGTCACCGGAGAGACGGAGCGGTCCGATGGCTGAGCTCGACGAACGCCTCGCCGCGCTGACCCCGCAGCAGCGGGCGCGCCTGGAGCAGCTGCTCGCCGAGAAGCGGCGGACGGCGGACGGCCCCGCCGCGGACGGCCCGGCCGAGGACGTCTTCCCGCTCTCGGTGTTCCAGCAGGGCATGTGGTTCCTGGAGCAGGTCCGCCCCGACAACCCGGCGTACGTGGTGCCGGGCGCGGTGCGGGTGCGCGGCCCGGTGGACGCCGGGGTGCTGCGCGCGGCGTTCGCCGAGGTGGTCCGCCGGCACGAGGCGCTGCGCACCGCCTTCGGGCTGCGCGAGGGCCGCCCGGTCCAGGTGGTGCGGCCGCTGCCGGCGCCGGAGCTGCCGGTGGTCGACCTGCGCGGCGCCGGGCTGACGGCGGCCGGACTGGAGGAGCGGATCACGGCGGCGGCGATCGGCGAGCCGTTCGACCTGGAGACCGGGCCGCCGGTGCGGCTGACGCTGCTGCGCACCGGCGAGCACGAGTCGGTGCTCGTCCTGGCGCTGCACCACTTGGTCTCGGACCGCTGGTCGTTCTGGGTGCTGCTGTCCGAACTCGCCGCGCTGTACGCGGCGTTCGCCGAGGGCCGGCCCTCGCCGCTGCCGGAGCTTCCGGTGCAGTACGCCGACTTCGCGGTCTGGCAGCGCGAGCAGCAGGAGAAGGGCCGCTGGGCCGGGCAGTTGGCGTACTGGCGGGAGCGGCTGGCCGGGGCGCCGGCGGCGCTGGAGCTGCCGACGGACCGGCCGCGGCCCGCCGTGCAGGGCTTCCGCGGCGGCGCGCTGCCGTTCGAGCTGCCCGAGCCGCTGATGCGGGAGCTGGCCGCGCTCGCCCACCGGCGCGGCGCGACCACCTACATGGCGCTGCTGGCCGTCTTCACCGTGCTGCTCGCCCGGTACAGCCGACAGCGGGACGTGGTGGTGGGCGTGCCCACCGCCGTCCGCGACCGGCCCGAACTGGAGCCGCTGATCGGCTACTTCGTCAACACCCTGCCGATCCGCACCGAGCTGGGCGGCGACCCGTCGTTCACCGAGGTGCTGGAGCGGGTGCGCGCGGCCTGCCTGGGCGCCTACGAGCACCAGGAGGTGCCGTTCGAGCTGGTGGTCGGGGAGCTGGGCACGGCCCGTGACCTCAGCCGCCCGCCGGTGTACCAGGTGAGCTTCGCCTACGGCCGCGAGGCGGTGCCGGACCTCACCCTGGGCGGCGCGCGACTGGAGCAGGTGCTGGTGCGCAGCGGCGGCGCGCGCTTCGACCTGGAGCTGCAGGCCTTCGACCGGGACGGCGGGCTGAGCGGCTGGTTCGAGTACGACCGCGACCTGTTCGACGAGTCCACCGTCGAGCGGCTGGCCGCGCACTTCCGCCGGCTGGCCGAGCAGGCGGTCGCGGATCCGCAGTGCCCGGTGGAGCGGCTGGAGCTGCTGACGGAGGGCGAACGCCGCCGGGTGGTGGAGGAGTTCAACGCCACCGAACGGGAGTGGCCGGCCGAGGCGGGCTGGATCCACCGGGCCTTCGAGGAGCGGGCCCGGCTCGATCCGGAGGCCGAGGCGCTGCGCTTCGAGGGGCGCTCCGTCGGCTACCGCGAGCTGGACCGGCGGGCCAACCGGCTGGCGCACCGGCTGCGCGCGCTCGGCGTGGGCCGGGACGTGGTGGTGGGCGTCGGGATGGAGCGCTCGCCGGAGCTGGTGGTGGCGCTGCTGGCGGTGCTCAAGGCCGGCGGCGCCTACCTGCCGCTGGACCCGGAGCTGCCGGCCGCCCGGCTGGAGCACATGGTGCGCGACGCCCGGGTGCCGGTGCTGCTCGCCCAGCGCCGGGTGCTGGGGCGGCTGCCGGAGGTCGAGGCCGAGGTGCTGTGCGTGGAGGAGTTCGAGGCCGCGCCGGGCGACGAGCCCGACACCGCCCCGGACGTCGAGGTCGGCGGCGAGGACCTCGCCTACGTCATCTACACCTCCGGCTCCACCGGCCTGCCCAAGGGCGTCATGAACGTGCACGCGGCGATCCGCAACCGGCTGCTGTGGATGCAGGACGCCTACCGGCTGGACGCCACCGACCGGGTGCTGCAGAAGACGCCGTTCTCCTTCGACGTGTCGGTGTGGGAGTTCTTCTGGCCGCTGGCCGCCGGCGCCACACTCGTGCTGGCCCGCCCGGAGGGCCACCGGGACCCGGGCTACCTGGTCCGCACGATCCGCTCGGAGCGGGTGACGACGGTGCACTTCGTGCCGTCCATGCTGCAGGCCTTCCTGCGGGAGCCGGTGGAGGAGTGCACCGCGCTGCGCCGGGTGGTGTGCAGCGGCGAGGCGCTGCCGCGCGACCTCCAGGACCGCTTCCTGGCCCGCTCCGGGGCCCGGCTGTACAACCTGTACGGCCCGACCGAGGCGGCCGTCGACGTCACCCACTGGACCTGCGGCCCGGACCCGGACCCGCACCGCCCGGTGCCGATCGGCCGGCCGATCGCCAACACCCGGATCCATGTACTGGACGGGGCGATGCGCCCGCTGCCGGTCGGGGTGCCCGGGGAGCTGCACATCGGCGGCCGGGGCCTGGCCCGCGGCTACCTCGACCGGCCCGAGCTGACCGCCGAGCGTTTCGTGCCGGACCCGTTCGACCCGGACCCGGCAGCGCGGCTCTACCGGACGGGGGACCTGGCGCGGTTCCGCGAGGACGGCGCGCTGGAGTTCCTGGGCCGGCTGGACCACCAGGTGAAGCTGCGCGGCCTGCGGATCGAGCTGGGCGAGATCGAGGCCGCGCTGACCGCGCACCCCGCGGTGCGCGAAGCGGTGGTGACGGCCCGCGAGCACCGGTCCGGGGACGTGCGGCTGATCGCCCATCTGACCGTGCACACGGCCGCCGGGGCGCCCGGGCCCGCCGAGCTGGCCGTCCATCTGCGCGAGCGGCTGCCCGGCTACATGGTGCCCGCCGCGTTCGCGGTGCTGGACGCCCTGCCGCTCACCCCGAGCGGCAAGGTGGACCGCGCCGCGCTGCCCGAGCCGGCGGAGGAGCGGCCCGGGGCCGCGCCGTTCGCCGCGCCCGGGGCCGGACTGGAGCGCACGCTGGCCGGACTCTGGCGCAAGGTGCTGGGGATCGAGCGGGTCGGCGCCCACGACAACTTCTTCGACCTCGGCGGGCACTCGCTGCTGATGGCCGAGCTGCGCTCGCTGCTCGCCGCGGACACCGGACACCGGGTGTCGATGGTCGAACTGTTCCAGCACCCGACGGTGGCCTCGCTGGCCGCCCACCTGAGCCGGTCCGAGGGGGAGCCGTCCGCGGCCCCCGGACCGGACGCGCGGGAACGCGCGGAGCACCGACGCCGGGCCGGAGCCCGGCGGCAACAGGCGGCCGCGCGCCGCGCCCGTTCCTGAGGCACCGATGTGAGAGGGCGACAGGAGACCCCGATGCCGGAGATGTCCGAAGAACTCGACCAGATCGCCATCGTCGGGATGGCCGGCCGCTTCCCCGGCGCCCCCGACGTCGACACCTTCTGGAGGAACCTGGAGGAGGGCCGGGAATCGATCGCCGCGCTCTCCGAGGAGGGGCTCCGGGCGTCCGGGGTGGACCCCGAGGTGTCCGGCCGGGACGGCTACGTAAGGGCCAAGGGGGTGCTGGAGGGCGCCGACCGCTTCGACGCGGCGTTCTTCGGCTACAACCCGCGCGAGGCCGAGATCATGGACCCGCAGCACCGGGTCTTCCTGGAGTGCGCCTGGGAGGCGCTGGAGTCCGCCGGCTGCGTGCCGGAGGCCTTCGAGGGGCGGATCGGGGTGTTCGCCGGATCCGGCATGAACACCTATCTGCTGCACAACGTGACGGCCAACCGGCGGGTCTTCGACTCGGCGGGCCCGTACCAGACGCTGCTCGCCTCCGACAAGGACTTCCTGGCCACCCGGGTCGCCTACAAGCTCGGCCTGACCGGTCCGGCGCTCAGCGTGCAGACCGCCTGCTCCACCTCGCTGACCGCCGTCCACCTGGCCTGCCAGAGCCTGCTCAACGGCGAGTGCGACGTCGCCCTGGCGGGCGGCGTCTCGATCGGCTCGCCGCTGGAGCAGGGCTACGCGTACGAGCCGGGCGGCATCCTCTCCCCCGACGGCCACTGCCGGCCGTTCGACGCCGCGGCGGGCGGGACGGTGCCGGGCAACGGCGCCGGTGTGGTGGTGCTGCGCCGGCTCGCCGACGCCCGCCGCGACGGCGACACCGTGGACGCGGTGGTGCTGGGCTCGGCGGTCAACAACGACGGCTCGCTGAAGGCCGGGTACACCGCGCCGAGCGTCGACGGCCAGGCCGCGGTGATCGCCGAGGCGCTGGCGATGGCCGGCGTGGCGGCCGACTCGGTCGGCTACGTGGAGGCGCACGGCACCGGCACCGCGCTCGGCGACCCGATCGAACTCGCCGCGCTCACCCGGGCGTTCCGGGAGTCCACCGACGCCACCGGCTACTGCGCGATCGGCTCGGTGAAGGGCAACATCGGCCACCTGGACGCCGCCGCCGGGGTCGCCGCGCTGATCAAGGCGGTGCTGGCGCTGCGGCAGGAGGCGATCCCGCCGTCGCCGCACTTCACCAAGCCCAACCCCGAACTCGACCTGGAGTCCGGCCCGTTCTTCGTCAACGACCGGCTGCGGCCGTGGCCGCGCGGCGGCGCTCCGCGCCGGGCGGGGGTCAGCTCCTTCGGCATCGGCGGCACCAATGTGCACCTCGTCCTGGAGGAGGGCCCGGACCCCGATCCCGCGCCCTCCGCGCCGCCGGTGCCCGAGGAGGACGCCGCCCCCGTCGTGCTGCCGCTGTCCGGGCGGAGCGCGCAGGCCCTCGCCGAGGGTGCCCGGCGGCTCGCCGACCACCTGGAGGCCCACCCCGCCACGCCGCTGGCCGACGTCGCCCACACCCTGACCCACCACCGGCGCGCATTCGACCGGCGCCACGCGGTGGTCGGCCTCGACCGGGCGCAGGCCGTAACCGCGCTGCGCGCCGTGACCGCCGCCGCCGCGGCCGAGGCCGCCGATCGGGCCGAGGTCGCCTTCCTCTTCCCCGGCCAGGGCACCCAGTACGTCGACATGGCCCGCGGCCTGTACCGCCGCGAGCCGGTGTTCACCGCCGAACTCGACCACGTCGCCGAGCTGTTCGCCGCCGAGTTGGGCGAGGACCCGCGCGCGCTGCTGTTCCCCGCCCCCGGCGCGGCCGAGGCCGCCGAGGAGCGGCTGACCCGCACCGAGTTCGCCCAGCCGGCGCTGTTCCTGGTCGGGTACGCGCTGGCCCGGTTGTGGGAGGCCCGGGGCGTGCGGCCGGACGCCATGGCCGGCCACAGCGTCGGCGAGTACGTCGCGGCCTGCCTGGCGGGCGTGTTCTCGCTGGAGGACGCGGTGCGGCTGGTGGCCGCCCGGGGCCGGCTGGTCCAGGCGATGCCCACCGGGTCGATGCTCACCGTGTTCCTGGCCGAGCGGGACCTCGCGCCCTGGCTGGGCGAGGACGCCGACCTCGCGGTGGCGGCCGTCAACTCCAGCGAGCTGAGCGTGGTCTCCGGCCCGGCCGGGGCGGTGGACGGCCTGGAGCTGCGGCTCAAGGCCGCCGGCGTCCCCTGCCGCCGGCTGCACACCTCGCACGCCTTCCACTCCGCCGCCATGGACGGCGCGGTCGGCCCGCTCGTCGAGGCGGTCCGCACGGTGCGGCTGCACCCGCCGCGGATCCCGTTCTGCTCCAACGTCACCGGCACCTGGATCACCGACGAGGAGGCGACCAGCCCCGAGTACTGGGGCCGCCACCTGCGCGCGCCCGTCCGGTTCGCCGACGCCGCCGCGCTGCTGCTGGCCGACCCGTCCCGGGTGCTGCTGGAGGTCGGCCCCGGGCACACCCTCGGCGACTTCGTCCGCCGCCACCACGCCTGGCAGGAGGGCCGCACGGTGGTCACCTCGCTGCGGCACCCGCACGAGCGGGAGGACGACCGGCTCCGGTTCGCCCGGGCGCTGGGCGCGCTGTGGAGCGCCGGGGTGCCCGTCGACCCCGCCGCGCTCGGGCCCGCCACCGGCCGGGTGCTGCGGCTGCCCGGCTACGCCTTCCAGCGCGAGCGCTACTGGGTGGAGCCGGACCGGGACACCGCCGCCGCGGCGCGGCGACCGGCCGGACCGGTTCCGGTCGAGGACTGGTTCCGCACACCGGGCTGGAAACGCCTCGCCCCGGCCGCCGGGGGTCCGGTGCGCGAGGGCGAGCCGCTCTGGGTGGTGCTCGGCGACGACACCGGCCTCGGTGCCGCGCTGGCCGACCGCCTCGCCGGGCAGGGCGCCCCGGTGGTCCGGGTCGGCACCGACGACGGCTCCGCGCGCAGCGACGGGCTGCGCGTCCCCGCGCTGCTCGCCCGCGGTGAGGACTCCTGGACGCTGGACCCGGCCGATCGCGCGCAGCTCGCCGAGCTGCTCGGCGCGCTCGACCTCCGGGGCACCGGCTCGCTCCGGCTGGTGCACGCCTTCAGCCTCGCCGACGACGCGTCCGACGGCTCGACCGACAGCGCGACCGACGGCCCCGTCCTGGACGAGGCGCGGCTGGCGGCGGCCCGCCGGCTCGGCCTGGACAGCCTGAGCGCCCTCGCCCAGGCCGTCGAGGACGCCCGCCCCGGCGTGCCGGTCACCGTCGACGTGCTCTGCCGGGGCGTGCACGCCGTCACCGGCGAGGAGCCGCTGCGCCCCGAGCAGGCCCTGCTGACCGGCCCCTGCACGGTCGTCCCGCAGGAACTGCCGGACGTCGACTGCCGGCTGCTGGACCTCACCGGCACCGACCTGGACGCCCCGGCCGAGGAGGCGGTGAGCGCCCTGCACGCGCTGCTGCTGCGCGAGCCGGCCGAGCGTGAACTCGCCCTGCGCGGACGGCACTGGTGGGTGCGCGACTTCGACGCCCTGCCGCTGGCCGACGCCGGCCCGGCGGCCGACGGCCCGGCGCTGCTGCGCGACGGCGGCGTCTACCTGGTCACCGGCGGGCTCGGCGGCGTCGGCCTGGCGCTCGCCGAACAGCTGGCCCAGGGCTGCGAGGCACCCGTCCTCGGCCTGCTCGGCCGCTCCGACTTCCCCGCCGAGGACGCCTGGCCGCACTGGCTGGAGACGCACGGCGAGCAGGACCCGACCAGCGTCCGGATCCGCCGGCTGGCCCGGCTGCGCGAGCGCGGCGCCCGGATCGCGGTGCTGCGCGCCGACGTCACCGACGAGTCGGCTCTGGCCGCCCGGCTGGCCGAACTGCGCGAACGGTTCGGCCCGTTGAACGGTGTCGTGCACGCCGCCGGGGCGCCGTCGGCCGGGATGCTGGCCCGCCGCACCCCGGCCGAGGCGGACGGCGTACTGGCGGCGAAGACCGTCGGAACCCTGCTGCTGGACCGGCTCTGCGCGGACGACCCGCTGGACTTCCTGCTGCTCTGCTCCTCGGTCAGCGCCGTCCTGGGCGGACCCGGCCAGAGCGACTACGGCGCGGCCAACGCCTTCCTGGACGCCTTCGCCCAGTGGCGGCGCGCGCGGGGCCGCCCGGTGACCTCGCTCGGCTGGGGCACCTGGGAGGGAGTCGGCATGGCCGCCGGGCTCACCGGTCGGCCGGGCGCCTCCGAGGCGGAGACCGGGCACCCGCTGCTGCGGCTGGTCCGCTCCGAGGGCACCACCCGGGTCTACGAGACGGTGCTGTCCACCGCGGACAGCTGGATCGTCGACGACCACCGGCTGATGGGCCACGGCCTGGTGCCGGGCACCGCCTACCTGGAACTGGTCCGCGCCGCGCTGGCCGGGCAGGCCGGCGGGCGCGAGACGGAGCTGCACGACGTGCTGTTCATGACGCCGGTGATCGTCCCCGACGGGCAGCACCGCACGGTGTACACCACGGTGGAGGAGCACGAGGGCCGCACCCGGTTCACCGTGCGCAGCCGCCCCGGTGAGGGCGCGCCCTGGCGCGAGCACGCCACCGGCTCGGCGTCGTTCCACGAGCGCGGCCCGGACACGGTGCGCGACCTGGCCGAGGTGGAGGCCCGCTGCGAGGTGACCGAGGTGCTGTCGACCGAGGCGGAGATCCGCCGCCGGCTCGGCGTGGAGCGCTTCGAGGAGGGCGGCGGACCGCTGCAGTTCTGGTTCGGGCCGCGCTGGCAGGTGCTGGAGACGATCCGCACCGGCGGGCGGCGGATGCTCGCCACCCTGCGGCTGGACGACGCCTTCCTCGCCGACCTGGAGGCCTACCCGCTGCACCCGGCGCTGCTCGACATGGCCGGCGGCGTCTTCCGGCTGCACGCCGAGGACCCGTACTACCTGCCGCTGACCTACCGCTCGCTGCGGATCCTGCACCCGCTGACCGGCACCGTGCACGTCTCGGTGGAGATCCGGCACCCGGCCGGGTCGACCGGCGAGACCCTCAGCTGCGATCTCGAACTCCTGGACCCGGACGGCCGGTTGCTGGTGCGGGTGACCGACTTCACGGTCAAGCGGATCAACGACGTGGACGCGCTGCTGGAGCAGATCGCGCAGACCGTCGCGGAGGCCGAGTCGGCGGGCGGCGACACCGCCGACGACGCCCGGCGGCCCGCGGCCACCGGGGTGCTCGCGGCACTCGGCGAGGGCTTCGGCGAGCCGGAGGGCCGGGCGGCCTTCGCCCGGGTGCTGGCGCAGGCCGAGTTGCCGGCCCACCTGGTCGTCACCCCGCAGGACTTCGACGCGCTGCGCCGGCTGGCCCGCTCGATCACCCCGGAGCTGCTGGCCCGGGAGCTGGAGCAGCTGGCGCCGCTGGGCGGCAGCCACCCGCGCCCGGACCTGGCGACCCCGTTCGTGGCGCCGGCCACCGAGCAGGAGGAGGCCGTCGCGGCGCTCTGGCGGGAGGTGCTGGGCGTCGAGGAGGTCGGCGTGGACGACGACTTCTTCGCGCTGGGCGGCCACTCGCTGGCGGCCGTGCAGATCAACACCCGGATCCAGAGCCGCTTCGGGACCGAACTCGACCTGCGGGACTTCTTCCACTCCCCCACCGTCGCGCACACCGTCCGGCTGCTGGCCGGAGCCGGTGGCGGCGACCGCGGGGAGGCCATCGAGGCCCTGAGCCGGGACGAGTCCGTCGAACTCCACGGCCTCGAAGCTCTGGACGACCCGGACGCCGCGGACGGCCCGGCCGGGTCGGACGCCCTGGCCGGGCTCGACGACCTGGACGACCTGGACGGCCTGTCCGACGACGAGGTGGAGGCCCGGCTCCAGGCCCTGCTCGCCGAGGAGTCCACCGACCTGGGGGACCAGGAATGAGCACCCGCGACACTCACGAGGACGGACCCGCGATGACCACCCCCGACCCGTCGGCCCTGACCACCCCCGACCCGTCGGCCCTGTCCGCCGCCGAGAAGCGGGCCCTGCTCGCCGAGCGCCTGCGCCGCAAGCAGGCCGCCGCCCGCCCCCGCCGGCACCGCTTCCCCGCCTCCTTCCCGCAGCAGCGGATGTGGTTCCTGGACCAGCTGACGCCCGGCGACACCGCCTACAACGTCTGCGGCGCCACCCGGATCCGCGGCCCGCTCGACCTGGAGCTGTGGCGGCGCGCCGTGTCCGCCATCGCCCGCCGCCACGAGGCGCTGCGCACCACCTTCCGCGAGGTGGACGGCGAGCCGGTGCAGGTGGTCACCGAGGGCGCCGAGCCGGAGTTCGCCGTCGTCCCCTGCGAGCACCTGGCCGGGCCGGACGGCGAGGAGGGCGTGCAGGCCCTGGCCCGCGAGGAGTTCGCCCGCCCGTTCGACCTGGCCACCGGCCCGCTGGTGCGGATGCGCTTCCTGCGCCTCGCCGCCGACGAGCACGTCCTGCTGCTGACCATCCACCACATCGCCGGCGACCTCTGGTCCACCTCGGTGTTCCTGGACGAGCTGGTCGCGCTGTACGGCGGCTACGCCGACGGCACCGAGGCCACGCTGCCCGAGCTGCCGGTGCAGTACGCCGACTACGCGGTCTGGCAGCGCAAGCGGCTGGAGGGCGACGGGGCGGCGGGCGACCTCGCGTACTGGACCGAGGCGCTCGCCGGGGCCCCGGTCGCCCTGGAGCTGCCCGCCGACCGGCCCCGGCCCGCCGTGCGCACCACCCGCGGCGGCTCCCGCCCGTTCGCACTGTCCGCCGAACTGATGGACCGGGTGCGGGAGTTCAGCCGGGCCGAGGGCGTCACCCCGTTCATGACGATGCTCGCGGCCTTCCAGGTGCTGCTGCACCGCTACAGCCGCGAGGAGGACGTCGTCGTCGGCGTGCCGGTCGCCAACCGGGGCCGCCCCGAGGTCGAGCGGCTGATCGGCTACTTCGCCAACATGCTGGCGCTGCGCACCGACCTGTCGGGCGCGCCGTCCTTCCGCGAGCTGCTGGCCCGGGTGCGGCCGGTCTGCCTGGGCGCCTTCGCCCACCAGGAGCTGCCGTTCGAGCGGCTGGTGGAGGAGCTGCACCCGCAGCGCGACCTCTCCCGCACCCCGGTGTTCCAGGTCTCCTTCGTCTTCCAGAACATCGCGATGCCCTCCTTCGAGGTGGCGGGGCTGCACCTGGAGCCGATGGAGGTGGCGAGCAGCACCGCCCGCTTCGACCTGGAGCTGCAGGTCTTCGACCGCCCGGAGGGCCTGAGCGGCCGCTTCGAGTACAACAGCGACCTGTTCGAGGCGGCCACCGTCGACCAGCTCGCCGGCCATCTGCGGCTGCTGGTCGAGCGGCTGCTCGCCGACCCGGACCGCCCGGTCGGCGAGGTGCCGCTGCTCTCGGCCGACGAGGAGCGGGAGCAACGCGAGCGCGGGAACGACACCCGCCGGGAGTGGCCCGGGCCGGGCCCGGTGCACCACCGCTTCGCCGAGCAGGCCGCCCGCACCCCGCACGCCGAGGCGGTGCGCTGCGGCGCCGAGGCCCTGAGCTACGCCGAGCTGGACGACCGCTCCGCCCGGCTGGCGCACCGGCTGCGGCGGCACGGCGTCGGCCGGGACGTCCTGGTGGGCGTCTGCACCGAGCGCTCGGTGGACCTGGTGGTGGCGTTGCTGGCGGTGCTCAGGGCGGGCGGCGCGTTCGTCCCGCTGGACCCGGAGTTCCCGCCGGAGCGGATCGCCTTCATGCTGGCCGACTCCGGGCTGCCGGTGCTGCTCACCCAGCGGCCGGTGGCCGAGCGGCTGCCCGCGGCCGGCGCCGAGGTGCTCTGCCTGGACGAGCTGCGCGCGGAGCTCGCCGCCGAACCGGCCGGCGACCCCGGCGCGCCGGTGGACCCGGCGGACCTCGCCTACGTCATCTACACCTCGGGCTCGACCGGGCGGCCGAAGGGCGTGCAGGTCCCGCACCGGGCGCTGACCAACTTCCTGCGCTCGATGGCCGAGCGGCCGGGCCTCACGG
Source organism: Kitasatospora sp. NPDC057965 (assembly GCF_042887135.1). Taxonomy (NCBI): domain Bacteria; kingdom Bacillati; phylum Actinomycetota; class Actinomycetes; order Kitasatosporales; family Streptomycetaceae; genus Kitasatospora; species Kitasatospora sp. NPDC057965. Next base: position 262,598 of record NZ_JBHVPZ010000006.1, read on the forward strand.
CCGAGGACACCCTGCTCGCCGTCACCACCCACTCGTTCGACATCTCGCTGCTGGAGCTGCTGCTGCCGCTGGCGGAGGGCGCCCGGGTGGTGGTCGCCGAGCGTGCCGCGGCCGCCGACGGCGAGCGGCTGGCGCGGCTGCTGGCCGCCTCCGGGGCGAGCGTGATGCAGGCCACCCCGTCCACCTGGCGGATGCTGCTGGACGCGGGCTGGCGGGGCGCGCCGGGCCTGAAGGTCCTGGCCGGCGGCGAGGCGCTGCCGGACGGACTGGCACGGCGGCTGCTGGCCGGCGGCATGGAGCTGTGGAACATGTACGGGCCGACCGAGACCACCATCTGGTCGGCGGTGGCCGAGGTCGGCGAGGGCCCGATCTCGATCGGCGCGCCGATCGCCAACACCGAGCTGCACGTGCTGGACGAGCGGGGCCGGCTGGTGCCGCCCGGGGTGCCCGGGGAGCTGTGCATCGGCGGCGCCGGCCTGGCCCGGGGCTACCTGGGCCGGCCCGAGCTGACGGCGGACCGGTTCGTGCGGCACCCGTTCGACCCGGACCCGGCGGCACGGCTGTACCGCACCGGGGACCTGGTTCGCCGGCGCCGCGGCGGGGGCATCGAGTTCCTGGGGCGGCTGGACCACCAGGTGAAGCTGCGCGGCTTCCGGATCGAGCTGGGCGAGATCGAGAGCGAACTGGCCGCCCGGCCCGAGGTCGGCCATGCGGTGGTGACGGTGCGCGAGGACGTGCCCGGGGACCAGCGGCTGGTGGCGTACGTGGTGCCGGCCGCCGACGGCGTCGACGACGAGGGCCGCCCGGCCGAGGAGTGGACCGACCAGGTCGACGAGTGGCGCCGGATCTGGGACACCGCCTACGACGGGCCGGAGGAGGCCCCGGCGGCCCCCGCCGCCGCTGCTGCCACCGCCGCCACCGGGATCCCCGGCGAGGACCTGCGCGGCTGGAACAGCAGCTACACCGGTGAGCCGATCCCGGCCGGGGAGATGCGCGAGTGGGCCGACCGCACCGCCGAACGGGTGCTCGACCTGCGCCCGCGCTCGGTGCTGGAGATCGGCTGCGGCACCGGCCTGATCCTCCAGCGGGTCGCCCCGCACACCGAGCGGTACTGGGGCGCCGACATCTCCGAGATCGCCCTGGACGGCCTTCGCACGGTGGTCGACGCCGCCGCCGGCGCCTTCGGCGAGGTCGTCCTGCACGCCTGCCCGGCCGACCGGCTCGACCGGCTGCCCGAGCGGCTCTTCGACGTCGTCGTGCTCAACTCGGTGGTCCAGTACTTCCCGGACGAGCGCTACCTGCTGCGGGTCGTCGAGGGCGCGCTGGCCCGTCTCGCCCCGGGCGGCTCGCTGTTCCTCGGCGACATCCGCAGCCTGCCGCTGCTGTCGGCGTTCCACCTCTCGGTGCAGGAGGCACACGCCGAACCGGGTCTGCCCGCCGCCGAGTTGCTCGCCCGGGTGCGCCGCCGGACGGAGGAGGACGAGGAACTCGTCTTCGACCCGGAGCTGTTCACCGCCCTGCCCCGGCGCTTCCCGGCGATCTCCGAGGTCCGGGTGCTGCCCAAGCGGGCCGCCGCCGTCAACGAGCTGACCCGCTTCCGCTACGACGTCGTGCTCACCACCGGCCGGCCCGCCCCCGAGCCCGCCCCCGCGTGGCTGGACTGGACGGCCGAGGGCCTGACCGTGGAGGCGCTGCGCGAGCGGCTGGCCACCGAACGGCCCGCGCTGCTGGCCGTGCGCGCGGTGCCCAACGCCCGGCTGCGCGACCTCGCCGACACCCTCGGGCACCTGTCGGCGGCCGGTACCCCGCCCGCCGAACGCCCCGAGGCCGAGCACGTGCCCGCCGAGCGCCCGGACGCCGTGGACCCCGAGCAGCTGTGGGCGCTCGGCGAGGCCACCGGCTACCGGATCGACCTCGACTGGTCCGGCCACGGTCCCGACGGCGCGCTCACCCTGATCGCCCGCCGCACCGGCGCCGACGGCACCCCCGTCCAGGCCCTGCCGCGCCTCGCCGAGGTCCCGCCGCAGGAGCCGGACTGGGGCCGCCACGTCAGCGGCACCCGCCGCCGGCTGACCCGCCGGCTCGTCCCGGTGCTGCGCGCCGCCCTCGCCGAACGGCTGCCCGGCTACATGGTCCCCTCCGCCTACGTCCTGCTCGACGCCCTGCCGCTGACCCCCAACGGCAAGACCGACCGCAAGGCGCTGCCCGCCCCCGACGGCGAGCGCCGCGACCTCGCCGCCGCGTACGTCGCCCCGCGCGACGAGCGGGAGGAGGCGCTGTGCGCGCTGTTCGCCAAGGTGCTCGGGGTGCCCGCGGTCGGCGTCCACGACAGCTTCTTCGACCTGGGCGGCCACTCGCTGCTCGCCACCCGGCTGGTCTCCCAGATCCGCTCCGCGCTGGGCGCCGAGGTACAGGTCCGGGCGCTGTTCGAGACCCCGACGGTGGCCGGGCTGGCCCGCCACCTGGCCGGCGGCGGCCCCGGGAGCGCGGACGCCGCGCCGCCGCGCCCAGACCTGGCGCCCGAGGCCCGGCCCGGTGAGCTGCCGCTCTCCTTCGCCCAGCGCCGGCTCTGGTTCCTGGACCGGCTGGAGGGCCCGTCCGCCACCTACAACATCCCGATGGCGGTCCGCCTGAGCGGCCCGCTGGACACCGCCGCGCTGCGTTCCGCGCTCGCCGACGTGATCGAGCGGCACGAGGCACTGCGCACCGTCTTCCCCGACACCGCCGGCGTCCCGCGCCAGCACGTGCTCGGCCCCGCCGCCGGGCAGGCCGCGCTGACCGTCACCGAGGTGCCCGAGGCGGACGCGGCGCCGGCCGTGGCGGCCGCCGCCCGCCACCGCTTCGACCTGGCCCGGGAACTGCCGGTGCACGCCGAGCTGCTGGCGCACGGCCCGGAGCGCCACACCCTGGTCCTGGTGGTGCACCACATCGCCGCCGACGGCTGGTCCGTCGCCCTGCTCGGGCGCGACCTGGCCGTCGCCTACGCCGCCCGCCGCGAGGGCCGCCCGCCGCGCTGGGCGCCGCTGCCGGTGCAGTACGCCGACTACACGCTGTGGCAGCGCCGGCTGCTCGGCGACCAGGACGACCCGGACAGCACCTGGAACCGTCAACTCGCCTACTGGCGGCAGGCGCTGGACGGCCTGCCGGAGCGGATCGCGCTGCCGGTCGACCGGCCGCACCCGGCCGAGCCAAGCCGGCGCGGCGGCACCGTGGCGCTGCGCTGGGACGCCGAGCTGCACGCCGCCGTCGCCGGGCTCGCCCGGGCGCACGACGCCAGCGAGTTCATGGTCGTGCACGCCGCGCTGGCCGCGCTGCTGCACCGGCTGGGAGCCGGGGAGGACATCCCGGTCGGGGCGACCGTCGCCGGACGCACCGACGCCGCCACCGAGGAACTGGTCGGCTTCTTCGTCAACACCCTGGTGCTGCGCGTCTCCGCCGCCGGGCGCCCGACCTTCCGGGAGCTGCTGGCGCAGGTCCGCGAGCGCGGCCTGGACGCGTACGCCCACCAGGAGGTGCCGTTCGAGTTCCTGGTGGACGCCCTGCGGCCGGCCCGCTCCACCGCCCACCACCCGCTGTTCCAGGTGATGCTGGCCTGGCAGAACGTCCCCGACGCGGTGCTCGGCCTGCCGGGCCTGCGCGAGGAGGTCCTGCCGGTGGACACCGGCGGCGCCCGGATGGACCTGGTGTTCTCGCTGACCGGCCGCCGCGCCCCGGGCGACGGCGCCCCGGCCGGGATCGACGGGGTGATCGAGTACAACGCCGACGTCTTCGGCCCGGCCACCGTGGAGCTGCTGGCCGAGCGGCTGCGCCGGATGCTGCTGGCGGTCTGCGCGGCGCCCGGGCTGCCGATCGGCGAGGTCGAGCTGCTCGACGCCGAGGAGCGCCGGCGTCTGCTGACCGGGTGGAACGGGGCTCCGCGCGCGCTGCCGTCCGCCACCCTGCCGGAGCTGTTCGAGGCGCAGGTGGCCCGCACCCCGGAACGGCTCGCGGTGCTGGACGCCGAGCGGGAGCTGACGTACGCGCGGCTGGACGCGGAGGCCAACCGGCTGGCCCGGCTGCTGATCGCCCGCGGCGCGGGCCCGGAGCGGCCGGTGGCGGTGGCGCTGGCACGCTCGGCCGCCTCGGTGGTGGCGATGCTGGCCGTGGTCAAGGCGGGCTCCGTCTATCTGCCGGTGGACCCGGACTACCCGGCGCGGCGGATCGCCTTCCTGCTGGAGGACGCCCGCCCGGTGCTGCTGCTGACGGACGGGCCGTCCGCCAGCGCGCTGCCGCCGGGCGAGGTCCCGGTGCTGCGGCTGGACGGGCCGGAGGTGGCGGCCGAGCTGGCCGGGCACCCCGCGACCGCGCTGACGGACGCCGAGCGCAGCGGGCCGCTGAGCCCGGCGAACGCGGCGTACGTCATCTACACCTCGGGTTCCACCGGCACCCCCAAGGGCGTGGTGGTCACCCACACCGGAATCCCCGGCCTGGTCGCGGCGCAGGCCGAGGGCTTCGGCCTGGACGAGGACGCCCGGGTGCTGCAGTTCGCCTCGCCGAGCTTCGACGCCTCGGTGGCGGAGCGCTGCGACGCGCTGCTGACCGGCGCCGCGCTGGTCGTCGTCCCGAAGGAGGAACTGCTCCCGGGCGAGCCGCTGACCCGCACCTGCGAGCGGTACGGCGTCACCAATGTGACGCTGCCGCCGAGCGTGCTGGCCGCCGTGCCGGAGGGCGGGCTGCCGGCCGGGCTGTCGCTGGTGGTGGCGGGCGAGTCCTGCCCGGCCGCGCTGGCCGACCGCTGGTCGGCCGGCCGGCGGATGGTCAACGCCTACGGGCCGACCGAGACCACGGTGTGCGCCACCCTGACCGGGCCGCTGGTGACCGGCGACGGCGCCCCGCCGGTGGGCCGGCCGATCCCGGGCGCCCGGGTGTACGTGCTGGACGAGGATCTGCGCCCGGTGCCGCCCGGGGTGCCCGGCGAGCTGTTCGTGGCGGGCGCCGGGCTGGCCCGCGGCTATCTGGGCCGGCCCGGTCTGACGGCCCGCCGCTTCCTGCCGGACCCGTACGGGCCGCCCGGGGAGCGGATGTACCGCACCGGGGACCTGGTGCGGTGGCGGGCGGACGGGCAGCTGGACTTCCTCGGCCGCACCGACCACCAGGTGAAGGTCCGCGGCTTCCGGATCGAGCTGGGCGAGATCGAGTCGGCGCTGGCCGCGCTGCCGGAGGCGGCCCAGGCGGTGGCGGCGGTCCGGGAGGACCAGCCGGGCCGGCGCGCCCTGGTCGGCTACCTCGTCCCCCGTCCGGGGGCGGCGCCGGACCCGGCGGCGGTGCGGGCCGCGCTGGCCGCGCAGCTGCCGCCGTACCTGGTCCCGGCCGCGGTGGTGGTGCTGGCGGAGCTGCCGCTCACCGCCAACGGCAAGGTGGACCGGGACCGGCTGCCGGCACCAGAGTTCACCGCGGCCACCGGCTCCGGCACTCCGCGCACCCCCGCCGAGGAGGCGCTGTGCGCGATCTACGCCGAGGTGCTGGGCCTGCCGGAGGTCGGGACCGGGGACGGCTTCTTCGACCTGGGCGGCGACAGCATCCAGGCGATCCAGGTGGTCTCGCAGGCCCGGACGGCCGGGCTGGTGATCGGCGCGCGTGACGTGTTCGCCCACCCGTCGGTGGCCGCGCTCGCGTCGGTGGCCGTGCCCGCGCAGGACGCGGCGGACGTCGAGGACCTCGGGACGGGCGAGATCGGCCCCACCCCGATCACCGAGTGGCTACGCGAACTGGACGTTCCCATCGACGGGTTCAGCCAGCAGGCGGTACTCGCCGTACCGCCGGGCGGGGAGCTGGACCTGCCGCGGCTCGCCGCCGTGCTGCAGGCGCTGGTCGACCACCATGACGTGCTGCGCTCCCGGCTGGCCGCGCGGGCGGACGGCCGCTGGGTGCTGCACTCCGGTCCGGTCGGCTCGGTGCGGGTCGCCGAGCACCTGCTGCGGGTGGACGCCGATGGCCTGGACGCGGCCGGGCTGCGGGCGCTGACCGCCCGCCAGGCCGCCGCCGCCCGGCGCCGGCTGGACCCGCGGGCCGGGGTGATGCTCCAGGCGGTCTGGCTGGACGCCGGGGCGCACGAGCCCGGGCGGCTGCTGCTGGTGCTGCACCACCTGGTGGTGGACGGGGTCTCCTGGCGGATCCTGCTGCCGGACCTGCGGGCCGCGGGCGAGGCGGTGCTGGCGGACCGGCCGGTGCTGCTGGCCCCGGTGGGCACCTCGGTGCGCCGCTGGGCCGAGCTGCTGGCCGAGGAGGCCGACGATCCGCACCGCCTGGCCGAACTCCCGGCCTGGCAAAGCCTGTTGTCGGACACCCCGGCGCTGCTCCCGGCCGCCGCCGGGCCGTCCAGGGGCACCGGCCGGCTGGTCCTCACACTGCCGCCCGAGTCCACCGCCCCGCTGCTCACCGCCGCCCCCGGTGCCTTCCACACCGGCGTGCAGGAGGTGCTGCTGGCGGCGTTCGGCATCGCCCTGGAGGAGTGGCGCCGCCGCCGCGCCCCGCACGGCGCGCCCGACGGCGGGGTGCTGGTCGCCGTGGAGAACCACGGCCGCCAGGAGGACCTCGCCGAGGGCGTCGACCTGTCCCGCACCGTGGGCTGGTTCACCAGCGTGCAGCCGGTGCGCCTGGCCGCCGGCCCGCTCGCCTGGCCGTCGGTCGAGAACGCGGGCCCCGAACTGGCCGCCGCCGTGGTCCGGATCAGGGAGCAGCTGGCCGACCTGCCCGGCGACGGGCTCGGCCACGGCCTGCTGCGCCGCCTCAACCCGCGGACCGCCCCCGAGCTGGCCGCGCTGCCCGCCCCGCAGGTGGCGTTCAACTACCTGGGACGCTTCGCCGCTACCGGTCCGGACACCCCCTGGGCGCCGGTGACGGCCGACGCCGCGCTCGCCCTCGGCGCCATCGACACCGGCAGCAAGGCCGACGCCCCGGTGGAGCTGCGGACCCACCCGGTGGAGCTGAACGCCGTCAGCTACGACGGCCCCGACGGCCCGCGCCTGGCGGCCGGCTGGACCTGGGCGGAGGGGCCGCTGGACGAGCCCGCCGTGCGCGAGCTGGCCGAGCTGTGGTTCGCCGCGCTCGCGGCCGTCGGCAGCTGCGCCGCCCTGCCCGGCGCCGGCGGCCCGGCGCCCGTCCGCCGCCCGGCGACCCGGCGGCGTCCGGCCCGCCCGGCCCGGCCCGCGCTTCGCGGCGCCGCCGTCCCCCGGGCCGACCGCACCGCCGGTGTGCCGCTCTCCTTCGCCCAGCTGGACATCATGCACCAGCCGGTCGACCCGGAGGCCTCGCACCACAACGTCATCACCGCGACGGTGCTGACCGGCACCCTCGACCCGGTGGCGCTGCGCGACAGCCTGGACGCGATCGTGGCCCGCCACGAGGCGCTGCGCACCCGGATCACCGAGGACGGCGCCGGCTCCTGGCACCAGCTGACCGACCCGTCCGGCGGCTGGCCGCTGACCGCCGTGGACCTGCGCGACGAGCCCGGGGCGAGAAGGACCGAGGCGCTGCGGCGGCTGGTCGAGGCCGAGGTGGACCGCCCGTTCCGGTTGGCCGAGGGCCCGCTGGTGCGGGGCACCCTGGTCACCACCGGCCCGGACACCTGGGTGCTGGTGCTGGTACTGCACCACATCGTGGTCGACCTGTGGTCGTACGCGCTGCTCGGCCGGGAGCTGCGCGAGCTGTACGCCGCCCGGGTACTGGGCCACGAGCCCCGGCTGCCCGAGCCGACCGTGCAGTACCCGGACTGGGCGGCCTGGCAGCGGCGGCGGCTGGCCGACGGCGAGCTCGACGAGCACGTGGCCCACTGGGAGCGGCTGCTCGCCGACCTGCCGGAGCTGCCGCGCTTCGAGGCGCCGGAGCACCAGAAGGCCGACGCCGTCGAGGGCTACACCAGCGGTTTCGTGCTGGAGCCGGAGATCACCGCGGCCCTGAAGGAGGCCGCGCAGCGCGAGGGCACCACCCTGTTCATGCTGCTGCTGTCCGCCTTCCACCTGCTGCTGCAGAGCTACGCGGACAGCGACGCCGATCTCGCGGTGGGCTTCCCGCTGGCCGGCCGCGAGCACCCGCAGACCGAGCAGATGATCGGCTTCTTCATCAACCCGGTGGTGGTCCGCCCCCGCCCGGCCGACGACGCGACCGTCCGCGACCTGGTCACCGCCGTGCGCGCGGGCGTCCTGGACGCCCACCTGCACCAGGAGGTCCCGCTGCGCTGGCTGCGCCGCGACGCCGGGGAGGACCGCAACCCGCTGCGGCTGCTGTTCAACCTGCTCAACGTCGCCGGTGAGCCGCTGGACCTGCACGGTCTGACCGCGGCGCCGCTGAACCTCAACGTCGGCGACGCCGAGGTGATCCCGGAGCTGATCACCGAGATGCGCCCGCACAACGCCGACCTCTACCTGATGATGCACGAGTCCGAGGCCGGGCTGCGCGGCCTGTGGCTGTACGCGCCGGACCGCGTCGACCCGCGCTCGATGGCCGCCATGATGCGCCAGTGGCCGCTCGTCCTGGACCTGCTGACCCGTCACCCCGACCTGCCGCTCACCGAGCTGCGCCACCGCGTCCTGACCTCCCCGCTCCCCCGACCGGAAGGCACCCGATGAACCGCACGGCCACCCCCGTCGCGCTGATCACCGGCGGCACCCGCGGCATCGGCCGCGCCACCGCCCTGCGGCTGGCCGAGGACGGCTACGACGTCGCCCTGTGCTACAGCAGCGACGCCGAGTCCGCCCGCACCCTGGAGAAGGAGCTGCGGGACCTCGGCCGCGCCGCCTACGTGCGCCGCACCGACGTCGCCGACGCCGCCGCCGTCCGCGAGCTGGTCGACGGCGCCGAGGACGCCCTCGGCCCCGTCACCGCCCTGGTCGCCTCGGCGGCGATCCTGCGCGACACCCCGCTGCTGCTGATGGAGGACCAGGACTGGCAGGACGTCCTGCAGGTCAACCTCAGCGGCGTCTACCACGCCTGCCGCGCGGTGATCGACGGCATGGCGCTGCGCCGCCACGGCGCCATCGTCACCCTCTCCTCGGTCGCCGGGGTCTGCGGCAACCCCGGCCAGACCAACTACGCGGCGACCAAGGCCGGCATCATCGGCTTCACCCGCTCGCTCGCCCAGGAGGTCGGCCGCTACGGCATCCGCGCCAATGCGGTCGCTCCCGGCTACATCGACACCGACCTGGTCGCCGACCTGCCGGAGGAGGCCGTCGAGCAGTCCCTGGACCAGGTCGCCCTGCGCCGCCTCGGCCGCCCCGAGGAGGTCGCCGACCTGGTGGCCTTCCTGCTCTCCGACCGGGCGAGCTACCTCACCGGCGAGGTCGTCCGCATCGACGGCGGCTTCCGCTGACCGTCCTCCCCCGCCGTCAGGAGCCCCGATGTCCCACTCCCCCGCCGCCCACTGGACCGTGCTGGTCAACGACGAGGACCAGCATGCCCTCCACCCCGCCCACCTCCCCACCCCCGCCGGCTGGCACCCCACCGGCTTCACCGGCACCGAGGACGCCTGCGCCTCGTGGACCGACACCCACTGGGCCGACCTCCGCCCACTGTCCCTGCGTCCCCTGCCCCTGCGCCCCCACCCCGGCTCCGCCGGGTAGCCCACCTCCACCGCACGTCGCCGGACGCCGGCCGGCCGACCCCTCCGTCGGCGGCCGACGGCCGGGCGTGCGAGTCTGGGCGCATGCTGATCGCGACGGCCGGGCTGCCCGGTGCGGGGAAGAGTTCGGTGGCCGGGGAGTTGGGGCGGAAGCTGGCCGCTCCGGTCGTATCGGTGGACCCGATCGAGGCCGCGATGTGGCGTGCGGGGGTGGCCCGCAGCCAGCCGACCGGCCTCGCCGCGTACGTCGTGGCCGAGACCGTGGCCGACGGCGTGCTGGCCCTGGGTCAGAGCGTGATCGTCGACGCCGTCAACGCGGTGGAGGAGGCTCGGGCGCAGTGGCGCGCCCTGGCGTCCCGTCACGGCGTGCCGGTGCGGTTCATCGAGGTGGTGTGCTCGGATCCGGCGGTGCACCGCCGGCGGCTCGACGGCCGGTCGCGGGGTATCGAGGGCTTCCCCGAGCCGACCTGGGAGGCGGTGGAGCGACGGCGCGAGGAGTTCGCTCCGTGGGCCGACCACCGGCTGGTGCTGGACAGCGTGCTCGACCTGTCCCGGAACACCGCGACGGCCCTGGAATACCTGGCCGCGGCCTCCTGACCGTCAACGGCCGGTCCACCACAGGAGTCGCGCCCGTCCGCGGCCTCGGACGGATGCCTCACCTTCTGGATGAGGCTCCCCCCGCGGTGGCATGGTGGGCATGAGGCCGCGCGGCGAGGAACAGGGTGCGGCGGGGGGAAGGTGCCGTGGTGTGCGGACCGGCCCGGGGCCCGGCCCTCCGGGTGGGAGGGGCGGGCCCCGGGTGGGTTCGGTGATGTGGTCGGTCAGGAGGTGCGGGACCGCTGCGGCGCGGGACGTCCGGTCATGCGCTGTGGGTGGGAAGCCGGAGTTCGCCGGGGGCGGTTGCGTGCCGGCGGGCGGCGAGCACCTTGGCCGTGAGGGCGTAGCCGGCTCCGCTGGCGAGTGCCACGAGGGGGATCGGGAGGATCGTGTCGGGCAGGGCCAGGAAGGTGAGGGCGCCGACGGCGGACCAGACGAGGGCGGGGATGTTCACGCCGGCGGTGTAGCGGTAGGGGCCGTGGGGGTCGAAGAGGGCCGGTACGTCGATGCGGCCGCGCTTGATGACGAGGTAGTCGGCGAGGAGGACGCCGACGACGGGGGCGAAGACGTTGCCCATCGCCGACATGAAGTCGCTGAACCCGTCGATGAGCGCGGGGAAGGCGGCCAGTGTCGATCCCGCGGCGGCCACCACCAGGGTCGACCAGAAGCGTCCGAGTCGGGTGGCGAGGTTCGTCAGTGCCAGGCCGCCCGTGTAGACGTTCAGTACGTTGATCGTCCAGTTGTCCAGGATCAGTACGACCAGGACGAGGATCAGGGTGACCGGGCCGACGCCGAGGCCGGGGATCACCTCGAAGGCGTTCGCCGTCGTCCCGAGGGTCGCGGCGGCGGCGTAGGCGCCGAAGAAGGCGGACCCGGCGGTTCCGAGCAGCGCGGCGGCCATGGTGCCGATCCACATGTCCTTGCGGGACTTGGAGTAGCGGCAGCAGTCGGCCGCGTCCGTCACCTGGCTGAACCACGCCGCCGCGATGGAGTTCACCCAGACCGCGAACACCGCCCACTTCCAGCCGGCCGAGCCGGAGTAGGCGAAGACCTCGCTCGGTGCGAATCCCGGCGCCTGGTGGTTGGCGAGCAGCCACAGGAGGTATCCGAGGATGACGAGCTTGACCGGGAAGGCGACCTTCGACAGCCACTTGAGGGATTCGTAGCCGAAGAGGGCGACGGAGGCCTGGAGCACCGCGAAGGCGATGCTGACGGCGATGAGCGACGGCCTCACCCCGAGCCAGGCGTCGAGCACGGCCAGGATGCCCATGGCTCCGGCCAGGGTCTGGAAGGCGAACCAGAAGGCCGAGCTGACGGCGCGCAGCAGGGAGATCAGCCAGCGCGAGGCCGCGATGCCGAGGAACGCCCTGGTCGAGACGATCCCGGGCAGTCCGTAGTCGACGCCGACGGTGGCCATGACGGTGTAGGCGCAGAAGGCGATGAGGACGCCCAGCACCTGGGCGACGACCGCGGCCCAGAAGGAGAGCCCGGACACCACCGCGAGTCCGGCGATGAGGATCAGGCCGGGGTTGAGCATCACGTTGAAGATGATCTGGAACAGGTCGTACCAGCGCACGGTCCGCTGGTCGTCCGGTATGGGTTCGAGGCCGTACTGCTCCACCGACTTCGGCTGGCGGTACGCCGGCGACGGGTTGTCGTCGGAGCTTTGTCTGTGGGGGACGTCAGTGGTCATGGGTGAGCCTTCTGGTCCGGGGCGCGGGGAGCGGCCGGGGGTGGGGGCGGCCGACGAGGAGGAGGTCCGTCCGGGTCAGGAGACGGGGGAGGCGGTCCCGCACCAGCGGGTGGCCAGGACGGCGTAGGTACGGGCGGCGAGCCAGACCTCGTCGAGATCGACGTACTCGTCGTTGCCGTGGGCGACGCGCAGGTCGCCGGGGCCGAAGACGACCGACGGCACGCCGGTGCGGGTGAACACGGTCGCGTCGCACACGCCGTAGAGCCCGGTGTAGGAGGGCTGGTCACTGAAGCCGGTGCCCTGGGCCGCGGTCCGGTACGCGCCGGCGACGGCCTGGCTGATGGTGTCGTCGGGCGAGGTGACGAAGGGGTCCCAGTTGAGCTTCCACTCACAGCGCGGGCGGTGGGTCCGCAGCCACGGGTCGGCGTCCGCCGCGCGGTCGACGGCGCGCTGGATCTCGGCCATCACGTCCTCGGCGGAGCGCTCGGGGTGGTACATGACCCCGTACTCGATGGTGGCCGTGTCGGACAGGGCGAAGGGGACGGTCAGGTCGCCGGGGCCGCCGCGCATGGCGCCGGGCAGCAGGGAGAAGTGGCCGTTGTACCAGAGGTCGTGCCGCTGGGTGCGGGCCCACTCGTCTTCGAGTGCGCGCAGCGCCTGGTAGAGGAGGACGACCTTGTCGATCGCGTTCACGCCGATCGCGTCGCCGGGCTGGGTGGGGTGGATGGTGGCGCCCCGCATGGAGCCGTGCACCTTCTTGCCCTCGACCGTGACGGAGAACCAGAGCAGTCCGGGGCTGGCCACGACGATCGACAGCGGTGTGGGCGGCGCGCTCGGCTCCGAGACGACCGCCGCGTCCGCCAGGTAGCCGCGTTCGACCACCGCACCCGTTCCGCAGGCGTGATCGCCGGTCTCCTCGCCGACCACGCACTGCAGTTGCAGTTCTCCGCCGAGTTCGATCCCGGCCTCGCGCAGGGCGATCGCGGCGTAGGCCTGGGCGACGAGCCCGGACTTCTGGTCGGTGGTCCCGCGGCCGTACATCCGGGAACCGATCACCTCGCCGGAGAACGGGTGCGCCTTGGTCCACTCGGCGGGGTCCCCACCGGGGACGACGTCCACATGGCCGTTGAAGATGAGTGAGTTTCCCTCACCCTTGCCGGTGATCCGGCCGACCGCGTTGTCACGGCCCTCCTCCACCGCGAAGACATCCACGGACGCCCCGGCGCGGCGGTAGAGGCCGGTGAGCAGCGCGGTGGCCTCGCCCTCGCGGCCGACATGGTCCTTGTACTCGATGCCGGGGTACTTCGGGCTCACGGACGGGATCCGGACGAGTTCCTGCAGGCTCGCCGTCATCTCGTCACGCAGCCCGTCGATGACGGACATCAGGCGGTTCAACTGGGAAGTTTCTTCGGGGGAGCTCATGACGCCTCCACTGGCGCGCTCGGGAACTGCGGCGCTCGCAACCGTCTCGGTGCCGGGGACCTCGCCGCTTGGCCAGAATGAAACAGGTGATAGGTTTCACATGTCAATAGCCGATTCCGTAATGGATGTTACATCCACGGAGTGCCGGAGAAGCCCGGGCGCGACGCCGCCCGAGGCCGGGAGGCCACCCCCGAGCACCCGAACAGGCGGCACCGTCGACCCGCTCCTGCGACCCGCCCCCACAGCCTTGAATGAAAGAGATATTTCATGTTAGGTGTCAAAGTCATCACATGAACCCAGAATTTCGGCCGTCCTGTGTCGGCGGCCGGGAAGGCGGAGGCCGGGATGGACCGGAACGGCGAAGGACGCGCAAGCCTCGGCCACGCGGCGGCGGGCGCGCCGACCCCGTCACGGACAGCGCGGGAACACATCGAGCGCACGGAGCGCTTCGCCGCGCGCAACTACCACCCCCTGCCCGTCGTCCTCTCCGGCGGCGACGGCGCCTGGGTGACCGACGTGGACGGGCGCCGCTACCTCGACTGCCTGGCGGGCTACTCCGCCCTGAACTTCGGTCACTGCCCGCCGCGCCTGCTGCGGTGCGCCCACGAGCAGCTCGACCGGCTGACCCTGACCAGCCGGGCCTTCTACAACGACCAGCTCGGCCCGTTCGCCGAGGCGCTCGCCGGGCTCACCGGCAAGGACCGCGTCCTGCCGATGAACAGCGGCGCCGAGGCGGTGGAGACGGCCATCAAGGTGAGCCGCAAGTGGGGCTACGTCACCAAGGGCGTGGAGGCCGGCCGGGCCACCGTCCTCACGATGAGCGGCAACTTCCACGGGCGGACGACCACGATCGTCGGCTTCTCCGACGACCCGCTCGCCACCGACGACTACGGGCCGTTCACACCCGGTTTCACGCGGGTGCCGTACGGCGACATCCGGGCGCTCGCCGACGCGATCGACGACACGGTGGTCGCGGTCCTCTTCGAACCCGTGCAGGGCGAGGGCGGCGTGGTCCTCCCGCCGCCCGGATTCCTCAGGGAACTGCGCGAGCTGTGCACACGCCGCGACGTGCTGATGGTGGCCGACGAGATCCAGTCCGGCCTGGCCCGCACCGGGCGCACCTTCGCCTGTGACCACGACGAGGTCGTCCCGGACGTCTACGTCCTCGGCAAGGCCCTGGGCGGCGGCCTCCACCCCGTCTCCGCGGTCGCCGCCGACGACGACGTGCTCGGTGTCATCACCCCCGGCACCCACGGCTCGACCTTCGGTGGCAATCCCCTGGCGGCCGCCATCGGCCACGAAGTGGTCGCGATGCTGGCGACGGGCGAGTACCAGGAGCGCGCCCGCGTCCTGGGCGAGCGGCTGGACACCCGTCTGCGGGAACTGGTCGGCGCCGGAGTGCTGGCCGTGCGGGTCAGGGGGCTGTGGGCCGGAGTCGACATCGACCCCGCGCTGATGACCGGACGCGAGGCATGCGAGGGCCTCCTGCGGCGCGGCGTCCTGGCCAAGGACACCCATGGCTCGACCGTGCGCTTCGCCCCCGCGCTGGTGGCCACCGAGGACGAGATCGACCTGCTCGTGGACGCCCTGGGCGATGTCCTCGCCACGGCGCGGGGCTGACGACGCGCCCGCCCGCCCCCCTGCAGGGGGGCGGGCTCCCGCTTCGCGGGCGCGGGACCCGCTGGTGTAACGAACGTTTCAGCATGCGCCTTGCCTTGGTAACCTTGAAGAATGGAGACGATTCCGGGGGGCCACACGTCGGTGAGGAAGCTTCTGCTCTCCGCCATGGACGAGCTGAGCAACGGTGAACGCAAGGTCGCCCGGGCGGTGCTGGCCCAGTACCCCACGGCCGGCCTCACCACCGTCGCGGACCTCGCCGCCGGCGCCGGGGTCAGCTCGGCCACGGTGGTCCGCTTCGTCACCCGGCTCGGCTTCACCGGATTCCCCGCTTTCCAGCGCGCCCTGGTCCATGAGCTGAACGGGGAACTGGGCTCCCCCTTGCGGCAGTACGCCGAGAAGGCGTCGGCTTCCCCCAAGGGAGTGCTCCCGCAGACGCACCGGGCCTTCGCGCAGCTGCTGGAGGCCACCTACACCGATCTGCCGGCCTCGGAGTTCGCCACCCTCGTGAAGCTGCTCGGCGATCCGTCGCGCAGCGTGCGGGTGACCGGGGGCCGGTTCAGCCGGCTGCTGGCCGAGTACCTGGTCATCCACCTGTGGCAGCTGCGCGCGGACGTCGACGTGGTCGGCCCGGAGGAGATGCAGCGCCGCAGGGCGCTCGCCGACGCCGACGCCAACACGGTCCTGCTCATCTTCGACTACCGCCGCTACAGCGAGTCCAGCCTCCGCTTCAGCGAGGGCATGGCCGCCCGGGGCGCCACCGTGTGCCTGATGACGGACAACTGGCTCTCCCCCATCGCCAAGCTCGCCAAGGTCGTGCTGCCCGCCCGTGTGGAGTCCGCCTCACCGTTCGACTCCCTGGTGGCCGCGATGGCACTGTGCGAGAGCCTGGTGGCGGCGGTGACGGATGCCGCGGGCGCGGCCGGCAGGCGGCGCATCGAACGGTTCGAGACGGCGATCGAGCACGCCTGAACGCACGGCCGCGACCACCGCCCGAGTGCGCGTGTGTCCTGTTGCGCGGAACCCGCGCAGCACCGGGGCCGGGCCATCACCGCCGCTGCGGTGGTGGCCCGGCCCCTGGGCCGTGGAACCGGTGGTCCGCTACCCGGACGCGACGGCGCCGGCGCGGTCCCGCACGACGGCCACCGCTCCCAGGTACGCCGCCATCAACGCGGCTGCCAGGGCACGTACGTCCGCGTCATCGGGCAGGAAGCGCGAGGAGTGCAACGGCTCGGAGGTGCCCGTGCCGACGAACAGCATCGTCGAGGGCACCAGCTCGCAGAAGTACGAGAAGTCGTCCGACCCCAGGGAGCGCAGGTTCCGCGAGACCGACAGCCCCCGGCGGTCCAGTTCGCGCGCGATGCTCCCCGCCAGGACCGCGTCGTTGTCGAGTACGGGCTCCCCGTGGGTGAAGGTCACCGACGCCGTGCAGGCGTGCGCCCGCGCGACGGACTCGGCGACCTCCGTGATCCGCCGGTGCATCAACTCCCTGGTCGAGGACGCCAGCGCCCGCACGGTCCCGGTCGCCCGTGCCGTGCCGGCGATCACGTTCGCGGCGCTGCCCGCCGTGAACGACGACACGCCCACCACGGCGGGAGCCATCGGATCCACGGACCGGCTCACCACGCTCTGGAGCGCGACCACGACCTCCGACAGCGCCAGCAGGGCGTCATTGGTCAGATGAGGGTACGCCGCGTGTCCGGGCCTGCCCCGCACGACGATCTCGAACTCGTCGGACGAGCCGTTGACGCCCCCCGCCGTGCACGCCACCTCTCCCCGGGTCAGCAGCGGCTGGACGTGGACGCCCACCATGGCCGCGCACCGCTCGGATTCGAGGACACCGCTGGTGGTGATGTCCCGCGCCCCGGACGGGTAGGTCTCCTCGCGCGGCTGGAGCACGGCGAGCAGGGGAACCGGAGGCCCGGTCTCGGCCAGCGCCCCCGCCACGGCGACGAGCGCGGCGAGATGGGTGTCATGACCGCACGCGTGCATCGCACCCGGCCGGTCCGACGCCCAGGGCACACCGGTGTCCTCGGCGACGGGCAGCGCGTCCATCTCCCCGCGCACCCCGATCGCCGGTCCCGGCCCACCGATGCGCAGGACGGCGCCGGTCTCGGCCGCCTTCACCGCCCCACCGGAGCCGGGCAGCGCGGCCAGCACCAGGTCCCGGGTCGCCGCCTCGTCACCGGAGAGGTCGGGCCGGCGGTGCAGCCGGCGCCTGAGGTCGAGCGCCGCGGGCAGGTGACGCTCCAGGGCGGACCACAGCGCTGCGTGCTCGGTCGGGTCAGTCATGGGGCAGCCCGTAGAGACGCTGCGCGTTGGTGCGTCCGATCATCGTGGCGACACGGACGGCGTCCGCCTCGGCCCACTCGCCCTCCTCCACCCAGCCGCCGAGCACCCGGGACATGCCGCGCCGCCACAGCACCGCGCCCAGGTGATGCAGCTCGGGCGGCCCCCAGGCGTCGGAGGAGTACAACACCTTGGTGAAGGGGGCCAGTTCGAGGCTCTCGGCGACCACCGCCGTGGAGGCGGCGCCCGTGTAGTTCACCCCCAGCCCCACATCGAAGTAGACGTGCGGAAACACCTGGGCGAGGAACCCCGCGTTGCGGTGGAACGGGTAGCAGTGCAGCAGCACGACGTCCGTCCCGGTGCCCTCGATCTCCTTGAGCCAGGGCATCAGCAGCAGCGGATCGCACCGCCGCAGATCCAGATCGGGGTCACCGTACCCGGTGTGCAACTGCAAGGGCAGACCGGTGTCCACGCCCGTCCACAGGGCCATGCGCAGCAGCACCGGGTCGCTCACCCGGGCGGGAGCACCCGCCGCCAGCTCGCGCAGCCAGGCGCCGGCCGCCCGCTCCACCTCCTGGGCGCCGGGGCGCTCGGGAGCGAAGTCGAAACCATAGCGGTAGGCGATGATCGACTTCAGGCCGACCGCCGACGCGGTCGCCGCACCGAGCGCCGCCCGGAAGTCCTCGGCCAGGTGCGCCGCGCTGCTCCCCCGGGCGACGTCCTCAAGAACGGTCTCCAGGCGCACGATCTCGGAGAACCGGGCGGGCAGGCGCTCGGCGAGCGTGCCGGGCGACAGCAGCTCCTCACTCTTGAAACCGGTGTCCAACAACCAGTCACAGACACCGGCCGCGGCGAGGAAGAGGTCCGACAGCTGCTCAGGGGTCCGTTCGCAGCGCGCGGCCCAGTAGGCGTCCGCGGACGCGTGCGGGCGCAGACCCAGCAGCGGTGCGCAGTGACGGCGGATGGCGAACCCGATCTGGGAGTCGAACTGGGTGACCCCGGTCGGCAGCGGGCGGTCGGATTCGGTGATCAGCATCTCGAACTGCGCGCGGGAGACCGGCGAGGCGAGCGAGGCGTGGACGTGGTGATCGACCAGCGGCAGCGTGGCGATGCGGTGGCGCAGCTCAGTAGACATCGGCGACCCGCCCGCACACGTCCCGCTCGTCCAGACCCGAGACCGCGGCCATCTCCGCGCGCTTCACCGAGCGGTGCGTCTCCAGCAGTTCCGCGGAGAACCAGCCGGACACCACGTCGTCCTTGTCGAGTTCGAGGAGGGCCTCCTCCAGGCCGCGCGGCAGGGCGGGGACCTCCGCGAGGTCCGCTCCCCCGGCCTCCTCGGGCCAGACCCTCGGTTGCGGGTAGCCGGCTTCCACTCCCTGCAGTCCGGCGCGTACCAGCACGCCGAGTGTCAGCCAGGGGTTGGCGGTCGCGTCCGCGGCACGGTACTCCAGGTTGAACTGGTCGGCCGCCACGCCGCCGCCCAGGCTGCTCGTCGGGCAGATCCGCAGCAGGGCCTCCCGGTTGCGCTCGGCCAGGAACACCCCGGCCGAGCTCCAGCGCTCGGGCGCCAGGCGCAGATACGAACTGGGGCTACCCACCGTGAACGAGAGCAGCGCCTTGGCGTGGCGCAGGATGCCCGCGCTGAACCGTCCGCCCAGCTCGGACAGTCCACCGGGACGCGAGGCGTCGAACAGGGCCGGGCGCCCGGTCGCCGCGTCGCGCAGCGAGAGGTGGACGTGCACGCCGTTGCCACTGCCCTCGGGGTGCAGCAGTGGCGCGAAGGTGGCGCGGAATCCGTGCTGCGACGCCAGGTCCCGCACCACTTCCCGCAGGACGACCGCGCGGTCCGCGGCGGTCATGCCGTCGGCCGGGCGCAGGGTGATCTCGAACTGGTCGGTGCCGAACTCCGGCAGCCACGTCTCCGGTTCGAGGCCCATCCGGTCCAGCAGCGCCACCAGTTCGCCGCCGAACGGCTCGACGGAGCGGAATCGGGCGAAGGAGAACGGGGCGCCGCTGTCAAGCCCGGGGATCATGAACTCGTGCTCGAAGGTGGCCACCACCTCCAGCCCGGTGGCCCGCCGGAAGTCCTCCAGGGCCCTGCGGGCGAAGGTGCGCGGGCAGTTGTCCCACGGCGTGCCGTCCGGCAGCACCTGGTCGGCCAGATACAGACGCACCCCCGGCACCTCGCCCCGGGCGGGTACGTCCACGCCGCTGGACTCGGCCGGCAGCAGCCTCAGGTCACCGGTCGCCCCGAACGGGTTCGGCGCCATCTCCCCGAACGCCGTCACCGCGAGATCGGCCGGGACCCATCCCACCCCGCGCCGCAGCACGCCGTCGGCGGCGTTGCCCGGTGCCGCACGCCCACGCGTGAATCCGGACAGGTCGTTGGTCGCCACGAACACCGTGGATGAAGAACTCATGTCTACCTCTTCGATCGGGCCGCGTCCGCGTGACGCGGATGCGCGGGCGGGCCGCAGACACCAGTGAGAGTTACAAATCTTTCATTCACGGTCAAGGGCAAACGGTACGGAATCTTTGTTTCACTCACAGGTGCAGCGCACCCGGCGTGCCGCTCCGCCCGCGCGGACGGTCGGCGGCAGGCCGAGAGAGGCAGGGCCGATCGGATGGATTCTCGGATCGGATGGATCGTCAGTCCCGTCGTCCCACCCCCGCACCACCCGGGCGGTGCGCCGGGCCCCGGCCGCCGACGACCACAGGGGCAGGCGCATGCCCCGATGCCGCACGCCCCGCAGGACACGACGAGCGGCGCCCGTGGGTCCGACGCGGCACCGGATCCCCGCCGGCCGGCCGGTCCGCGGACTGCCCCCTCAGTCCCCTGTTCCCCGGCCGGTGTCCCCGGGGCGTTCGGCGGACGCCGCCGTCCCGTCCCGCGGGGGAACCGGGGAGGGGTCCTGCGGCTTGCGGAGCGAGGTGGGCGGCGGCTGCCCGGTGCCGAGAATGGCGAGCACGGCCTTCCCGTCGACGGTCTCCTCCGACATCAGCCGCCCGGCGAGTTCGTCCAGTTGCCGGCGGTGTCCGCGCAGCAGGTCCACCGCCCGCCGCTCCGCCTCCCGCAGCAGCCGGGCCACCTCCTCGTCGACCGCGCGCTGGGTCTGTTCGGAGTAGGGACGGCCCAGCCGGTCCTCCAGGCTCTCGCCGAGGTACTGGGGTGAGCCGGCCGTGTAGCCGACGGGCCCCAAGGCGGCGGAGAGACCGAACTCCCGGACCATGCGGGTGGCGACGACGGTCGCGTTGGCGAGGTCGTTGGCGGCCCCGCTGGAACCCTCACCGAAAACGACCAGTTCCGCCGCCCGGCCGCCGAGCTGCACGGTCAGCAGGTCCTCCAGGTATCCCTGGCTGTAGAGACGCCGCTCGGCTTCGGGCAACTGCTGGGTCGCGCCCAGGGCCATGCCGGCCGGCAGGATGGTGACCTTCGCGACCGGGTCGGCGTGCTCACAGAGCGCGCCCATCAGCGCGTGGCCGGACTCGTGCACGGCCACCGCATGCCGCTCCTCGGGAAGGAGGGCGTTGGAGGATTCCCGGCGGCCGAGCAGGATCCGGTCCCGTGCCGTGTCCAGGTCCTGCGCCGTGATGACGGTGCGGCCGGAACGCACGGCGTTGATGGCGGCTTCGTTCACCAGGTTCGCCAGGTCCGCCCCGGAGAAGCCGGGCGTGCCCCGAGCGGTGCGGTCCAGGTCGACGTCGTCGGCCAGCGTCTTTCCGTGTGCGTGGACGGCGAGGACGGCCGCCCGCTCGGCCTGGTTCGGCAGCGGAACCGTGACCTGCCGGTCGAAGCGGCCCGGCCGCAGCAGCGCCGGGTCGAGGGCATCGGGACGGTTGGTCGCGGCGAGCACCACGATGCCGACGCTCTGGTCGAAGCCGTCCATCTCGGCGAGCAGCTGGTTGAGGGTCTGCTCCCGCTCGTCGTTCCCGCCGAGCCTCGCTCCCCCGCCACGCCGGGCACCGACGGCGTCGATCTCGTCGATGAAGATGATCGACGGCGCCCGCTTGCGTGCTTCCTCGAACAGGTCGCGGACCCGCGAGGCGCCGACACCCACGAACATCTCCACGAACGCGGATCCGGTCACCGACAGGAACGGCACTTCGGCCTCCCCGGCGACGGCACGGGCGAGCAGCGTCTTGCCCGTACCCGGTGGGCCGACCATGATCACCCCGCGCGGGCCCTTCGCACCTGCGGCGGCGTACCGCTCGGGGCTCCGGAGGTACTCGACGACCTCGCTCACCTCCTGCTTCACGCCCTCGTAGCCCGCGACGTCGGCGAACCGGGTGCCCGGCCGTTCCGCCTCGATGATCTTCGCCCGGGAGCGCCCGATCGCGCTCAGACCGCCGGTCATCGCCCTGCTCGCCGCCCGCCCCGACCAGAGGAACAGCCCTACCAGGACGATCAGCGGCAGGAAGAGGAACAGGGTCGTCAGCGGCGACCCGCCACTGGCCGGCTTCGCCGTGATCTCGACCTGCTGGGACTCCAGCTGCCGGGTGAGCCCGCTGCTGTCCAGCGCGGTCGGCAGCTGGGTGGTGAACTTCGTCCCGTCCTTCAGCGTGCCGCTGACGGCGCCCTTGTCGGTGATCTCGACCGTCTTCACCTGACCCGCGCCGACCTTGCCGGTGAAGTCGGTGTAGGAGTACCGGTTCGCCGACCCCGACGGGACCCGGATCAGCAGGACGAGGAGCAGCGTCACGGCGATGGTGACCGGCAGTAGCCACCGCCGCCGGCCCGGCGGCGGTGGCTGTGCCCGCTTGGCGGGCTGCGGAAGGTCCGGCGGCAGCCCGGGCTTCGCCCTCCCGGTCGGGTGCAGGAAGGGAAAGCGATCGCGTTTGTCCATCGTGCGCCTCCGCTTCCATGGTCCACCGCCGACCGGGCGACGGCACGGCCGTCCGACCGGAGCGGGCCGACCACCGGGAACGACGAGAGAATCGCATGCCCCTTCGAGTGGCGAGGGACTGCTCCTCGAACCCGACCGCGACGCGTCGGCCTGCCGGCGCTCCGGCACGCACGACGCCGTCGACCTGATCAAGATCCGGACCCTCGCCGGAGCCGGCGTCCCGCCCGGTTGCGTGCCGCATCCGCGGGCAAGCCCCGGCACCTGCTCGCTCACGACGTCACGGCCCGGGGCGCAAGGGACGCTCTCCCGCACCGTGGCCGGTCCGACCGAAGGGCGCCCCGCAATGTCCGGCATGTCAGGAATATCCGGGTGTCGCGACCGGGCAGGCGGGCCGGAGGCGCTACGTTCGTGCCCGTGACCGGCAACGACGTGGTCCTGGCGCTCGTGGTGGCCACCGCGCTGGGCTTCGACTTCACCAACGGCTTCCACGACACCGGCAACGCCATGGCGACATCGATCGTCACCGGGGCCCTGCCGCCGCGTGTCGCGGTCGCCGTGTCGGCGGTCCTGAATCTGGTGGGCGCGTTCCTGTCGACCGCGGTCGCGGCGACCATCGCCAACGGTCTGGTCAACAGCGCCCAGGTGACCCTGACGGTCATCATGGCGGGCCTGACGGGCAGCATCCTGTGGAACCTGACGACCTGGTTCCTCGGGATCCCTTCCAGTTCCTCGCACGCGCTCATCGGCGGCGTGGTGGGGGCGACGATGGCGGCGGCGGGCGGCTCGGCCGTGAAGTGGCAGGGGCTCCTCTCCAAGGTGATCGTGCCCGCCGCCCTGTCGCCGTTCATCGCCGGCACGGTCGCCGCACTCGGCACCTACCTCGTCTACCGCATCACCCGAGGCGTCCGCGAGGGCTCCCGCGGGCACGGCTTCAGGCTCGGCCAGGTCGGCTCGGCCTGCATGGTCTCGCTCGCCCACGGCACCAACGACGCCCAGAAGACCATGGGCGTCATCACCCTGGCCCTGATCGCCGACGGCACCCTGCACGCCGGAGCGAAGTCCCCGACCTGGGTCATCGCCTCCTGCGCGACGGCGATCGCCCTCGGCACCTACTTCGGCGGCTGGCGGGTCATCCGGGCCCTGGGCAAGGGCCTGGTCGAGATCGAGTCACCGCAGGGAATGGCCGCCGAGTCCGCCTCCGCCGCGGTGATCCTCTCCTCCACCGACTTCGGCTACTCGCTCTCCACCACCCATGTGGCCACCGGGTCGATCCTGGGGACGGGGGTGGGCAGGAAGGGCGCGGAGGTCCGGTGGATCGTCGCCCGACGGATGGTGGTGGCCTGGCTGCTCACCCTCCCGTCGGCGGCGGTGACCGGCGCGCTGGCCTACTGGGTCGCGCACCGCGTCGGCGGGACCGCGGGCGTGGTGGTGATCTTCATTGTGCTGGTGCTGGCCTCGATCGCCTTCTTCGCCGCCTCCCGGCGCCGGGCCGTCACCCCGGAGAACGTCAACGACGCGTGGACCGGCTCGGTCATCCCCGCGTCCGCCGCCGACGAGGTGACCCCGTGAACACCTGGATCAACCTGAACGCCCTGTGGAAGATCATCGTGGTGGGACTGCTCACCGGCGCCGGCCTGCCCGCGCTGTTCGCCATCGGCGTGCGCGCCCTCAACCCCCCGCCCCCGCCGGGCGCGGCCGCCACCGAACGGCCCATCGCCGGCCCCCTCGGCCGAACCGTCGCCGTTCTCTGCTTCGCCGTGGTCCTCGCCGCGATCGGCTGGGGCCTCTCCGTCATCGTCAACCACAGCTGACCGCGATCCGCCCCGTGGCGCTGCGGGCCGACGGCGCGAGACCGCCCGCGTCCCGCTGGATCACCACGACCCGCGCGGCGCCGGGATCGACCTCGCTGTCATCCGGCACCCGGCGCAGGACCACCACGGGCGCCCTGCTGCGCAACGGCAGCGACGTGGCCGCCGCCCGCGCCCGCCCCCGGTACGGTCTGCGCCCCCACCAGGCCGCCGTTCAGCGGCTGATCGCACGATCGACCGGCCGCGCCGTCCACCCCCGGAGGCGCGGCCGACGGCCCGGACCGGGGGCTGGACGGGCGAGGGTTCGGTGACGGTCATGCGCTCACGGCCTTCCTGCCATGCGGAGGCGGCGCCGCCGGCGGGTCGGGCGGCGCGCGTCTCGGTGATGGGGGCGGCGTCGCTCGCGGCGGACGCCCGGGTCCCCGTCGCGGGGCGGGTCACCGACCCGGCCCACGCCGGCCGGCACCGCCTACTGCAACGGGATCACCATGGTGAACGCGCACCTTTCCCCGGCGGTGCAGCCGTGGTGGTCGTCCACCGGTCCTGACCTGTCGCGGCCGTCGCCGTCGCCGAGGCGAACATCGCCGCGTTCGCCTCGAGATGCCTCACCTGCGTGGTGCCCGTCAGCACGACCGCGCGCCGGAAGGCCGTCGCGTGGAAGGCGAAGGGGTTTCCGGCGGCTGCGAGTGCACCGGACGCCATGGGCCGGTTGAGCAGCGGCAGATGGGAGCGCTCGGCCTCGGCGAACACGGCGGTGAAACCGGCGTTGGCGGAGTTCGACGGGAACTGGACGGTGTCGAAGACCGCGGCGTCGAGGGCCGTGCGCAACGCCTCCTCCGATGACACGCTGACGCCGACGGCGCCGACCTCGCCGGAAGTCCGCAGGCCCTCGAACCAGGCGAGAAGGTGCTCGTCGTGCAGGTCGTCGACCGTGCACTTGTGCAGTTGGAGGAGGTCGATGCGGCCCAGCAGCCGGCGGGACCGCTCGAAGCTCGCTTCCAGGGCGCCCAGCGAGTGGTCAGGCCGGGCGCCCTCCGCGGCCGGCCAGGCTTCACCGCACTTGGTGGCGATCAGCAGTTCCTCCCTCCGGTCGGCGGGCAGGCCTGCGAGGTACTCGCCGAGCACTGCCTCGCTGCGGCCGTACGCGGCGGCGGTGTCGAAGAGGCGGACGCCCAGCTCGACGGCCCGGTCGAGCAGGGCCCAGGCCTGTTCGGTGGGGCACACGACGGATTCCGGTGTGGGCCACGGCCGGCCGATGCCGATCAGGCCGAGCCCGAGCTCGACCCCGCCGACCCGGTGGGTGGTCGCGCTGTTCACCGTCTCGGCGACGGCGGACGAGTCGGCGATCGTCACGAACCCGTTCCCGCACCGGTGTTCGTCCATCCGTCCGGTGATCCTGTCCTGCATTCCCGGTCAGCTCCTCTGGTCGGCCAACTCGTAGGTGTCGATGGGGTGGTCCGCGACACCGCCTGGCCGAGCATCTCAGAGACCGGCCCGGTGTTCGGCAGGACAGCGGGACGGAGCCCTTCCTGACCTTCGGAGGTCAGCGGTCCGCACGGAAGCCGGCGCCCGGCGACTAACGGTTTGATTTTCAAACCCGCTTCCCTATAGTGAGTCAGTCTTACTTTCCAACCAACCGGCTCGGGTGTTCTGCGGGCCTGATCGAACAAGGAGGCCTGAATGAGGGCTTCACCATCCGCCGACCCGCGCGCCACCGATGAGGTGGCGGCGGAGGAACCTGGCAACGCCCGCGACAGCCGCCCCGGGCCGGTCCTCGCCGCCGCGTGCATGGGGCTGTTCACGGTCTTCCTCCAGACCACGCAGACCATCGGCACACTCGGTTCCGTCCAGGCCGACCTGCACGTCAACCCCGCCGACCTGGTGTGGGTGCCGAGCATGTACACCCTGGTCGTGGCCTCCTGCGTACTCGGCGCAGGAGCGCTGGCCGACCGATGGGGACGCAAGCGCGTCTTCCTCGCCGGCACCGCGATGATGGCCGCCGGTGCTCTGGTCCTGACGTTCGCCGACGGCCTGACCACGGTCCTCGTCGGCCAGGCGGTCGCCGGCCTGGGCGGTGCTCTGATCACCCCCAGTTCGCTCGCGCTGATCACCCACGCCGTCCGCGATCCGCGCCGCCGCGCCGGGGCGATCGCCGCCTGGGCGGCCACCTCCGGACTGGGCCTGGCCGTCGGCCCCCTGGTCGCGGGCCTCGCACTGCGCTGGTGGACCTGGCACGCGGCGTTCTGGCTCAACATCGTCATGGCCGGCCTCGCCGCGGCGGTCGCGCTGGGCCGGGTCGCCGAGTCCCGCAACCCGGCCCAGCGCCTGGACTGGGCGGGACAGTGCACCGCCATCGCCGGACTCGCGCTGCTGGTCTTCTGGCTGATCGACGGCGGCCACCACGGTTACGGCTCCGCACGAGCCGTGGCCGCCGGCGTGGCGGCGGTCCTCCTGCTGGCCGCCTTCACCGCCGTCGAACTGCGCCGCACCGCCCCCATGGTCGACCTGCGGCTGATGCGCGACCCCTCCTACAGCGCCTCCCTCCTGCTGGCCGCGACCGTCCTGTTCGGCTTCGTCGGCCTCTCCCTCCTCCAGGTGATGTGGCTGGAGCGGGTGCGGGGGCTCACCGCCCTCCAAGTGGGCGTCCAACTCCTCGCGGAATTCGGGGCGTTCATCGCGGCCTCGGTCCTGGCCGGGATAGCCCTGCGCCGACTGGGTCCCCGAGTCCTGATCACCGTGGGCCTTCTGCTGGCCGCAGTCGGGGCCGCACTGTTCGCCCGCATCGAACCGGACACCACGTTCACCGGTTACGCTGCCGCCTTCGTCCTGTTCGGCCTCGGCTGCGGTCTCGCCAACGCCCCGTCCACCGCGCTCGCCGTCAGCCACGTCCCGCACGGCCGCGAGGGCGAGGCGGGCGGCACGGTCAACGCCGCCCGCCAGATCGGTGCCGTCCTCGGCACCAGCATCCTCGGCACGCTGATCACCTCGCGCTTCGAGGAACGCGTCGCCCACGTCCGGGACCCGCGCGCCGCTTTCACCTACGCGGTCGGGTACGCCAGCTGGGTCGCGGTAGCGGTCCTGCTCCTCGGCACGGCATCGGCGATCGCGCTGTCGGTCCGGTCCCGCCGCAGGACAGCCGCCGGGTGACCGCAGCCGCCGGAGTGCTGCTGCCGGAAGCCCGAGCGCGGCGCGAAAGCGGACTTCGGCCGTGACCGTCCCGGCCCCGGCCGGGACGGCTCACCAGGACGGCCGTCCGGTCGCTCCGCACCGTCCGGCAGGAGTCCTCGCCACACCCGTCGGGCCGCGCTCAAGCACCTCACCAGAACACGCCCGTTGATCACGACGGCCTACGAACCCCGGGCCGGGGACGCGATCCTCAGGTCGAGTACTATGGGAAATGATCGATCATTGCTCAACTGGTGAGCGGAGGAGAGTTGAGTTGACACAACCCACGGATCCCATGGACCGCATGAGCCCTGCGGCCACCCGGCCCTCCGGAGTGACCGCGCCTGGCTTCCCACTGGAGCGGCCCGCCCTGCACGAGCACGTGCGCGCCTTCATCCTCGAAGGCCTGGTGGCCGGCCGCTGGGAGCCCGGAGACCGCATCGTCGAGCGCCGGATCGCGGTCGAACTGGGCACCAGCCAGGCGCCGGTGCGCGAGGCGCTGCGGGATCTGGAGGCCATGGAGCTCCTGACGTCCACACCCAACAAGGGCGCCCGGGTGCAGGAGCTGACCGTGGAGCAGCTCCGAGACGTGTACGTGGTGCGCGCCGCGCTGGAGCGCCGTGCCGTCATGCTGGCCGCTCCCCGGCTGGCCGGGAACACCGCCGCACTGGAGGGGCATCTGCTCGCGATGCGCCGTGCGGCCGCCGAGGGGGACGTCGACGGCCAGGCCCTGCACGGCGTGGCCTTCCACCGCGCCATCGTCCACGCCTGCGGGAATCCCGTGCTCATCCGGCACTGGGACGGATTGGGCGTGGAGGTCTGGACCCGCCTCTCCCTGCGGTGGCTGCGCACCGAACTGCACGAGAACGCGGAGGACCACGAGGAGATCGCCGAGGGCCTGCTCCGCGGCGACCCGCACCTGGGGCGTCTCATGGAGCGGCACGTCATGGACTACGCGCGCGCGTCGAAGAGCACCTGATACCGAAGATCGCTTCCACGGCCGCCGGCGAGCCCCTGTCCGGGGCGTACGCGAGGCCTGATCGCCGACCGTCTCCGAGCGGCCGGGCGACGGCTGTGCCCGTCGCCCGGTGACCCCCGACTCCGGGCGCCCCGGTGACCGCCTTCCCGGGTCCTGCCGCACAGAGGACGGTGCTGCGCACCATGCCAGTAATATTTGATCGATCATTGAGCATTATGGGCCAGCAGTAGCCAGCAGTAGTCCCATCGAGCCGACCGGAGGCCTACCGGCTTCCGGCCGGCCCGCACCACGGAAGGGCAAAGCCCATGTCCCCCCACCACCAGCTCGACCAGCTGCCCGAACCCGATCCGCAGGAGGTCGCCGAATGGCTCGCCTCCGTGGACGGTGCGGTCGGCGCCGTCGGGCCGCGGCGCACCGCGCGACTGCTACGACGGGTCGTCGATCACGCGCGCCGGTCCGGCGTGCCACTTCCGCCGCAGTCCGTCACGCCGTACATCAACACCATCCCGACCGCCGCCGAACCCGCCTACCCCGGCGACGAGGCGATGGAAGCGCGGATCACGGCGTGGAACCGGTGGAACGCCGCCGTGATGGTCACCCGCGGAAACGAACGCGGCGGCCTGGGCGGGCACATGGCCACCTACGCATCCGCCGCCTGGCTCTACGAAGTCGGCTTCCAGCACTTCTTCAAGGGCAAGGATGCCGACGGCAGCGGTGATCAGCTCTACGTCCAGGGCCACGCCTCCCCCGGTGTCTATGCCCGCGCCTTCCTCGAAGGGCGCCTGAGCGAAGCCGAGTTGGACCGGTTCCGGATGGAAGCGGGCGGCGGCGGCCTGCCCTCCTACCCGCACCCGCGGCGGCTGCCCTGGCTGTGGGAGTTCCCGACCGTCTCCATGGGCCTCGGCCCGCTCTCGGCGATCTACCAGGCCCGCTTCAACCGCTATCTGCACCACCGCGGGATCAAGGACACCAGCCGAAGCCATGTGTGGGCGTTCCTGGGAGACGGCGAGATGGACGAGCCGGAGGCCACGGCCGCGCTCTCGCTCGCCGCCCGCGAGGAGCTCGACAACCTCACCTTCGTCGTCAACTGCAACCTGCAGCGCCTCGACGGCCCGGTCCGCGGCAACTTCAAGATCATGCAGGAGCTGGAGGCCCAGTTCCGCGCGGCCGGCTGGAACGTCGTCAAGGTGCCCTGGGGTGTGGAGTGGGACGGCCTGCTCGCCGCCGACGCCGACGGGCTGCTCCTCGACGCCCTCGAAACCCTGCCCGACGGGCAGTTGCAGACCTTCGCCGCCCGCGACGGCGCGTACATCCGCGAGCGCCTGTTCACCGGTGCGCTCGCCGGCCTCGCCCGCCCCTACAGCGACGGGGACCTCGCCCGGATCGTCGGCACCTCCCGCGGCGGACACGAGCCGCGCAAGGTCCACGCCGCCTACCGGGCCGCGCTGGAGCACCGCGGGGCTCCGACCGTCGTCATGGTCCAGACGGTCAAGGGCTGGACGCTCGGCCCCGGCTTCGAGTCCCGCAACGCCAACCACCAGATGAAGAAGCTCTCCGGCAAGGAGTTCCGCGTCATGCGCGATCTCCTCGAACTCCCCATTCCCGACGCCCTGTTGGGAGCTGACCTGGTCCCGTACGCGCATCCGGGGGCCGGCTCCGACGAGGTCGCCTACCTCCAGGAGCGCCGCCGTGCGCTCGGCGGCCCGGCCCCGGCACGCCGCGTCGTCGCCCGGCCGCTGCCCGCCCCCGCCGAAAAGCCGTTCGCCGCGCTCGCCAAGGGTTCGGGCAACCAGGCGATCGCCACCACCATGGCCTTCGTCCGCCTGGTCAAGGATCTGATGCGAGAGGAGGAGACGGGCCCGCGCTGGGTGCCGGTCGTGCCGGACGAAGCCCGCACCTTCGGCATGGAGTCGCTGTTCCCGACCGCCGGCATCTACTCCCCCAAGGGCCAGACCTACGAGCCCGTCGACCGGGACCAGCTCCTCTACTACAAGGAGTCCGCCGACGGCCAGATCCTCAACGAGGGCATCACGGAAGCCGGTTCACTCGCCTCCTTCACCGCCGCCGCGACCTCGTACGCCACGCACGGCGAGCCGATGATCCCCTTCTACATCTTCTACTCGATGTTCGGCTGGCAGCGCACCGCCGACCAGTTCTGGGCGCTCGCCGACCAGTTGGGCCGCGGATTCGTCGTCGGCGCCACCGCGGGACGAACCACCATGACCGGCGAAGGCCTCCAGCACGCCGACGGCCACTCGCACCTCATCGCCTCCACCAACCCGGCCTGCCTCCCCTACGACCCCGCCTTCGCCTACGAGGTCGGTGTGATCGTCCGCGAGGGGCTGCGTCGCATGCACGGCGACGCCCCCGAAGACGTCTTCTACTACCTCACCGTCTACAACGAGACCAAGGTCCAGCCGCCGATGCCGCAGGCCGAAGGAATCGAGGAGGGCATCCTGCGCGGCCTGTACCGCTACCGGCACGCCGCAGCGGCCGCCACGGACGCCCCACGCCTGCAACTCCTCGCCTCCGGCACGGCGATCCACTGGATCCTGCGGGCCCAGGAGCTGCTCGCCGCCGACTGGGACGTCGCCGCGGACGTGTGGTCGGCGCCCTCCTGGACACTGCTGCGCCGGGATGCCATGGAGGCCGAGGCCCAGGGCCGCACTCCGTACGTCACCGAGGCGCTGGCCGGCGCACCGGGGCCGGTCATCGCCGTGTCCGACTGGATGCGCGCCGTTCCGGACCAGATCGCCCCCTGGGTCCCGCAGCAGTGGACCTCCATGGGCACCGACGGCTTCGGCCTCTCCGACAACCGGGAGAACGCACGCCGCCACTTCGGCGTCGACGCCGAGTCCATCGTCGTGCACGCCCTGCGCACCCTCGCCGCCCGCGGCGAGGTCAAGCCGGACGCGCCCGAACTCGCCGCCCGGCACTACGGCCTGGCGGGAAGCAGCTGAGCCCCCGTGTCCCCGACCGGGCCTCGTCCGCTGATCCCGGGCGAGGCCCGCAGGACCGCCCGTGGTCCGCGAACATCGGGCATGGAACAGACGGTGGCCATGACCCTCGCCCAACGGACGGCCGGCTACCCGCGGGTGCAGACCACGTCGGTCTTCGGCAGGCGTCCGCCGGCCAGATAGGCGTTGACCGCGTCGTCCACACACGCGTTGCCGTAGGTCCCGAACAGCTCGTGCCGGTCGGCGCCCCGCAGGGTCAGCAGCCGTGAGCTCGGCAGCAGGCCGTGCAGTGTCACGCCGTCCCGGTAGGGGGTGCGCGGGTCCCCGGTGGCGGCGAGGATCAGTGCCCGGGCGTCGCGGCGCACCTCGGTGGGCTCCTCGCGCGGGGGGTCCCAGAAGGCGCACGGGGTGATGTCGTCGAGCAGCGGGCCGAACAGCGGGCTCGCCGCGCGGCTGCGCTCGATCTCGCGCCAGTAGTACTCGGGGTCGCGGGGCGCGGTGCCGTCCGCGCAGAGGATGGCCTGGAGGGCGCTTCCGGCCGAGGACCCCTGCGCGCCGAACAGGAAGCGCAGCAGCGCGACGGTCTGTGGAGGAGCGGTGACCGGTCGGCCCGCCGCAGCCCCGGTGAGCAGCACCGTCAGTTCGGCGAGCGAGGCCCGGTCCACGTCGGAGTCGCTGGACAGCTGCACGAAGAACAGCGCCGGTACCTGGGAGGCGTCGATCTCGACGGCATCGGCGCCGGTGCCGGTGCCGACGACGAGCGGGCGGGCCGCGGCCGTCCCGACGGTCCGCAGGATCCCGGCGGTCACCTCCTCGTGGGTGCGGCCGAGGCCGTAGGTGTCGTGGCGGGCCGCGACCCAGTCCGCCCAGTCGGCGAAGGCCCGGTCGTTGCCCGCCACCCCGATCGGAATGAACGAGGGTCC
This sequence comes from Kitasatospora sp. NPDC057965, assembly GCF_042887135.1. Classification (NCBI taxonomy): domain Bacteria; kingdom Bacillati; phylum Actinomycetota; class Actinomycetes; order Kitasatosporales; family Streptomycetaceae; genus Kitasatospora; species Kitasatospora sp. NPDC057965. The sequence continues at coordinate 294,487 of NZ_JBHVPZ010000006.1, forward strand.
GGCGTGGCGCGGGTCCAGCGCGCTGTCGAGGACCATCCGGTCGTAGCGGCCGGGGAACATCTGGGTGTACACCGTGCCGAGGTAGGTGCCGTAGGACAGGCCGAGGTAGGAGATCCGCCGCTCGCCGAGCGCGCCCCGGACCACGTCCAGGTCCCGGGCCGCGTCGCGGGTGCTCGCGAACGGCAGCAGGTCGCCGACCGTCGAGCGGCACCTTGCCGCCAGGTCCCGTTGGAAGGAGACCTGGCGGTCGAAACCCGCACGGCCGATCCCCGCCGACCGGAGACTGAAGCCGACCGGCCAGCCGCAGTCGACCGGCTCGCTCCGGCCGACGAAGCGCGGATCCGGCCCGACGATGTCGTAGCGCCCCGCGGTCTCCTTGAGCGCGGCGTGCACCCGGGGCGGCGCGCCGATCGTCGGACCGCCGGGCCCGCCGTCGTTGAGCACCAGCGTGCCGATCCGGTGGCGGGTGTCGGTGGCCTTGATCCGGGAGAGCGCCAGCGTGACGGTGCGTCCGCCGGGGTCGCGGTAGTCGAGCGGCACGGTGACGTCCGCGCAGCGGGCACCGGCCTGTTCGAGCGCGGCACCGTCCTGGTCCTCCGGGCCGAGGACGCAGCTGTGCCAGTCGAGGCGCTGCCGGTAGTAGCGGTCCAGCCCCGGGGCGCCGTCGGCGGAGTCCGCGGCCTGCGCCGGCAGGGCCGTCGTGGCGGTGACGGCCAGGCAGGCCGTCAGGGCGAGGGCGGCCGCGCCGGCGCGCCGGAGGAGACGGGGCCGCCCGGCGGCGGTGGGGACGGTGCGGCGGGCTTTGCGGCGGGCGATGCGCCTGTGGTGGGGCTCGGTCATGGCGCCTCCTCGGCAGCGTGAGACTCGTCCTCGGTCGGGCACGCGGGCACCCGGCCGAGGCGATCCTCAACGATCCGCCTTCCCCCCGCCGTCCCGGAGCCGCACCCGCCGCGGTGGAGCGCCCCGGTCACCGGAACGGCCCAGCGGCACCCGTACTTCGGTGTCGATGTCGAACTCCCGGCGAACAGTGCCGATTTCGCCGCTCATTCGGCGCGTCCGGCCTGTCGACCCGACCCGGCGCCCTCGGCGGTGGCGCCGCGGGCACCGCCCCCGCCCTTCCGGCTACCGCAGAATGCCGGCCCGCCGCGCGGCCGTGACCCAGCGCGGGAACTGGGACAGCAGCCGGTCGTACAGCTCCGGGTCGGGCAGCGTGCTGATGTCGTCCACCGAGAAGAAGCCGACGTTGTCCACACGCCGTCCGGGCAGTTCGTCGAAGCGCTGCAGCACGCCGTAGTCGGAGCGGCCCAGACCCACGAACTGCCAGAACACCGGCTCCTCCACGGCCTCCCGCAGCTCGCGCTCGATCTCGGCGTTCCGGTAGACACCACCGTCGGAGAAGAACAGCACCAGGGTGGGCGCCCCGGCCGGATTGCGGCGCACGTACTCCCGGACCTCGGCGATGACCTTCTGCTCCTCGTTGCCGATCCCGACCTCCTTCATGTCGACCTCGCCGTCGGGCAACGGGGCGCGCCGGCGCAGTCGGCGCCCGAACAGGCCGCCCAGCTGCCCGACCCGCACGTGCCGCAGCCACTCCGGCAACTCCCCCACCCGCAGGTCCGGCAGCCGGGCCGGGTTCGAGGCGAACGTCCACGCCTGCATCGCCCCGTCGTCGTCCAGCTGCGCCGCCACCGCCACCATCCGCTCGACCACATCGGCCACCACGCCCCGGGCGTAGAGCGCCGACATCGAACCGGAGGCGTCCAGCACCAGCACGACCCGGGCCACCATGCCCGTCGCCCCGTGCTTCTCCAGACTCACGGCCACCTGGCGCTTGCGCAGCGACAACCGCTCCCGCATCCCGTCAGGCAGCCGCGCCTCCTCAGCTCCCCCGCCCTGCTGGCCCTGCTGGTCAACAGTGACGCCGAAGTCGGCCGCCAACCCCGCAAGCCCGGACGCGTACCCCTGCCCGAGCGCCCGGAACCTCCACTGCCCACCGCGCCGGTACAGCTCCCCGCCGATGAGCACGGTCTCCGACCCGGCCACCATCTCGAACCGAGCCAGCTCCCCCTCCGTCCCGGCGTCGACCAGCCGCAACACCAACCCGCGCACCTGCCCGAACACGCCCCCGTCCACCGAGGCCGCCAGCACGATCCGCTCCACCCCGGGCTCCACCCCCGCCAGATCCACCCCGATCCGATCCGTCACGACCCCACCTGCTCCCACCTTCCCCTGGTGCACCACCGCACCCGACGCATGCTGCGGCTGGTTGTAGAACACGAAGTCCCCGTCCCCCCGCACCCGTCCCCCCGCCGCCACCAACACCGCCGACGCATCGACCTCGACCCCACCCACCCAACTGACCTCCACCCGAACGACACCCACGTCGACCGGAACATTCGCACCCGCACCCAACGATCGCTCAGCCATGCCCACAGTCTCGCCGAGCCGGCAGCCCCCGGCACCGACCCGTCCGAAACTCCATCGAGCAGCTGACCATCTGAACGAGTGAATCCGACACCGACCGCCCACGCCCGACCTCCTCCTCCACGGAGCCGTCCGCGACCGCCTCGAACACGACCGGACCGCCGCCACTCGAAGGGCGCTGCGGTACGCGTCGGGGGCGCGACATGTCACTGTTCGACCCGGGCTCGCCGCCGCCTCCGTCCCCCATCACCGTTTGCAGGCCACGGAAGTTGTGCCAGAACCCGAGAAGCAACAGCGGCAGCCCCCGATCAGAGCGTTGCCGCCGTCACCACGGGCCGACGCCAGGCCGGCTACTGGATGCTCCAGCGGTGGGGGTGGGCGGGATCGGTGGGGCAGGCGAAGACGTTGAGCTCGCCGGATCGGCCGACGGTGACCTCGGTGGGGGTGGCGCATCGGTGGGTGGGCAGGTCCCGGTCTTCCAGCGGTCTCCAGCTGCCGCTGCCGCCGTCCCACTCCGAGCTGTCGATGGTCAGCAGGAGGTGCATCGGTGTCCTGCAGGTCTGGCAGTCCATGGGGTAGGGGTCCGTCGCGTGCCAGGAGGCGAAGCCGCCGACGCGCCAGCCGGGCGGGATGGACAGGTCGTACTGGTAGCCGATCGGCCGCACGCAGTGCCCGTCCGTCGACCGAGCGGCCTCCTCCTGCGCTTCGTCCCAGGCGTCGAGCCGGGCGCACAGGTTCTCGGGCAGCAGGCCGGCGAACGGATAGGTGGCCACCTGCTCCGGGTGCAGGACGCAGGGCTCGGGGACAAACCCGTCCGATCCGACGACCAGCGGCTGCGGCGGCGCCGTCAGCGCCTCGCCGACCTCTGGCGACCGCCGCCAGCGAAGGTGCAGCTCCAGGTCGTACCGGCCTGGACCGTGAGCGTTGAAGGGACACCAGAACACCTGGAGCAGGTCGCAGCCGTCCGGTCCGATCGGCAGGTCGGGGACATCCCGCCGGTAGAGTTGCGCAAGGCCGATCATCGGAAGCGGGCTCGTCTCCGATGCCCCGGGGATCCGGTACTCCCGGTTCAGCTCCTGCAGCAGCTCCGGTTCTTCCCCTGTCGGGCCCAGGACGGGGTTGCGGGCCCATGCGGCGGCCAGCACCTGCCGGTAGTGGCGGAGGTCCGCCGGACGGCGACCCTGCCCGCGGCCGTGGGCCTCGCCGCACAGCGGCCACGGCTCGTCCGCCGGCCACAGCATCGGGCCTCCCACCGAACTCTCCGAGGCCTTCGGTCTGCCCGGCCGCGGATGGAGGCGCGTCGTCGTACCCCGATAGGCAGCCAGCTCCGGGAACAGTGCCTCGACATCAATGGGGCGCGGGGGCGTGGTCCTCGTCATGGACGCGACCTTACTGATCGTTCCGGAACCGATCTGTTCGGACGCGGTACCACGGCCCGTCCCGGTGGCGGTCGGCGGCATCGACTACACGGTCCGGGCCGTCGTCGGGCTCGACGTCGAACGCCCGTAGCCCTGCCTCGATGCGTGCGGCCGCGTCGGTCGGCCGTCGGATGCCACCCGACAGTTCGACCCAGTAGGAATGGTCGAGGTAGCGCACGCCGGCCGCCTCGTCGGCGGACAGGAGTGCCCTGGTCCAGGTGACGTGAGCGGGGAAGTCCTCGAACAGGTCGCGGTTCTCGCCGTACCCGCGCGTCGCGGCGAGGAGAGCGCGACGTGCGGAGGTCGCTCCGGCGTCGGCGAGGTCCGGATGCGTCAGCAACTGCTCGGCCTGCCCGGCTGCTGCCAGGTGGGACCGGAGGTTCCGGCCGAACCTCCGGCTGGACAGCTCGCCGCTCACGAAGCAGGCGACCGTCTCGTCCTCAGCGCTCACACCCAGGACCTGCACGAACGCCAGCATGGGACCCTGCCCGGTCAGTCCGGGGCGGCGTCGGCGTAGCGGTCGGCGGCGAAGGCGCGGATCGCGTCGGGGACGCCCCGGCCCCGGTCCGGCAGGTGGTCCAGACGCAGCAACACGTAGATCTGGTGACCGTCCACGGTGTGGGACCGATCGATGCCGAGTTCGACACCCGGCGCCGAGTACACCGCGAGCCACGGGCGCCGATCGGCCAGCCCCGGGACCCGCCCGCACGTCACGGCGGAGAGCTGCTCCCAGCGCAGGAACACCTCGTCCCCGGTCGCCTCACGGGCCCCGATGCCGGCCGGACCCACCCGGAGCCGCAGCGGCCGGCGCCAGTGCAGGACGGTCCGGAACACCAGGTAGGTTTCGACGATGGTGAGGATCGGCCAGAGCGGGGGGCCGAGGAGGACCGCCACGGGAACGGCGACGGCGGTGGCGGCGGTCAGCAGCAGGAGCGAGCGGCGCCAGGCGTTCCGACCCGCGGTGAACACCCGTTCCGGTCCGCCGCGACGGGGATCCACCACGTCCGCCGGGCCGGCCGGGAGGACGCCGGGAGGGGCGCTCTCAAGCCGGGGCCCGGCGTGGCGGCGCAGCGCGTCGGCGAGGTCGGGGATCGGCTGGTCGAGGTCCTCGCAGTTCAGCACGGTGTAGGTCCGCCCGCCGGAGCCGAGGACATCGGGCCTCCGCGGCAGGGCCACCCCGGGCACCAGGGTGAGCACCAGCCGGGGCTTGGGCGGGACCGGCGGGGCCTCGTCCTGGTCGCGGGGCACGCGGTCGGTGATCGGCGGGTAGAACAGCACGGCCGACTCGACGTGGTGCCAGGGCAGGTGGGCGTCGTGCAGGGTGATCCCGCCATCGTCGATCCGCAGCCGGAACGGCTTCGTCGAGCGGGCCAGGTCGCGGAGCCCGATCAGACCGGCGGACGCCAGGAGCGCCAGGGCGAGCAGTGGCGCCGTCCCCGGCAGGGAGCCGGTGACGAGCGTCCAGGCGGCCGTGCCGGTCACCACCGCCAGCGAACAGAGGATGCGGAAACGGGCGCGTCGGCGGATCGTCCTCCGTATCGTGAACTCCACGTCCAAGCCTTCCTGTTGGACTGTCGCTGTCGCCCCGATCCTGCCCGCGCCGGGGCGCCGGACGACCTCGGCGGCCGGGGTGTGGCCCGACCGTGACGCTCCCGGGACACCGCCTGCCGTCGATACGTCCGGCGCGGGGCCGGCCGGTGTCGGGCGGATGAACAGCCGGGCCGTCGGTGACCGTGCTCGGGCTCGTGTGCGCGCACGTCGGCGGCCGGAAGGCGCCAAGGCGGACGCCGCGTTGGCCCCTGGCCGGGCCGATGCCCCGACGCGTGGGAAACATGTTGTCCGGCAGCGGGGGCGGTCGGGGAGAATGGCGCGCATGGACACCGCTGCGCGGATGGTGGGGCGCTTGATGGCTGCGACGCGGGCGGTGCGGGCCTCAGGGGGCAGGGCGCAGGCATCCTCCCCCCGGGCCGGACCTCTACCGCACCATCGACCTTGGAGGCCGCCATGCCCGACGTGCCCGACGTAGTCAGTGTGCTCGCTGTGTTCGCGCACCCGGACGACGAGTCGCTGCTCGCCGGGGGCGTGCTCGCCCAGCATGCGGCGGCCGGGGCGCGGACGGGTGTGGTCACCTGTACGTGGCAGCCCGGGACCCGTCGTGCCGACGAGCTCGCGGCGGCGCTTCGGGTCCTGGGCGCGGGCGAACCGCGGATGCTGGGCTACGCCGACCACCGCGCCGGCGACTCCGCACCCGGGCGGCCCCGGCTGTGCGATGCGCGGCTGGACGCCGTGGTGGAGGACATCGTCCGTGAGATCAGGGCGTTCCGGCCCCGGGTCGTGGTGACCCACGATGCCTACGGGCAGCTGACCGGCCACCCGGACCACCGGCAGACCCACCGCGCCACCCTGCTCGCCGTGACCGCCGCAGGACTCGAACACCTCTACGCCGAGGCCGGCGAGCCGTGGCAGCCCGACGCCCTCCACCTGGCCACGCACCCCCACGCGGGTATCGCCGACCTCGGCCCTCTCCTCACCGGCGCCGCCAAGTCCGTCCTCAGCGTCCCCGACCACACGGTCACCCTCACCCGTGACGTCACCCCGTGGCTGGACCGGAAGTGGGCCGCGATCACCGCCCACCAGAGCCAGCTGAAGGGCGAGCGCCCCTTGCCCGGCCTGTTGTCCCGCCTTCCCGACGACGTGCGGCAACGGATCCTCGCGACGGAGTACTTCACGGTCCTGCCGCTCCGGTGAGCCGCGTCCCCTTCCTCGACCAGGCACAGCTCGTCGTCCTGCAAGAGGTCCTCCTTCGCTCGGGCGGGGCGGGGCGGGGTGGGGCGGCGGGGTGAGGTGGGGGGGCGGTCGCTACGGCGCGACCGGTCGCGCCTGCGCGCGGGCGGCGACCATCCGCACGTGCTCCTCGAAGAACCAGCGCGGGTCCCCGCCCATCCGAACCAGCAGGACCAGCGCCGTCACCGCCACGTCGCACGCCTCCTTCCGCACGTCGTCCCAGTCATGGGAACGCCCCTTGCGCGGGTTCTCACCGAGCGCCCCGATCGCCGCCTCCGCGACCTCGCCGACCTCCTCCTGGAGCTTCACGATCTGCACCAGCCAGCGCTGCTCACCGACCATCGTGGAGTGCGAATCAAGGCCTTGGGCAAGGGAGTTGAGCGTCTTCCAGGTGTCGTCCATGGCGGTGGATCCTGCCGCTGTTCGAACCGCTCGTTCAACACGGGCGGTTCTCGGCGAGCCTGTGGCGAACGCGGCGTTTTCGAGCAGCAGTCCGCCCCGGCGCCGACCCGGCCCGCCGGGCGTTCCCACGGCCGAACCCGCCCGCGCCCGGTTCGACGCCCGCCCGGAAAGTTCACCTGACCGGGTGCAATCCCGGACGCGGCCCGCATTCGAGTCCCGCCCCCCGCACAGACCCCCACCGACCCCACACCGGCCCCCGGTGCTGCCGGGTCCCGGTGCCCCACCATAGGCTTGCCACCATGACCGGCGATCGAATGACTGTGCACACCGCCCTGGAGACCCTGCTGGCCGGCAACCGCCGATTCACGGCGGGCGCCCCCGAGCACCCCAACCAGGACGCTGCCCGGCGGGCCGCCACCGCCCCCGCCCAGAGCCCGTTCGCGGTCCTGTTCGGCTGCTCCGACTCCCGCCTGGCCGCGGAGATCATCTTCGACCAGGGCCTGGGCGACCTCTTCGTGGTCCGCACCGCCGGGCACGTCGTCGGCGCGGAGGTGCTCGGCAGCATCGAGTACGGCATCAGCGTGCTCGGCAGCCCGCTGGTCGTCGTCCTCGGCCACGACTCCTGCGGCGCCGTAGCCGCCACCCGCGCCGCCGTCGAGGAGGGGGCCACCGCCACCGGCTACGTGCGCGACGTGATCGAGCGCGTGACGCCCAGCGTGCTGGCGGCGCGCGCGGCCGGCTACACGGAGAACTCCGACTTCATCGACACCCACATCGAGCACACCGTCGACCTGCTCCTGGAGCGCTCGCGCACCCTCGCCGAGGCCGTCGCCGCCGGCACGGCCGCCGTGATCGGGGTCTCCTACCGCCTGGCCGACGGCACCGCCCACCTGGTGACCTCCCACGGTCTGGAGAAGCCCGCCGACTCGCCCTCCTGACCGACGCGGCACGACCCGGCACGACCCCGCACAACCCGACGGCAACGCGAGCCCCCCCACGATCCCGCAGGTCAGAGGATCCGCGCCTCGCTGTGGGCCCGGCGGTCGGCGCCGAGGGGGCGCAGGTCGCGGGCGTAGTGGGCCAGCGCCGGGAAGCGTTCGGGGTCGGCACCGAGCACCGGGACGCGGAACTGCTCCATGCCCTGTGCGTACTCCTCCGAGGTGATGGTGCTGATGCCCGCCTCGGAGGAGATCAGCGCGGCGGGGCGGGTCACCAGGCGGTGGTACCCCACCGGGACCTCCTCGTCGCGCAGGCCGGAGACGCGTCGGGCCTGCAGCATCTCCTCCATCGCCGTCCGCGATCCGGTGCCGCCGGACAGTCGGCCCCGAGCGCGGCGGCGAGTCTGCCCACGCTGAACGACCCGGCCTCGCTCGCACGTCTCAGCTCAGCGCGCGCCGATCTGCGGCCTGAACGCGCGGATCGAATCGTGCCCTTCCCGCACGACCGCGTAGCTCGACTCGGGAACGGGGTTCCAGGCCCCCGGCAGGTCGCCCAGCGGCTCGGAGACGATGATGCGGGTCTCCTCGGAGGCCCGTCGCAGGACGGGGTTGTCCGGATGCAGGGCACGCAGCGCCTGGACGCTGGTGCTGAAGAACAGCGACCGTGAGGCGCGCCCGCTCGAATAGCGGAACGCCCACAGCTGCGTGCCCTCGGAAACGGCCACCGTCATCTGCAGGGGCTCGGCGACGCCGTGCCGGGCCGCGGTCCCCTCGACGAAGCCGGCCATGCGCTCGACGGCGCCGGGCACGTCGTCCCGCAGCCCGAAGGTGAGCGCCAGGTGGAACATCAGCTCCGAATCGGTGGAGCCCTCGATGGAGGGGTAGAGGGAGGGGTCCACGGCGAGCATCAGGTCGCGCTTGAGTCTGGGGAAGTCGTGGATCGCCCCGTTGTGCATCCACAGCCACGGCCCGTACCGGAAGGGGTGGCAGTTGGTCTGCTGCACGGCGGTGCCGGTGGAGGCGCGGATGTGGGCGACGAACATCGGTGAGCGCACGCAGTGTGCCAGCTCGCGCAGGTTCCGGTCGCTCCATGCGGGCCCGGTCCCCCGGACGACCGCCGGTTCCGCGACGCGGTCGGGCTCGCCGTGATCGGCGGGGTACCACCCGATGCCGAACCCGTCGCCGTTGGTCGTCTCCACGCCCATTCTGGCGTGCAGGCTCTGATCGATCAGCGAGTGTTCGGGTTTGTAGAGCAGTTCCTCCAGCATGATCGGGGAACCGGAATAGGCCAGCCAGCGACACATGCGGCTCACCTTCCTCACGGGATCGCGGTGCGCAGCCCTTCGGCCGGGTCCTTCCACGGTAGGCCGAGGAGCCGGGCCGGGCACGGGGAGCACCTCGGGCGACCCGGGCGACGCCCCGCCCCTCCCCGGCCGGTCCCGTCGTCAGCCGGACTTGGCGGCGCGCAGGAAGTCGGCGATCAGCGCCGGGTCCTTGACGCCGCGCCGCGCCTCGACACCGCTGGAGACGTCCACGCCCCACGGCCTGGCGACCGCGATCGCGTCGGCGACGTTGGCCGGGCTCAGCCCGCCGGCCAGCAGCCACCGGCCCGCGGGCGGCTTCGCGCCCAGCGCGGACCAGTCCCACGGTTCCCCGGCGCCCGCGACCGGTGCGTCGAGCAGCAGCAGGTCCTCGCCGAAGTCCCCGGAGTCGGCGCCGGCCGCCGCCGCGGCCGAGGTGGCCCGGATCAGCGGCAGGCCCAGGTCGGACAGCTCGGCGAAGGCCGCGGCCGGGTGGTTGCCGTGCAGCTGCACCGCCCGCACGCCGGTGGCGCGGACGGCGGCCCGCACGTACTCGGCCGGTTCCTCCCGGAACACGCCCACTGTCAGGACGCCCTCGGGGACCGCGTCCGCCAGTTCCCGCGCCAGCTCCGGCGACACCCGGCGCGGGCTCTCGGTGAGCACGAACCCGATCGCGTCGGCACCGGCTTCCACCGCGGCGGCGACGTCGGCCGCGGTGCTGAGACCACAGATCTTCACGAACACGTTCCCGGACGCTCCCTACTGGACGGCGGCTGCCAGCGTACCGCCGGAAGGGCCGCCCGCCGGGGTCAGCGCGGGAACCGGTCCGCGTAGGGGTCGGGTTCGCCGGGGAAGGGGTCACGACCGGCTTTCCAGCGCCGCTCCTGCTCGCGCCGGCGGACGACGACCGGCGAGGGGGCGCCCCGGAGGGAGGAGAGTCGCTTAGCTCCCCCACCTTCCGGTCCGGTGGATTCAACCCAGCGGCGGGGTCCGACAACGACGCTCGACCGTCCGCGCCCGGCGTCCACGCCCCTCCCTCACCGATACCTTTCCGACCGCCCCCATCCCCCCCTTTATCGCTCTGACATTGCATCAAAATTGCCCTGAATGACGCACTTATGTCTGATTTTTCTGTAATCGAAGAGACTGCGGAGATCGCCTGAATACCTGGCGATCCGTCACCCGGTTCGTGTTCAGATCGATACAAACCTCATGAGTTTCTCATCTCCTCCTTATGAGATCTTTATTCTCCTGACCCCTCATCAGGTCGGATTCAGAGAAGACGATCCCTTGGGAGTAGCGTTGCTACGGAAGTCCCAGGCCTCATCTGCATTCGCAGGTGGGGCCTTCACTACGCGCAGAGCCCGGCGAATAGCCGTGCTCGCCGCTCTCGGTCTGCTGGTGGAGACCGGAGTGGCGCTCAACGGGCTGACCGCGCCCCCGGCGGCCGCTCAGCCCGCGCCGCCCGCCCGGTCCACCGCCTCCTCCGTGACGGAGGCGCCCGACCAGGCGTCGGCGCTGCTGGCGGCGCGGATGAACAACCGGCGGATCGAGGTGACCGGGGCCCGGACCGAGACCCTCACCCTGTGGGCCAACCCGGACGGCACCCTCAGCCAGGAGCTGTCGACCGGCCCGATCCGGATGAAGGTCGGCGAGGCGTGGGTGCCCGTCGACACCACGCTGGTGGAGACCCCCGACGGGAAGATCGCGCCCAAGGCGCACCCGGAGGGCCTGGTGTTCTCCGGCGGCGACGCCTCGGTGAAGGTCGGCGACCCGCTGCCGCCGGCCGACGCGTCGCCGGCCGCGGGCGTGGCCGCGAGCGCGCGGGCCCCCCGCAGCGCCGCCGCCCCGCTCACCGCCGCCCCGCTCGCCGCCCCGGCGGCCGACCCGCAGGCCCCGGCTCCGGCCCCGGCTCCGACTCCGGCCGAGCGGGACCTGGTGAAGGTCGGCTCCGGTGACCGGCAGGTCGAGCTGGGCTGGCTGGGCAAGCTGCCCAAGCCGACGCTCTCCGGCTCCACCGCCACCTACACGGACGCCCGCCCGGGCGTGGACCTGGTGCTGGAGGCCACCCGCACCGGCTTCGAGCAGTACCTGATTGTCAAGAACCGCGACGCGGTGTCCCAGGCCGGCACGCTGACGCTGCCGCTGGACACCACCGGCTACCGGGTGGAGCGCCAGGAGGACGGCTCGATCCACCTGACCGACGCGGCGGGCGGCAAGCCCACCGTGCGGATCCCCGCCCCGGTGATGTGGGACGCCGCCGTGGACGAGAAGTCCGGCGAGCACCTGCACCGCGGCGCGGTGTCGATGGAGCTGCGCGGCGAGGGCGCGGGCGCCGAACTGGTCTTCAGCGCGGACCCCGCGTTCCTGACCGACCCGGCCACGCTGTTCCCGGTGACCATCGACCCGGTGGTCGACGTCGGCACGAACTTCGACACCTTCGTCCAGACCGACTACAGCACCGACCAGTCCTCGGCCACCGAGCTGAAGGTCGGCACGTACAACGGCGGCGCCGTCAAGGCCCGTTCCTTCCTGCACTTCCCGGGCGGCGGGTTCAACGGGAAGCAGATCATCAACGCCAAGCTGTACCTGGCCAACTTCCACTCCTTCTCCTGCAGCCCCCGGAAGTGGGAGGTCTGGGCGGCCCAGTACGCGAGCACCGGCAGCAGGTGGAGCAACCAGCCCGGCCTGATCTCCAAGTACGGGGAGTCCAGCGAGACCTGGGACATCGCGGGCGACGGCGACGGGTACGACTGCTACAACTCCAGCGGCGGCTGGTGGGCGGGGGCGGACGTCACCGGCCTGGTCCAGGCCTGGGCCGGCATGGGCGCGAGCACCTACGCGCTCGGCCTGAAGGCCGCCGACGAGAACGACTCCTACGGCTGGAAGAAGTTCGAGTCCTCCGAGGGAGCCCACTCCCCGTTCCTGTCGATCACCTACAACACGGTCCCGCCGACCCCGTCGACGGTCGACGTACTGCCCTCCCAGCAGGGCAACCCGCGCTACACCTCCTCCGCCACCCCGGTCTTCCAGGTACTGGCCAACGACCCGGACGGCGGTGACGTCGGCGCCGACTTCGACCTGTACCGCGAAGGCGTCTTCGTCAAGCGCGCCTACAAGCAGGGTCCCAACGGCAGCTACCTGCAGGCCCGGCCGAGCGACTTCGGCCTGACCCGGCTCGACGAGGGTGTGCAGTACTCGATCGGCTCGCGGCTCTGGGACGGCCGGGTCAACTCCGGCTGGACGCCCAGCGTCACGGTGATCGCCGACACGGTGAAGCCCGGCGCACCGTTCGCCAGCTCCGCCTCCTACCCGTCGGACGGCCTGTGGCACGGCGCCGCCGGGCAGGCCGGCACCTTCACCTTCACCCCGGCCGGCGGGGTCACCGACCAGATCGCCTTCGTCCACAGCCTCGACGGCGCCGCCGCGGTGACCGTCGACGCCACCGGCCCGGCGAACGCCACCATCACCCCGCCCACCGACGGCCACCACACCCTGAAGGTCCAGTCGAAGGACCGGGCCGGCAACCTGTCCGACCCGACCGTCTACTCCTTCTCGGTCGGCCAGGCCGGGCTGGTCTCCCCCATCGACGGAAGCCAGACCGCCAAGCGCGTCAAGCTGCAGGTCGACGCCCAGACCCAGTACAAGCGGGTGGTCTACCAGTACCGGCGCGGCCCCGGCGCGACCGAGTACAACGTGCCGCTCGCCAATCTGACCAAGGCCGACAACACGCCCGTCACCGACCCCAAGCCGCTGCTCGCCGACCTCGGCCCGCACGCCAACTGGACGGTCGTCGACACCCTCGGCAACGTCGGCGGCGTCGTCCAGGTCCGCGCCCTGCTCTTCCCGCAGGACGGCTTCGGCAACGGCTACGCGACCGCCTGGAACACCATCACCGTCGACCGCAACGCCGACGGCGCGGCCGGCAGCGGGATCGGCCCCGGCTCGGTCAACCTGCTGACCGGCGACTACTCGGTCGACGTCACCGACGCCGACGAGTTCGGCGTCTCGGTGAAGCGCTCCTCCTCCTCGCGCGACCTCGGGCGGGGCTGGCAGCCCCAGGGCGAGCGCCTGACGGCCAACCAGCGGCAGCTCGGCTTCGACACCAACGGCTACTCCGCCGGACAGGCCACCATCGAGCGTTCCACCGCCCGCGGCCACGACAACAGCACCGACTCGCTGCGCATCGTCGCCACCGGCCAGGACTCCTACGCCGCCATCGGCGACAACTCGATGGCCATGGGCATGAAGCCCGGCAAGACCTACCGGCTCACCGGCTGGATCTACGTGCCGTCCGGCACCGGTCTGAACCCCGACTACGCCGACCGCGGCCTGCGTCTGGCCGGCTTCACCAGGACCTCGGCCGGCTACGCCCAGGTGACCTCCGCGAAGGCCGGGTTCACCGACGGCTGGCAGCAGCTGACGGTCGACATGGCCGTCCCGCAGGGCGCCACCGAGGCGTTCTTCCGCCTCTACAACGGGTTCTCCGGGGGCGGCAAGGAGGTCTTCTTCGACGATCTGTCGCTCAAGGAGATCGTCGCACCGTTCGGTCCGCAGTGGTCCGGCGGCCCGGACGCGGGAGCCGGTTCCGACTACCGCTCGCTGACCTTCCCCGAGTCCGACCTCGCGGAGATCAAGGGCAACGACGACACCTCGCTCACCTTCGCCAAGGGCTCCGACGGCACCTTCTTCCCGGAGCCGGGGGCGGAGTCGCTGACCCTGACCGCCCAGCCCGCCGTGGCCGGCCTGATCACCACGCCGACCACCGGACGCTGCCTGGACGTCAACGGCTCCAACACCGCCAACGGCACCGCCATCCAGACCTGGGACTGCAACACCTCCGCTGCGCAGCAGTGGATCCTGGGTGACCGGGGCTCGGTCTCCGCGCTCGGCAAGTGCCTGGACGTCCCCAACTCCTCCACCGCGGACTACACCAAGATCCAGCTGTGGGAGTGCAACGGCACCGGCGCCCAGCAGTGGGAGGTCCGCCCGGACGGCAGTCTGATGAACGCCAACTCCGGCAAGTGCCTCGACGCCCCGGACTCCGGCGGCCAGGGCACCCAGGTCACCCTGCACTGGTGCCACGGCGGTCCCAACCAGAAGTGGACCCCGGCCAACTCCGGTACCACCTACAAGCTCGCCGACCTCGACGGCAGCGTCACGGTCTTCGCCCGCGGCCTCGGCACGAGCGAGTTCCAGGTCCAGAGCGAGACCGGTCCCGAAGCGGCCTCCACCACCCGCTACGTCTACGACGTCACCGACGGCCGGGTGCTGCCCAAGCGCGCCGTCCCGACGGTGGAGCCCGGCGTGGACGACGCGGGCGGCTGCCTGGCCGGGGCCCTGCCGCGCGGCTGCGAGGCGATGGACTACGACTACGCCGTCACCACGACGGCGGTGGCCGGGACCCCCGGTGACTTCACCGACCGGATCCGCTCGGTGAAGGCGTGGTCGTGGAACCCGATCACGTCCAAGCAGGAGGCCGTCGAGGTCGCGCACTACGCGTACGACGAGCGCGGCCGACTGGTGCAGGTCTGGGACCCGCGTCTGGCCCAGCCGCTGAAGACCACGTACAGCTACGACGCCGACGGCCGGGTCACGCAGATCGGTGCCGCCGGCGAGCTGCCGTGGAACTTCGACTACGGCAAGGCCGCGGCCGACCAGGACCCGGGGCGTCTGCTGAAGGTCCGTCGGGCCTCTCTCGCCCAGGGCAGCAAGGACCAGGTCAGCGGCGAGGTCGCGACCAGCGTCGTCTACGAGGTGCCGCTGACGGTCGGCGCGGGCGGTCCGTACGACCTCGCGGGTGCCGATGTGGCCAAGTGGGCGCAGCTGGACGCTCCCACCGACGCGACCGCGGTGTTCGGGCCGGAGGACGACCCGGGCACCAGCACCGCCACGGCGGCCAAGCCGGGCAAGGACGGCTACAAGCCGGCCGCGGTGCACTACCTCAACGCCTCCGGCAACGAGGTCAACACCGCGAGCCCGTCGGTCACGCCCGGCGGTGACATCGACACCACCGAGTACGACCGCTACGGCCACGCCGTGCGCACCCTGGAGGCCACCAACCGGGCGATCGCCCTGGGGACCCACCCGGAGACCGCGCGCTTCGTCGAGGAGCTCGGCCTGCCCGCCGCGTCCGCGGACCGGGCCCGCCTGCTCGACTCCCGCACCACCTACACCGCCGACGGCCTCGACGTCCTGGAGACCCTCGGCCCGCTCTACCGCGCCAGCCTCGCCGAGGACATCGCCGCCGGCACCAACCCGGCGACCGTCACGGTCGAGGGCGAGAGCATGCCCCGCCTGGGCACGACCGCCGAGGTCATCACCCAGAACGGCGACGGCAGCTGGGTCGGCGGAGGCGGCTGGTCCGGCAACGCCCAGGTGATGCTCCTCGGCAAGAAGGCCGGCGACAGCGCCTCGTTCCGGGTCACCGTCCCGGAGGAGGGCAAGTACCTGCTCTCCGCCAAGATGACCAAGGCCATCGACTACGGCATCGTCAAGTTCGTTCTCGACGGCACCGACGTCACCGGCAGCTTCGACGGCTACAACAACGGCGTCACCACCACCCCGTGGTCCGCCGGCGCCCCGGTGCAGCTGGCCCGCGGCGACCACCAGCTCGACCTGGTCGTCACCGGCACCAACCCGTCCGCCGGCCCGCCGTACTTCCAGGCGGGCATCGACACCCTCACGCTGACCAAGACGACGGTCAACCCGGCCCTTCCGGCGGGGACCTCGGTGGTGGCGCGGGACCACAACACCAGCACCTACGACGAGGGGAAGCCGGACGGCAAGGCGTACCACCTGGTCACCACGGCCACGGACGGTGCCCGGATCGAGGGCTACGCCGACGACGTCGAGCTGCGGGTCACCAGGACCGGCTACGACACGCCGATCGGCGGGACGTCGGGCTGGGTCCTGAAGACCGCGACGTCGGTGACCACCGACGCGCTGGGCGCGAAGCTGACGGCCACGGTCAAGTACGACGCCCACGCCCGCGCGGTGGAGTCCCGCAAGCCGGGCTCCAACGGCGCGGACGCCGGCACGGTCAAGGCGGTGTACTACACCGCCGGCGCCAACCCGGACGACGCCCTGTGCGGCAACCGTCCCGAGTGGGCGGGCCTGGCCTGTGTCACCATGCCCGGTGGTGCGATCACCGGTGCGGACGCGACCCGGATGCCGACCACGCTGCCGGTGAAGCGGGTCACCCGCTACTCGCCGTTCGGCGAGCCGGAGGAGACGACCGAGACCAACGCGGGCAAGTCCCGCAAGACGGTCACCACCTACGACGGCGCGGACCGCATCACCTCCACCGAGATCACCTCGGACGAGGGCAAGCCGCTCCCGAAGGTCACCACCGAGTACGACCCGGCCACCGGCGACATCGTGAAGACGAACGCCGGCGGCAAGTCGCTGACCCGGGTGATGGACCAGCTCGGCCGGCTCATCTCCTACACCGACGCCGACGGCGGCACCACCACCAGCGAGTTCGACAAGTTCGGCAAGCCGGTGAAGGTCACCGACCCGACCGGTTCCACCACCTACACCTACGACCGCGCCAAGGAGCCGCGCGGACTGGTCACCTCCGTCAACGACAGCGTCGCGGGTGAGTTCACCGCCAAGTACGGTCCGGACGGCCAGCTGGTCGAGCAGACCTACCCCGGCGGGATCGTCCGCAAGGACACCACCAACGCCGTCGGCGAGGCCACCGGCCGCACCTACACCCGCACTTCCGACAACAAGGTCATCTGGGCGCAGAGCGCCGTCATCTCCACCCAGGGCCAGGTGGCCAAGGACACCAGCTCCACCGCCACCCGCTCCTACCAGTACGACCGGCTCGGCCGGCTGGTGAAGGCCGAGCAGTCCACGGTCGCCACCGGCTGCGTCACCCGCCAGTACGCCTTCGACGCCCACTCCAACCGCCTGTCGAAGTCGACGTCCCCGAAGGGGGCGTCCGGCCAGTGCAGTGCGGACGGGGCCACGGCGGAGAACCACACCTACGACAGCGCCGACCGGCTGACCGACGCGGGCTTCTCCTACGACGCCTTCGGGCGCACGGTGAAGACCGCGAGCGGTGCGACCAACACCTACTGGGCGAACGACCGCGTGGCCGCCCAGGAGAAGGGGGACACCAAGCAGGAGTGGGCCGTCGACGCCGCCCACCGCCTGACCGCGTTCACCACCAGCAAGAAGCAGGCCGACGGTACCTGGGCGAACGCCTCCTCGAAGCTGAACCACTACGGCGACGACGGTGACGAGGTCCGCTGGACCGTCGAGGACACCACCGAGGGCACCCTGACCCGCAACGTCTCGGGCCCGGATGCCGACCTGGTCGCCACCACCAGCAAGACGGGTGACGTCCAGCTCCAGCTGACCAACCTGTTCGGCTCGGTGGTCATCGCCACCGACACCGCGCTGACCAAGCCGGTCGTGCTCGATTTCGACGAGTTCGGCATCCCGCAGGACGGCCAGACGAACGTCCGCTACGGCTGGCTGGGCGGCAAGCAGCGCTCCGCCGAGGCCCAGGACGGCGACATCCTCATGGGTGCCCGCCTCTACAGCCCGGCCCTCGGCCGCTTCCTGCAGATCGACCCGGTGCCCGGCGGCAACGCCGGCGCCTACGACTACTGCACCGGCGACCCGGTCAACTGCACCGACCTCGACGGCAACTGGGGCATGCCCAAGTGGCTGAAGAAGACGGTCCAGGTCGTGGCGGTCGTGGCCGAGGTCGTGGCCACCGTGGTCCCCGGCCCCATCGGCGCCGTCGCGGCCGCCGTCTCCTCGGTCTCCTACGCCGCCACCGGAAACTGGCAGAAGGCCGCCGAGATGGCCGTCACCGCCGTGGCTGCCACGGTCGGCGCCGGCCCCGTCGTCAAGGCGGCGGCTACCGCGGTCAAGTCCAGCCGAGCCGCCTCCAGGGTGCAACGGGCCGCCTCGACCGCACGGAACCTGTTCCGTCAGTCAGGATGCAACTCCTTCGCACCCGACACCTTGGTGCTGATGGGCGACGGCTCAGCGGCGCGGATCGACCAGGTCCAGATCGGTGACTACGTGTGGTCGACCGACCCGGCGACGGGCGAGTCCCGTGCGGAGCCCGTCGTGAACGTCATCGTCGGGTACGGGACGAAGCACCTCATCGAGATCGGCACCGGCGAGGAGGGCACCCAGCTCGTCCGGGTGACCGCCGAGCACCCGCTGTGGGTCGCCGGGAAGGGCTGGACGGACGCGGCGAAGGTCGGCATCGGCGACCAGCTCATCGCCCCGGACGGGACGCTTAGCGATGTGACGGAGACCAACGACCGCGGATTCGTGGCCGATCAGCTGGTCTTCAACCTCAACGTCGGCAACCAGCACACCTTCTCAGTCCGGATGGGCGACGGCTGGGCGCTGTCCCACAACAAGTCCGCGGTGTGCCAGATCTCCCAGCAGAAGCAGGCACAGCACGTCCGGGGAACGGCGGAATACTTCCGCGAGGTCAAGAAGCGGGGCGGTATCTCCAGCTTCAACGGTTGGGCCTCCGCCCGTCGACTCGTCAACCTGGCCTGGAAGCATGGGAAGGTGATCACGAAGGAGAAGCACAAGGAGGTCCGGGAACTCGACTTCGGCTTCGCCGTGGGGACCGACTCCAGGGGGAGGGCACAGACAAAGGTCCGCGTCCACAAGGACAAGAAGAACAAGATCCACGGTCACCCGTCGGGTCCTGGGAGGCGCTGACGTAGGTCTCGCCGCTTCCTGATCCGGTCCGGCCCGGTGCCTCGCGGTTCCGCCGCGAAGCACCGGGCCGGCCGCACCTGTCCACCAATGAAGGAGAGGAGGTCCTGCGATGACCGCGACCGCCTACGTGGAGTTCGTCCGCCGTGCCTACGGGAGCCTTGAACGCCCCACCTACCACGCGATTCTGAAACTGCTGGAACGGGATCCCTACCGGTCCCTCCGGTCGGAATTCCCCCCGTCGTGGAGTGTCGAGGACGTGACCGACGAGAACGACGACGTCGGCTCCGTGTGGCGGATCACCTGGGGTGGGGGCGGGACGCTGCTCCGCCTCTCAATGATCGGACCGTACGCGACCGCCTTCCGGCTGCACTCCGCCGGCTATGCGACGGGGGAGTGCGTGTTTCCGCCGGCCACTGAGGGTGAGGGGGCCGCCGGTCGGGAAGAGGAACGTCGGCTCGCGGACATCGTCCGCGGGGCAGGTTTCGCGCTCCTGTCACGCGCCGAGCTCGACCGGACTGTCCCGCTGCGCCTCGCAAACGCCGACGAACCGGTCACCCTCTACGAGGCCCTTTTCTCGTACGCCTGACGGAAGGTCGAGTGGTCGGCCGGAATCGATGCCGTGGACGGCTGCGCAGCCGTCCACGGCATCGGCCGTTTCTCGGTGGTCCTGGTCATCACAGGCGCCCGCCGCCGTCGACGTGCAGGACGGTGCCGGTGACGAAGGGGCTGGTCATGGCGCAGTGGACGGCGCGGGTGAGGTCTTCGGATTTCTTCGGTTGCGGACCGAGGCCGTCCTCGGAACGGGTGGGTCCGAACGTGTACAGCAGGGGCGGCGACTCGCCGCACCCGCAGGTCCTCCGGCCGACGACACCCTCCCCCGACGAACTGCCCGAACCGAGTGCTCCGCGACCACGCGCCTGATCGTCTCCATCGTGCAAGGAGTCCTGACCATGCGGACGTTCATCATCGACCTGACCGAGCGCACCCTCGCCACCTATGCCGTGACGTTCCTGGGCCTGCTGCTGGCCGACAACTTCGACCTGACCTCGATCGGTGCGCTCAGGGCGGCGGCGGTGGCCGCGCTGCCGGCCGCGCTGAGTGTGATCAAGGGGGCGGCGGCGAAGCGCGTCGGCGATCCGAGTTCGGCCGCGCTGCTGGTCCGCGGGCGCGACTGACCGGCGCGGCTCGCGTGCGCCGTGCGGGGCGCGGTGCCGTTCGGCGCCCGGCAGACGGCCCCTGGCGGGTCCTGGGAGGATGGCGCGATGACATCCACTTCCGCCGCTCGTGACTCGCTGGAGGGTCTGGCCCTCGGGGACGGATTCGGGGAGCGCTGGTTCCCCCTCTTCCGTACGCCCCGGGAGGCGTTCGCCCAGATCAGGGCCCGCCGGATTCCCGAGGAGGCGCCCTGGCACTGGACCGACGACACCGCGATGGCGCTGTCGGTGTACGGGGTACTGACCGCGTTCGACGCGGTGCACCAGGAGAAGCTGGCCCTCGCCTTCGGCGCGACCTACCTGGCCGACCCCGGACGCGGCTACGGGCGCGGCATGCAGCGGCTGCTGCCCGCGCTCGCGGAGTCGCCGGGCAGCTGGCGGTCGGGTGCGCGCGAACTGTTCGGCGGCGAGGGGAGCTTCGGCAACGGCGCGGCCATGCGGGTGGCACCGCTCGGGGCCTGGTTCCCCGCGGACCCGGAGGAGGCGGCCGAGCAGGCGGTGCTGTCCGCCGAGGTGACGCACGCGCACCCGGAAGGGGTGGCCGGCGCGGTGGCGGTCGCCGTCGCGGCCTCGCTCGCCGCGGGCAGCCGTACCCGGCCCGTGCCGCAGGCCCCGGCGCTGCTCGCCGAGGTCGCCGACCGCACGCCGCCGGGGGCCGTGCGCGAGGGCCTGCGCCGCGCCGCCGACCTGGACGCCGGAACCGAGCCGTGGCAGGCCGCCGACGTCCTGGGGAGCGGGCAGCGCGTCCAGGCGGGTGACACCGTCCCCTTCGCGCTGTGGTCCGCCGCCCACCACCTGGACAGTCTGACCGACGCGCTGTGGACCACCGCCGAGGGCCTCGGCGACGTCGACACCACCTGCGCCATCACCGCCGGGGTGGTCGCCGCCCGCACCGGCCTGGGCCGGGTGCCCCGGGAGTGGCTGACCCGTCGTGAGCCGTTGCCCGCCTGGGTCGCCGACGCCGAGGCCGACGCACCGGCGGGGTAGGGGGCGCCGGCCCGCTCGCCGCGGGCCGGTTCAGCGCCTGGACCGGCGCCCCATCGCGGGGGAGGGCGGCTCGCCGGGGGCGTCGGGGGCACGGGCGCCGTCCCGGTCGCCGTCGTCCCGGCCCGGGTCCCGGTCGCCGACCGTCACATGGGCGAGTCCCGGGCATCGGATCGCCCCGCCGTCGGTGAGCGGGATGCGTCCCGGGCCGCCACGTCCCCAGATCATCCCGCCGTCACCGCCTCGTGCGCCGCGCACGGGGCGCACGTCCACCCGGTCGCGGTCCGGGCCTGCCGGGCCCGGGCCGTCTGATCGTTGGTCATACCGACGATCCTGCCCGGCCCGGGGCGCCGTTCGCCTGAGTACCGGTACTCAACTCCGCCCGGGCGCTTCGCCAGAGCGGCACCGGACCGCCGACCCCCGGGACGGGGAACCCGCGATCCGGCAGCCGTCGGTCCCCCGTCCGGCCGAGCGGCGCGGGCGGGTGGACGTACGCCGGTTGTCCGCCGCTCCGCGGTGCGCCTAACCTGCTGCTGTGTCCTCGTCAGCGCGGGGTTCCGCGACCACGGCCTACGTACACGGAAAGCTGCCCGGCGCGGTACCGGTGCTCGGGCACCTGCCCGTGCTGGCCCGGGACCCGGCGCGGTTCCTGGGGCGGCTGCACGCGTACGGCGACCTGGTGGAGATCCGGCTGGGGACGTACCGGCTGGTGGTGCCCTGCCATCCGGAGCTGCTGCGGCAGGTGTACGCCGACGACCGCACCTTCGACAAGGGCGGGCCGATCTACGGCCGCTTCCGGGAGATCCTCGGCAACGGGCTGCCCACCTGCGCCCACGCCGACCACCGGCGCCAACGCCGGATGCTGCAACCGGAGTTCCGGCCCGAGCGGCTGGCCGCGTACGCCGAGGTGATGAGCCGGGAGGCGGCGCTGCTGGCCGGCTCCTGGCGGCACGGTGAGGTGGTGGACGTCTTTCCCGCCTGCTACCGCTTCACCCTGCGGGTGGTGACCCGCACACTGCTCGGCACCGAGGTACCGGACGCGCTCGCCGAGCGGCTGCAGCACTCCTTCGAGACCGCCTTCGCCGGGGCGCTGCGGCGGCTCTGGATGCTGCCCGCGGGCCCGGGCTACCGGCGGGCGGTCCGGACACTGCGGCAGACCGTCGCCGACCTGGTGCGCGACCACCGCGCCCACGGCCCGGGCCGCACCGACC
Organism: Kitasatospora sp. NPDC057965; assembly: GCF_042887135.1. Lineage (NCBI taxonomy): Bacteria > Bacillati > Actinomycetota > Actinomycetes > Kitasatosporales > Streptomycetaceae > Kitasatospora > Kitasatospora sp. NPDC057965. The sequence continues at coordinate 316,871 of NZ_JBHVPZ010000006.1, forward strand.
TGCTCGCCGGACTCGTCGCCGCCCGCGACGAGGACGGATCGACGCTCTCCGACGCCGAACTGCACGACCAGGTGGTCGCCATGCTGCTGGCCGGCACCGAGACCACGGCCTCGCAACTCTCCTGGACGCTGCGGCTGTTGACGGCCCACCCGGAGGCCCTGGCCGCCGTACGGGCGGAGGTCGACGCCGTGCTGCCGGACGGCCGGCCCGCCGGGTGGGGCGACCTGCCACGGCTGTCGGCCACCACCCGGGTGCTGACCGAGGCCCTGCGGCTCTACCCGCCCGGCTGGGTGCTGCTGCGCACCTGCGCCCGTGGGACCGAGCTGGGCGGGCGCGTCCTGCCGCGCGGCAGCCAGGTGCTGGTCAGCCCGTACGTCGCCCACCACAATCCGCGGATCTTCGCCGACCCGGACCGGTTCGATCCGGACCGCTGGCTGCCCGAGCGGGCCGCCGCCCTGCCGCGCTGGGGGTTCGCCGGATTCGCCAACGGCCCGCGGCAGTGCCTCGGCGCCGACTACGCCCGGGCCGAGGCGGCGATCGCGCTGGCCACCCTGCTCGCCCGCTGGCATCCGGCGCCGGCGCCGGGCCGGCGGGCGGACGACCGCCCGATGCGGCTGACCACGGTCCTGCGGCCGCAGCGGCTGCACCTGCGGATGTTCGACCGGGGACGCTCCCGGCCGACGGTGGACGGCAACTGACGCACCGCCCGGAACCGGCCGGCTACGGGCAGGCCGTTGTCGGACGTCTCCCCTAGCGTCCTCGGCATGACTACTGTGAGCGCAACAACACCGGTCACCGGCACCGCCTCCGCCCACCGGGACGGCGGCGGGCACCCCGCCCTGGACGGCGCGCCCGTCTCCCGTCTCTCCGGCACCCTGCGCGCGGCGCTGCTCGGGCTGGCCGCCCGGCTCGACCCGGCGGGTGCGGCGGCCGATCCCGACTGGGCGGTCTGCGCGGCGCTGCGGCTGGTGGTGGCCGGGGCCTACGACACCGCCGAACCCGGCGAGGAGCCGGGGCTGCTGTACGTCACCCCGCCGGTGGCCGAACTGGGCAGCCGGCCGGTGTGGCTGGAGCGGGCGCGGCCGGGCGGACCGGTCACCGCCAGATTTCCGGCCGACCGCTGCTGACGCGCCGCTGCCGACCCGGCACCGGCGGGTCGGCAGCGGTGACCGGCCACCGCCGGGGGCCTCAGGCCTTCTTGACCACGCTGGACTTGAGCTGCATGGCGCCGAAGCCCTCGATCCGGCAGTCGATGTCGTGGCCGTCGACGCCGTCGACCAGCCGGATGTTGCGCACCTTGGTGCCGGCCTTGATGCCGGAGACGCTGCCCTTGACCTTGAGCGCCTTGACGACGGTCACGGTGTCGCCGTCGTTCAGGACGTTGCCGACCGAGTCCTTGATCACCCGCTCGCCGGACGCGGCCTCGCCGCCGTCGGTGGCGGGCTCCCACTCGTGGCCGCACTCCGGGCAGACCATGAGGGCGTCCATCTCGTAGGTGTACTCGCCGGAGCACTTCGGGCAGGCGGGGAGGTTGTCGCTCATGTGATCAGACTATCCAGTCGTTCGAGTAGTGGTTACCGAGGTCAGCGAAGGCAGGCGGGGGCCGCGGGGGCCGGCGGCCCGGCGGCGGCGCCGCGTGCCCGCAGGTGGGTGCGGGCGTGGGCGATCGCCTCGGGGGTGGTCGCGAAGACGTGGCCGTCGGCGCGCAGCGCGTCCAGGGTGCCGAGGGCGTCGAGGGGGCGATGGTGCTCGTCCCGGACGCCGGAGACCAGGACGAGCGTGCCGCGGCGGCGCAGCCGGCCGATGGCGTCGCCGAGGACGGTGGCGCCGCTGGCGTCGATCGCGCTGACCCGGGACATCCGCAGGATGACGACGTCGACCTCGGCGGCCTCGGTGAGTTCCAGCAGGAAGCGGTGCGCGGCGGCGAACAGCAGCGGCCCGTCGATCCGGTAGGCGACGATGTGCTCGGCGAGCAGCGCCTGCTCCTCGTCGTGGTGGTCGGCCGGCGGCAGGTCGGCGTGCAGCGGGACCTGTTCGACCCTGGCCGCCCGTGCGACCGCGGCGAGCGCCAGCACGCCGGAGACGAGCAGGCCGACCACGACCGCGGTGACCAGGTCGAAGGCCAGGGTGGCGGCGGCGGTGAGCAGCAGGACGGCGGCCTCGCCGCGCCCGGTCCGGGCGAGCGCCCGCAGCGAGCCGACCTCGACCATCCGCACGGCGGTGGCCAGCAGGACCCCGGCCAGGGCCGCGAGCGGGATCCCGGCGACCAGCGGGGCGGCGGCGAAGACGATCACCGCCAGGACCGCGGCGTGGACGAGGGCGGAGAGGCGCGACACCGCGCCGGAGCGCACGTTCACGGCCGTGCGGGCGATCGCGCCGGTGGCGGCGACCCCGCCGAACAGCGGCGCGGCCAGGTTGGCCAGGCCCTGGCCGAACAGCTCGCGGTCGCTGTCGTGCCGCTCCGAGACGCTCATGGCGTCCGCGGCGGTCGCGGACATCAGGGACTCCAGCGCGGCCAGTGCCGCGACGGCGAACGCGGAGGGCAGCAGGGCGGGGACGGCCGAGAGGTCGAGGAAGCCGAGCGAGGGCGCCGGGAGGCCGGCGGGCAGATGGCCGATGGTGGCGACCGGCAGGTCGGCGGCCCCCGCGGTGACGGTCGCGGCCACGACGGCGACCAGCGAGAAGGGCACGGCGGGTCGCAGCCGGGCGCCGATCAGCATCACCGCCGCCACCGCGAGGGCCAGGCCGAGCGCCGCCCAGTGCGGCGACGCGGCGAAGGCGCGCACCGACCGCGCGGCGACGACGGCGGGGTTGTCGCCGTCCGGCTTGCTCACCCCGAGTGCTCCGGGCACCTGCTGGAGGGCGATGACACCGGCGATCCCGAGGGTGAAGCCCTCCACCACCGGCACCGGGACGTAGGCCATCCACCGGCCGGCCCGGGCCAGTGCGAGGGCGACGAGGATCACACCGGCGAGCAGCCCGACGGTCAGGACGCCACCGGTCCCGTAGCGGGCGATGATCGGTACCAGGACGACGGTCATCGCCCCGGTCGGCCCGGACACCTGGAGGTTGGAGCCGCCGAAGAGCGCGGCGAGCGCGCCGGCGATCACGGCGGTGGCCAGCCCCGCCTCGGCGCCGGCGCCGGACGAGATGCCGAACCCGAGTGCCAGCGGCAGCGCGACGATCGCGACCGTCACCCCGGCGAGCAGGTCCTTGCGGGGCGAGCGCCCCATGGTGGCGACGGTCTCCCGGTTCGGCAGTACGGCGCGCAGCCGGCCGCGAACGGAGGCGGCGATGTTCACCCTGCCTCCCTCTTGCTCTTCCTCACCGGTGTTCTTCCTCTTCCTCACCGGCCTGCGGCAGGTCGGTGCCGATCCAACGGCACGACAGCATGTATGAACATGAAGAATTTTTCAAGTCGCTGATTCGGCATGCGCCGGATCCGGACAGTAGCGACCGGACCGGCGGCCGACGCCGTGGCTCAGCGGCGGTGGCGGCCCCGGTGGCGCGGGGGCGGGACCGCGCCCGGCGCCGGGGCCGGGAGGAAGAGCCGGGCGGCCTCGCGGCCGAGGTTGACGCCGATGGCGAGCGCCATGGCCATGGCGCAGGCGTGGGCCACGCCCCGCAGGCCGGTCACCGCGTCCCCGCGGACGAAGGCGAGCAGGGCGAAGTAGAGCACCGAGCCGGGCAGCAGCGGCCCGAGGGCCGCCGACACGTGCGGGAGCGCGGAGGTGCCGCGGTGGCGGGCCATCACCTGGCCGGCCAGGCCGACCAGCCCGGCGGCCAGGGCGGCGGCGGCGACCGGCTGCTGGCCCGCGCCGACCAGCACGCCGTAGGTCGTCCAGCCGGCCGTGCTGTTCAGCAGCACCGCGGGCAGCGCACCAGGTTCGGTGTTCAGCATCACCGCGAAGGCCAGGGTGACCAGCACGGCCGCCACCAGCTGCAGCGGTGGGTTGGAGGCCCCGACCGGGAGGTCGCGGGCCGCGAGGTCCGCGCCGTGGTTGATGCCGACGTAGAGCACGGCCGTCACCCCGATCACCACGCCGGTCATCATGTACAGCGCTTCGAGCATGCGGGCGGCGGCCGTCAGGTAGCAGCCCGCGAGTCCCTCCTGTGCCGCGGCGACCAGCCGCCACCCCGGCAGCAGCGCGTAGAGCCCGCCGGTGATCACCGCCGAGCCGCGCAGGTGCAGGCCGTTGAAGGACAGCAGGATGCCGATCAGCGCGGCCGGCGTCGCGGCCAGCACGAACTGGTAGAACTCCGGGAGGTCGTGACGGGCCACCAGCACGGCGAGCCGGTCGCCCACCAGGGCCGCGACGAAGGCGCTGGCGAACACCAGCCCGGCGCGGGCGTCGGTGCGGCCGCCGACCAGCACGGTGGCCGCCCCGGCCAGCAGCCCGCAGGACAGCGCGACCAGCCACCCCGGGTAGCGGTGGCCGGACCGGAGCCCGGCCGCGAGCCGGCGGTGGGCCTCCTCGACGTCGATCCCGCCCGCCGAGATCCTGGTGACCAGCCGGAAGAGCAGCGCGAGGCGCGCGTAGTCGCCGGACGGCCGGCGCACGGACCGCTCCACCGTCAGCGGCGGCTCGGCCGGGCCAGGCCGGTAGGAGACGGCGACCCGGGTGAACGTGACCTGCGGGTCGCACGGGTGGACGCCGTAGGCGCGCGCCACCGCGAGCATCGCCGCCTCGACGTCCTCCGCCGCCTCGCCGCTGGCCAGCAGCAGCTCCCCCACCAGCAGGGCGAGGTCGAGCACCGCCGCCACCTCGGCCGGATCCGGCCGGTCCTCGCCGGGGAGGTCGGGGAGCAGCGGGCGGGCGGCGGTGGGCATGCGGAGCAACGGGAGCATCCGGTCCGGCCAGGAGGTCGCGCCCAGCCCGGTGACGGCCGGGCCGTCCATGGGGGCGCGGGCCTGGAACGGCACCTTGTCCGGCCGCGCCGGCAGCCGGGACGGGCCGGCCGGACCGGCCGCGCCGGCGGGTCGGGAAGGGTCGACTGGTCCGCCGGGCTCGGCGCGTGGGCCCAGCTGTTCGTATTCCGGCATTGCCGCTCCCTGGCCGTCACCCCCCATGGAGTCGCCCAGTGTATGCGAACGACTACCCGGTGCGACCGCCCGGTGAACGCGCCACGCGTACGCAGGCGCACCGGGGTGGAGTGAGGGCGGACCGTTCGCGCCGGTCAGGTCGGGGCGCGCCACGGACACCGCCCGTCACCACCCCGGCAGTCGCCCTCCGGCAGACCTTCCGTGAGGCCGTTCAGACGAGCGGACGGCCGTCCCTGGCGACCACCCGGCCGGCCCGGACGACGACGTCGCGCGACGGGAGGTCGACGACGACCTGCGGGAGGCACTCGCCGGCCACCAGCATGAAGTCGGCGGGGGAACCCGGCCGCAGGGTGACGCGCGGCAGGTCGAGCAGGTCCGCGCCGCCGTCGGCGGCGAGCGCGAAGCAGTCGGTCAGCTCCTGGTCGGTGCGCGCGTCCGTGGTCCAGCCGAGCAGGTGGGCGCGGTGCAGCATGTCGGCGTTGCCGTAGGGGCTCCAGGAGTCGCGCACGCCGTCCGAGCCGAGGCCCACCCGCACGCCGCGCGCCTGGAGCTCGCGGAACGGCAGCACCTGGTGCGCCGAGGGGGCGACGGTGGTGAGGCCGACACCGGCCTCGGCCAGCCGGTCGGCGAGCTCGGCGAGCGGTTCGCCGGCCAGCTCCGGGACGCAGAAGGCGTGGCTGACCACCACCCGGCCGGCCAGGCCCGCGGCCTTGGTCCGGGCGACGATGTCGCGCAGCGGGTCGAGGCCGCGCCCGCCCCGGTCGTGCAGGTGGACGTCCAGCCGCAGGCCGTGACGTTCGGCCAGGTCGAAGACGAGGTCGAGCTGGGCGGGGCCCTCGCCGTCGGGCCCGCCGTCGAAGCCGGCCGGGTCGATGCCGCCGACCGCGTCGATCAGCCCGCTCGCCGCCACCTCGGCCAGCAGCTCCCCCGCGCCGGGCGTCCGGCGGACGCCGTGCTGGGGGAAGGCGACCAGCTGGACGTCCAGCGCCCCGGCCAGCCGCTCCCGTGCCTCGGCCAGCCCGGTCACCCCGGCCGGCCCGTAGGCGGGGGCGACGTCGACGTGCGCCCGCACGGCCCGGGTACCGGAGGCGACGGCGTGGGCCAGCAGCCGGTGGGCGCGCTCGGCGAGCGGGGTGCGCTGGTGGTGGTAGAGGTCGACGTCGCCCTGGACGTACTCGGGCAGCGAGCCGGCCGGGCGCCGGCTGTACCAGGGTTCGCCCCAGGCCGTCTTGTCCGGGTGGATGTGCGCGTCCACCAGGGTGGGCAGCGCGATCCGGCCCCCGCCGTCGACGACGGCCGGCTCGACGCCCTCCGGCAGGCGCTCGACCAGCACGCCGTCGACGGCGAACAGGTCGACGGGCCGTTCGGCGCCGTACGGTCGGACGTTGCGGAAGACGGTGGCGGCGGCTCCGGCCATGGGGAGTCAACCCTCTCTGCGTGCATGGTCGCTGCGGTGGTTCCGGGGTCACCGGGGAAGGCGGTCCGTCCACGGAGTGTCCGACGACCGTCCAACTGGCGAAACATCCCACCATTTCTTGCAACAGTCTGTTTATCATCCCCGGGTCCCCCCGTTTCCCACCCGGAGCCACCCGCGCATGACCACGCCGCCCGCCGCCCAGTCCTCCCGACCGCATCCGCTGCACGCGCTGCGGGCGTCCGCCTTCGCCATCGGGGCGCTGCTCCTGCTGGCCGGGATCGGTGTACTGGTCCACCAGCCCCTGCTGATCCCGCCGGTCGCCGCCAGCGCGGCCCTGGTGCACGGCGCGCCCGGGCTGCCGATCTCCCAGCCGCGCAACGTGGTCGGCGGTCAGCTGCTCGCCGCGCTGATCGGCTACGGCACCCTCGCCCTCACCGGCAGCACCGCCTGGGGCGCGGCGATAGCCGCCGGACTGGCGCTGGGCGCGATGATGCTGTGCCACCTGTCGCACTCCCCGGCCGTCGCCAGCGCCGTGGTCGTGGTGCTCCAGGCGCCGCACGCCTGGCCGTTCCTGCCGCTGCTCGTGCTCTCCACCGTGCTGCTGGTGGCGATCGGCCTGCTGCCGGGCCGGATCGGCGGCCATCCGGTCCGGTACCCGCTCTCCTGGTGACGGCGGAGGCGGGGGGTCATCCGATCGGATGACCCCCTTGTCCACCGGCCGGCTCCGGCGGACGGGCCGGGCGGGCGATCCCGCGCCCGGGTCCGAAGGTGCAGGCTGGGGCGGGTCAGGCCCGCGCCCCGGAGGAGACCCGCGATGACCAACCGCCCCGTGCCACCGGCGGCCGCCGCCACCGCGCTGGCCGCCGTCCTCCTGCTCGCCGGCTGCGCGGGGCCGACACCCGCACCCGTCGCCGCACCTGCGTCATCACCCACGCCGTCGGCCACTCCGTCGTCGGCAACACCTGCTCCGACCACCGCCGAACCGGCCCCCTCCTCCCCCGCCGCGCCCCTCCTGGTGAGCGACTTCGGCGCCGACACCGTCACCTTCGTCGACCCGGCCCGCCCGGGCGGCGCCGCCGACCTCGGCTCCGTGCGGGTCGGCACCGCCCCGTACGGGCTCGCCGTCGCGGCCGACGGCACCGCGTGGGTGGCCACCGCCGAGGGCGTCGCCGCCGTCGACACCGCCACCCGCACCCGCACCGCGCTGATCCCGTACCGGACCCGCACCGGCCCGGTCGCCACCGGCGAGTACCGGGGCGGCGGCATGGGCCTCGCCCTCTCCCCGGACGGCACCCGGCTCTACGTCGGCGTCAACGTCCCCGAGGGCAACGGCACCCTGGAGGTCGTGGACACCGCCACCCGCGCGGTCGTCCGGGTCGTCCCGGTCGGCCGCCGCCCCTTCGACGTGGACGTCTCCGCCGACGGCCGCCAGGTGTACGTCACCGGCCACGACTCCTTCGACGTCACCGTGGTCCCCACCGCCACCTGGGAGCCCCGCCGCATCGAGGTCGCCCCGTACGGCACCGAGGGCGGCCTCGGCTCCTGGCTCAAGCCGCACTACACCGCCGTCCGCCCGTCCGACGGCGCGCTGCTGCTGCCCTTCGAGGGCGAGCGGCTCGCCGTCGTCGACCCGGCCACCGGCCGCGTCACGGTCGAACCGATGACCGCCGACACCCACCAGCACGGCGCCGCCGTCGCCCCCGACGGCACCCTCTACGTGGTGGGCACCGGTCCGATCGACCCCGCCACGGACGCCGGTCCGTCCCTCACCATCCGCTCCCCCGACGGCTCCGAACGCCTGGTCCCGCTCGACGGCCCGCACGAGACCGTCACCCTCTCCCCCGACGCCCGCACCGCCTACGTCTCCGGCGGCTACACCCGCGAGGGCGGCTGGAACGGCCTCACCGTCGTCGACACCGCCACCGGCCGCGCCACCCGCCTGCCCGTCGGCCGCCTCCCGCTGGCCGTCGCCGTCCTGCCGGCCCCTCCCGGCAGCTGAGGCGCCTGGCCGATTCCCGGCTCGTGGGAGAGGATGCCGCCAACGGGAACAGGGGGGCGGTAGATGAACCACGAGCGCGAACTGGTGCGGCGGGTAAGGGAAACGGCCGTCGCGAACGGAGGGTCCGTGCTGGCGACGGCGCGGTGGCTGGGGAGGGAGCTGGGGCTGCCGGGTGCCCCCGGGGAGGACGTCGCGGACCGGCTCGGGACGCTGCGGTCCATCGTCTGGCAGGCGTTCCGGATCACCGGCGGGCAGGCCATCCTGATCATGGCCTGGTCCGGACTGGGGAGGGACGGCCGGCTCGACGAGGACGGGCTGGAACGGGAGGTCGGGCGGCTGCTGCCGCGGACCGGGGACCTCGACCACGGCGCCGTCGACCGGGACCGCTTCGCCCACCGGATGCCCCGGCGCATGCTGCTCACGGCCACCCAGGACGACCTCCCCGTGCACCTGCCGGGCGAGTCCCGGCTCGTGTCCTACGGGCATTCCCGACTCCTGGTGCTGCGCGGCCGGGCCGCGGGCCCGGACGGCGACGGCGCCCTGCTCGACGTCGAGTTCCAGGCCGTCCGGGGCATGCGGGTCCGGCCGGTGTACCGGGACCTCGTCATCGACCACGCCCCAGGATCCCCCGCACCGGGGACGGACGCCGAGGCGGTGGCCGCGATGGACGCGCTGCTGGGCCCGGATCCCGCCGGCAACGACCACCGGCTGCTGCTGGCCCACCGCGACGGGCGGGACTTCGTGGTCTGCCACCGCTTCCGCGTGCACCGGCCGGCCCCCGCGAAGGCCATGGCATGACCCGGGACGGGAACACCCCGGAACCGCCGGCCCGCAGGCGCCGACCCACCCTCGAGGAGATCCGTGAGGAGGACGACCGGAAGGAGCGCGCCACGGTCCGGGCGCTGCGGGAGTTCGCCGCGCGGCACGACGGCTCGGTCCACCGGACGCTGCGCGAGATGGCGGCCCGGCAGGACTGCGCGTGCGGCCCGGTGGAGAAGGCGGACGAGATCCTGACGCAGCTCGGGCTCGCCTTCGACCTGGACCCGGTCGACGCCACGCGCGCCGCCTGCTGGAGCGGCCTCGGGCTCGGCGGCACCGTCTCCGACGCCGAGCTGGCGGAGGCGGTCGGAACGCGGTTCGTCGCCCGCCCCGAGAACCTCCGGTTCGATTCCTCGGACTTCCGGAGGGCGGCCGGGCGGCAGGCCCGGACCAGGACTCCGCTCGGCGCCGAGGACGGCGCGAGCGGTCCGCCGGGCGAACCGCTCATCGTGCTGGACCACAGCACCTGGCTGCGCTCGTACACGGCGGAGGACCGCCGGCTCGTGCTGCAGAGCGGGGACGGCCGGCCCGGGTTCGGCCGGCTGGAGGTCGAGTTCCGCGACGTCCGGGAGATGACGGTCCTGCAGGAGTACGACGACTCGCTCACCGTCACCGAGGAACCGGGGCCCTGGCCGTACCGGCGCTTCCTGCTGACGGGCGGCCGAGCAGGCCGGGGAGCCGTCCACTGCGCGTCCGTGCACCTCTACCATTCCGAGCCCGCGGGGGCCGGCCGCCAGGGGGACGAGCCACCGGACCCCTGGGGGACCTGACCGGCGCACCCGCGTGCGGGCCGGGACGCGCTCCCGGCCCGCACCGCGACGGTCCCCCGTGATCGTGGGTGCGAGGCGGAGTACTACGCTGACGCCGATGGGACGTACGTCAACGAACGTCCTCGACAAGGGGGGCTGGGGATGACTCCGCTCGGGCTCGATGTGGCCACCTGGTGGTGGATCGCGCTGCTGGCGACGGGGGTGTACCTGTGCGTCATGGTGCCGCACATGCCGACCCCCGGGTACCGCGTGCGGACCGCGCTGGCGCCCGTCGCCATGATGCTGTTCGGGCTGGCGAGCTACGCGGCGAAGCAGATGGAGCCGGCCACCGTGCTGGCGATGTACACCTCGGTGGTGCTGGTCTTCCCCCTGGGGGCCGTCGGGCACCGCAGGAAGCTGGCGCAACGCCTGATGGCGGCCAAGGCGGCGGGCGAGTCCGAGGACGGGACCTGGCCGGTGGCCATGGTGGCGCAGACCTTCCTGGCCTGCGTGGTGATGATCACGGCCTACTTCCTGGTCAAGCCGTAGGCGCTCCCTTTCGGCTCACGCCGGGCGGCGGAGGGACGCGGCGGCGGGCAGAGTGGACCGCGTGCGCGATCATGCTCCACTGATGCGGCGGCGGGCGGTCCTGGTCGGCGGGCTCGGCGTGGCGCTCGGCGCCGCATGCGGCTGCTCGAACAGCGGCGGCCCGAACAGCGGCGGCTCCCGGGAAGGCGCCACGGCGACCGCCTCGCCGGCTCCCCCGGGCCCGGCCGGCGCGCCCACGACCGCACCCCTGCCGGCGGCCACGCCCTGGCGCCCCGGGCCCGGCGAGGTGCAGCCGGACGTCAAGCTGCGCGCGGTCGAGCTGATCGAGGCGCTGGGCACCTGGGGACCGGGCGGGCAGGGAGCGGCCGCGGCCCGGGAACGGGTGGCGGCCCTCGGACTCCCGCCGCAGCTCGCCGACCAGGCGGGACCGCTGCTGCCCGCCGACGCCGAGGCGGTGGTGGAGGTGATCGACGCCCAGTACGGCGGCATCCTCGCGGACTCGGCGAGCGTCCTGGTGGTGTGCCGCCAGTGGTCCGCCACTGGTTCCACCGTCACCGCCGGCGGGACGACGGTGGACGTCCGGCTGAGTGCGGCGAGCCCCCGCTGGACGGTCACCGCGCTCCATCCCGCCGACCCGGGGCCCGCCGCGCCGCAGCTGCCGACGCTCGCCGGCCGGGTGCTCGCCGAACCCCGGATCGTCCTGCCGCCGGCGGCCGTCGCCGACCTGCGCAGCGGCTCGGTCCACGACAGCGTGCTGCAGGCCATGCTCACCCTGGCCGGTCCCCACTCCTTCCAGGTCAGCGTGGTCCGCTCGGGCCACCCGCTGAACGTGTTCGGGACCGACCGGCCCAGCGACCACCCGGCCGGCCGGGCCTTCGACACCTGGCAGATCGACGGCCACGCCGTGGTCGACCCGGCCACCCCGCGCGACCTGGTCGAGGGTTTCATGCGGGCCGCCGCCGCGGCCGGCTCGTACAACGTCGGCGGGCCGCTGCTCCCGACGGGCGGTGCGACGGCCAACCAGTTCTTCACCGACGACACCCACCACGACCACGTGCACGCGGGCTTCCTGAGCTGATCCACGGGCGCCCGGACGCTCCGTCAGGACCAGGACGCTCCGTCAGACCCCGGCCGGACCGTCGGCGGACGGCGGCGCCGCAACACGCGCGGCGGCCGGCGCGGCCCCGGGCGCGAGGGCACGGGCCAGCCGGCGCAGCCCCCGCTCGGATCCGGATCCCGGGGCGGCGGTGTACACGGCCATCGCCGTGTCCGGATGTCCCGCGACGTGCAGTGCCTCGGCGGAGAGACTGAGCAGGCCCACCGCCGGGCAGGCGATCAGGACGTTCGCGTGATCGTTCTCCTGCACCACCTGTTCCGCCCAGAGCCGGCGGAACACCGCGCTGCACGCCCGCAGTTCGCCGATCTCCCGGGCGAGGCCGGGGTCGTGCGGCCACTTGCCGACCTCGCCCCGGAGGTAGGACACGGTCTCGCGGGCCTTCTCCTCCCAGTTGACGAACACCCGGCGGGCACGCGGGTCGGTGAAGACCAGCCGCCCGACGGTGCGGCGGTCCGGGTGGACGCGGGCGAAGTCGATGAACACGGCCGCCGCCAGCGCGTTCCAGGCCAGGACCGAACCGCCCCGGCCGACCAGGTAGGCCGGTGTGAGGAGCATCGAGTCCAGCACCCGCTGCATGCCCGACCGCCGGTCCGGGGGAAGGCCGGCCTCCGCGCGGTCGGTCGGGCGGGCGAGGCCGCGCAGGTAGCGGCGTTCCCCGGGGCTGAGGCGCAGGGCGTCGGCCACCGCGTCGAGGACGGCGTCCGAGACCCGCGACGCCTGCCCCCGTTCCAGCCGGGTGTAGTGCTCCACGCTCAGGGCCGCCAGCGCGGCGACCTCCTCGCGGCGCAGGCCGGTCACTCTGCGGATGCCGTGGGCGGGCAGCCCGACCTCGTCGGGGCGAAGCCTCGCCCGCCGGGAGACCAAGAAGTCACGGAGCGCTTCAGCGATATCCACAGCGGTGATTGTCACACCGCCCCCGCGGTCCACCCATACGCCGCGAGACCTACACCGGCGGACGGAACTCCGACCGTGGCGGTACTCGAACGTACGCGGCCGTAACCGTCGTCGGAGCCGCCGTTGCGCACAGGGACGGCCGTTGTGCCAGGGCACGCTCTGCCCTCCCTCGGGCGGGGACCGGGGCGCATCCTCGTTCCACCGGCTCCGTCTCCCGGCGGGCCGGCCCACAGGAGGAGGACCAGCCTTGGCCACCAGGACCACCACCCGGACCGGCAGCACCGGGACCGGCCGGCGGCGCGCGGTCACCGCGCTCGCCGCGCTCGTCGCCGTGTGCGGCATGACCGTCGGCACGGCCGCCACCGCCTCGGCGACGGCCGCGCCGCCCAAGAAGTGCAAGATCGAGGTCTGGTACCAGGACCACTGGGTGACCGTCTCGACCAGCTGCTGACGCCCTTCCGGCCCCGCGGCCCCGCCGTCCCCCGACGGCGGGGCCGCGGCGTTCTGCTTCATTGACGTTAATAATGCCCAGTATTAATCTGGTCGCATGGCAAGGACGTCGGCGGGCCATGAGACCCGCGAGAGGCTGCTGCGGGCCGCGGAGGAACTCTTCGCGACCCGGGGCGTCGAGGCCTCGCTGACCAAGGACATCGTCCGGCTGGCCGGGCAGAGCAACCCGTCCGCCGTGCAGTACCACTTCGGCTCCCGCGAGGGCCTGCTCGACGCGATCATGGCCGCCCGCCAGGAGCGCACCGAGCGGGCGCTCGCGCCGGACCTGCCGGCGCTCGCGGACGCGGACCTGCCGGGACTGCTCGGCGCGCTGGTCGCCGCTGAGGCCACCGAACTGCGCACCGAGCAGGGCCGGCGCTGCCTGCGGATCTCCGCGCAGATCAGCCACAACAGCGGCGTCCGCACCCGGACCCCGCACCCCACCCTGGCGGGCGGCGGCTACTGGCGGCTGATCGAGCTGGCCGAGGAGCGGATCTCCGCGCTGCCGGAGCCGATCCGGCTGGAACGGCTCGACCTCGTGCTCACCCTGATCGGCGCGGCGCTCGCCGACCGCGCGCAGCAGTACCTCACCGGATCCGCGCCGCTGACGGACGAGGAGACCTTCCTCGCCGACCTGGTGACGGTGTCCGCCGCCATGCTCGCCGCCCCCGCCCCCCGAAGGAGCACATCATGAACGACCTGACCGGCAAGACCGTCATCATCACCGGAGGCGCCCGCGGCCTCGGCGCCGAGGCCGCCCGGCTGGCCGTCGCGGCCGGCGGCAACGTGGTGATCACCGACGTCCTGGAGGACGACGGCAAGGCCACCGCCGCCGAGCTCGGCGAGCGGGCCCGGTTCGTCCGGCACGACGTGACCTCCGAGGAGGAGTGGCAGCGCGTGATGGACTTCGCGGTGGCGGAGTTCGGCGCGGTGCACGGCCTGGTCAACAACGCCGGCATCTCCACCGGCACGCTGCTGGCGGACGAGAGCGTCGAGCACTTCCGCCGGGTGCTGGACGTCAATCTGACCGGTGTGTTCATCGGGATGAAGACCGTCGTCCCGGCGCTGCGCGCGGCCGGCGGCGGCTCGATCGTCAACATCTCCTCGGCGGCCGGCCTGATGGGCCTGGCGCTGACGGCCGGCTACGGCGCCTCCAAGTGGGGCGTGCGCGGCCTCAGCAAGATCGGCGCGGTCGAGCTGGGCACCGAGCGGATCCGGGTCAACTCGGTGCACCCGGGCATGACGTACACGCCGATGACGGCCTCGGTCGGGATCCAGCGCGGCGAGGGCAACTACCCGAACACCCCGATGGGCCGGGTCGGCGAGGCCCCGGAGATCGCCACCGCCGTGGTCTTCCTGCTCTCCGACGACTCCTCCTACGTCACCGGCGCCGAGCTGGCGGTGGACGGCGGCTGGACCACCGGACCGACCGTCAAGTACGTCATGGGCCAGTGATCACGGGCCAGTGATCACGGGCCGGTGATCACCGGCCGGTGAGCCCCGCGCGGCCGCGCCGTCCCGGAGGGTGCCCGGGGCGGGGCGGCCGCGTTCCCGCCGTCAGGCCCGCGGGCCGTGCAGCAGCACGGGGAGCGTGCGGTGGCCGTTGGAGATCAGCGACTCCACCGGCCGCAGCTCGGCGTCCGGGGCGAGCACGAGATCCGGGAAGCGCTCGAAGAGCCTGCTCAGGGCGGTGCGGCCCTCCAGGCGGCCGAGCGGGGCGCCGAGGCAGAAGTGCACGCCGTGGCCGAACGCGAGGTGGTCCTTGTCGGCCCGGGTCAGGTCGAAGGCGGCGCCGTCGGTGTGCCGGGAGGGGTGGCGGCCGGCGGCGGCGTAGGAGGCGAGGATCGCCTCGCCGCGGCGGACGGTCACGCCACCGGGCAGTTCGATGTCCTCCACCGCGTAGCGCAGCGGCAGGTGGGCGACGGGCGCGTCGCGGCGCAGCGTCTCCTCGACCACGTCGTCCCAGCCGACCTTGCCCTCGCGCACCAGGGCGAGCTGCTCGGGGTGGGTGAGCAGGTTGGCGATGCCGTTGTCGATCAGGTTCACGGTGGTCTCGTAGCCGGCCGAGACGACCAGCAGCAGGGTGTCGAGCAGCTCCTGCTCGCTCAGTCCGGCGTCACCGCCGTCGGTACGAGAGCCGCCCCCCGCCTCGCTCTCGCAGGCGGCGATCAGCGCGGAGGTCAGGTCGTCGCCGGGCTCACGGCGCTTGGCGGCGATCAGCTCGCCGACCATCCCGTAGAACGCCACCCCGTTGGCCTCCGACTCCGCCGGGGTGAGCGTGGTGTCGAAGGCGCCGTCCACGTGGGCCCGGAAGCGATCCACCAACTCGTCGGGCAAGCCGAGGAGTTGGGCGATGACCCGGATCGGCAGCGGGTAGGCCAGGCGCTCGCGGAGGTCGACCGGCGTACTGGGCGGCGTCGCGGCGAGGTCGTCCAGCAGGGCCTCCGTCAGCTCCTCCACGCGCCCGGCGAGCTCGTTGATCCGGCGTGCCGTGAAGGCGGTGCCGACCAGCCGGCGCAGCCGCCGGTGGTCCGCACCGTGGGCGGTGAACATGCTGCGCACGGTCACCCAGAGGGCCAGCGGCCAGCCGGAGGAGAACTCGGGGAGCTCGGGCCAGTGCTGGTGGCCGTCCTTGGAGACCCTGGGGTCCTTGAGCAGCTCCTCCAGCAGGTCCGGGTCGGCCACCGCCCAGGCCTTCACCCCCAGGATGTCGACGGGCGTGGCCGGTCCGCGCGCGTGCAGCTCGGCGGTCTCGGCGTCGCGGTCACGGCCGGTCGGGTCCAGCACGAGACGGTCCACAGGGGCTCCTTCGGTCGTACGGCGCAGGGACGCGGCACGGCCCGGACCGTGCACGGGGACGAGCATGCCGCCGCGCGTCCGCCGCGTCGAGAGGGCCTTCGGGGTGCGGATGACACCCTTCCGGCGCACCACCCGAACAGCCGTCCCACCGTCAATTGACCGATGCGCGCGGTCGCTTCGCCGCCCACAGTGGCTGGTACCGGCCGATCCGGCCGCACCACGGAGGGAACGAGCATGATCGACAGGCGCACCTTCACCAAGGCCCTCGGACTCGGCGCGGGCACCACCGCGCTGTCCCTGGCCGGCCCGCCCGGGGCCGCGCGGGCGGCGGACGGCGACTCCGGACCGCGCACGGCGCCGACAGCGAACACCGGCTTCGCCCGGTCGGCGCAGGTCCGGGCCGGGCTGCTGGACGTCGGTTACGCCGAGGACGGCCCGGCGGACGGCCCGGTGGTCCTCTGCCTGCACGGCTGGCCGTACGACATCCACAGCTACGTCGACGTCGCCCCGCTGCTCGCCGCGCAGGGCTACCGCGTCGTCGTCCCCTACCTGCGCGGGCACGGCAGCACCCGCTTCCTGTCCGACCGCACGGTCCGCAACGCCCAGCAGTCCGCGATCGCGCTGGACGTCCTGGCGCTGATGGACGCGCTGGGCGTCGAGCGCGCCGTGGTGGCCGGCTTCGACTGGGGCTCGCGCACCGCCGACATCCTGGCCGCGTTGTGGCCGGAGCGGGTGAAGGCGCTGGTCTCGGTCGGCGGGTACCTCATCACCGATGTGAAGGCGCAGCAGGAACCGCTGGCAGCCGCCGCCGAGCACACCTGGTGGTACCAGTTCTACTTCGCCACCGAGCGCGGCCGGCGCGCCATGGCGGATCCGCGCCGGCGCGACGACCTGTGCCGGCTCGTCTGGGACACCGTCTCCCCCACCTGGTCGTTCGACGACGCGGTCTTCGCCCGCACGGCCACCGCCTTCGACAACCCCGACTACGCGGCGATCGTGGTGCACAACTACCGCTGGCGGCTGGGCCTGGCGGACGGCGAACGCCGCTACGACCGTCTGGAGGAGCGGCTCGCCGCGCACCCGCGGATCGCCGTGCCGACCGTCACCCTCGACGCCGGGCGCGACCCGTTCACCGCCCCGGGCGACGGCTCCGGCTACCGGCGGTACTTCACCGGGCCCTATCTGCACCGCACCCTGCCGGAGGTCGGCCACAACGTGCCGCAGGAGGCGCCCGCCGCCTTCGCGCGGGCCGTCCTGGACGCCGACCGGCTCTGAACTCCGCAGACCGGCGGCACGGGCCCGTCGGTCCGTCCGCGGCCTTTCCGCCTGCGGATCCATCCACCTGCGGCGCCGGGCCCGTGCTGCTACAGTGGCGAGAACATTGATCTTTCGCTGAGGAGACCGGACATGGTGGTGGACGACGACATCTCCGGGTGATACCCGGACCGACAGGCCGCTCGCCGGTGCGCTGAAGCACCGCTGCCGCGGCCCGGCTGTCGTCCCCTCCTCCCCCTTGTCCACTCAGGGGACAGGTGTGTCCTTCCCTGCCCCTGAAGCCGTCACCCCGTGAGGTCACCTTCATGTCCGGCGCTTCCGTCGTCTGCTCCACCCTGTCCTTCTCCTGGCCCGACGACACCCCCGTCTTCCAGGACCTCTCCTTCGCCGTCGGCACGGGCCGCACCGGCCTGGTCGCGCCCAACGGCAGCGGCAAGAGCACGCTGCTGCGGCTGATCGCCGGCGAGCTGCGGCCCACCGCCGGGTCGATCACCGTGGACGGCGCCCTCGGGTACCTGCCGCAGACCCTCCCGCTCACCGCCGGGCTGACCGTCGCCGAGGTGCTGGGCGTCGCGGAGATCATCCGGGCCATCGACGCGGTGGAGTCCGGGGACGTCGACGAACGGCACTTCACCACCATCGGCGACGACTGGGACATCGAGGAGCGCACCCGCGCCCAGCTGGACCGTCTGGGCCTGGGCTCGCTCACCCTGGACCGCACGCTGCGCACCCTCAGCGGCGGCCAGATCGTCTCGCTGGGCCTGGCGGGCCAGTTGCTGAAGCGGCCCGACGTGCTGCTGCTCGACGAGCCCACCAACAACCTCGACCTGGACGCCCGGCACCGGCTCTACGACACTCTGGAGGACTACCACGGGTGCCTGCTGCTGGTCAGCCACGACCGGGCGCTGCTCGACCGGATGGAGCGGATCGCCGAACTCGACCGGGGCGAACTGCGCCTGTTCGGCGGCAACTTCACCGCCTACGAGGAGGCCGTGCGGGCCGAGCAGGAGGTCGCCGAGAAGAACGTCCGCAACGCCGAGCAGGAGCTGAAGCGGGAGAAGCGGGAGATGCAGCTGGCCCGCGAGCGGGCCGACCGCCGGCAGAGCAACGCCGCCCGCAACCTCAAGAACGCGGGTCTGCCGAAGATCTTCGCCGGGAACATGAAGCGCGGCGCTCAGGAGGCCGCCGGACGGGCCGGCCAGGTGCACGCCGGGCGGGTCGGCGAGGCGAAGGCGCGGCTGGACGAGGCCGGGCGGGCGCTGCGCGAGGAGCAGCGGATCGTACTGGAGCTGCCGGACACCCAGGTGCCCGCCGGGCGCACCCTGTTCCTCGGCGAGGGGCTGCGCGTACGGCTCGGCGAGCGGGAGGTCTTCACCGGCCCCGGCGTCGACCTGACCGTCCGCGGCCCGGAGCGGATCGCGCTGACCGGCCCCAACGGCGCGGGCAAGAGCACGCTGCTGCGCCTGCTCACCGGCGACCTCGCCCCCGAGGGCGGTGAGCTGCGGCAGGCCGACGGGCGCGTCGCCTACCTCTCGCAGCGCCTGGACCTGCTCGACCCGGACCGCACCGTCGCGGAGAACTTCGCCGCGTACGCCTCGGAGCGGCCGGAGGCGGAGCGGATGAACCTGCTCGCCCGCTTCCTGTTCCGCGGCGCCCGGGCGCATCTGCCGGTCGGAGTGCTGTCGGGCGGCGAGCGGCTGCGCGCCACGCTGGCCTGTCTGCTGTGCGCCGATCCGGCCCCGCACCTGCTGCTGCTGGACGAGCCGACCAACAATCTCGACCTGGTCAGCACCGGGCAGCTGGAGAACGCCCTGAACGCCTACCGGGGCGCCTTCGTGGTGGTGAGCCACGACGAGCGCTTCCTGAGCGGGATCGGCATCACCCGCTGGCTGCGGCTGGCCGACGGCGAGCTGCGGGAGACGGCGGCTCCGGTGCGCTGACGGCCACGGATGCCGGGGCAGGGGCCGAACGGACGGCGGTCGGCCCCTGCCCCGGCCTCCGCCGCGCACCGCCGCGCACCGCCGCCGGGGCGACTACCCACCGGTACCGGTGCGCGGCGCGGCCCGCCGGGGAACGCTGCGCCGGATCGGCGCACAGCCGCGCCCAAGGCCCCGGGAGCCGCCCATGCCGCCGTCCATCCGCCGCTCCGCACCGGCCGCCGCGCCCGCGGCCAAGCGCGCGGGCCTGCGCCGCCTGGGCGAGTGGTGCGCGCGTCACTCGCTCCTGGTCATCGTGCTGTGGATCGTGGCGCTGGCCGCCGTCCAGGCCGCCAACCGGACGGTCGGCGGCAGCTACTCCGACGACTTCTCGCTGCCCGGCACCCAGGCGGCGCAGGGCAAGGAGGTCCTCCAGGCGCACGAGCCGGCCGCCGCGGGCACCAGTTCCCAGGTGGTGCTGCACGACGCCGCGCCGCTGACCGGCTTCGCGTCGCAGATCGGCCAGGCCGTCTCCGCGCTCCAGGCACTGCCGCACGTGCTCGGCGCGCAGAACCCGCTGCCACCGCCCGGGCAGCCCGCGCCGCCCGGCGGGCCGCTGTCGGCCGACGGGCTGACCGGCTACATCACCGTCCGGTTCGACACCAACCCCACCCTGCTCGGCGACGACTACCTGACCGGCGTGGACGCCGCCGTCGCCCCGCTGCGGGCCGCCGGGGTGCAGGTGGAGTACGGCGGGCCGTTGGGCGAGCTGGCCCGGCCGGCGCCGGACGACCGCTCCAGCGAGGCGATCGGCTTCGCGGTGGCGATCGTGGTGCTGCTGGTCGGCTTCGGCAGCCTGCTGGCGGCCGGGCTGCCGCTGCTGACGGCGCTGTTCGCGGCGGTGGTCGGCCTCGGTGCACTGGGGCTGATCGCCGCACTGTCCACCTTCGCGACGGTGGCGCCCACCCTGGCGACCATGATCGGCATCGGCGTCGGCATCGACTACGCCCTGTTCCTGCTCACCCGGCACCGGCAGAACCTGATGGACGGCGTGGACCCGGTCGCCTCCGCCGGGCAAGCTGTGGCCACCAGCGGGCGCGCGGTGCTGGTCTCCGGCTGCACGGTGATCATCGCACTGTCCGGGCTGTCGGTGTCCGGCATCTCGTTCATCGCCAAGCTCGGGGCCGCCGCCGGGGTCACCGTGGTGACGGCGGTGCTCGGCGCGCTCACCCTGCTGCCCGCGCTGATGGGGTTCATCGGCCGCCGCATGGACCGCGTCTCCATGCGCCGGCCGGTCGCCGAGAGCGGCGGCGCGCGCGGCGAGGAGGCCACCGGTGCCTGGCACCGCTACGCCCGGCGGGTGGAGGCGCACCCCTGGCGCTACCTGGTCGCCGGCGTGGTCGTGCTCGGGGTGCTGTCGATCCCGCTGTTCTCCATCCAGCTCGGCCACATCGACGACGGCGCGGACTCCACCGACTTCACCGACCGGCGCGCCTTCGACCTGATGTCCCAGGCCTTCGGCCCGGGCTCCAACGGGCCGCTCACCCTGGTCGTCGACCAGGGCGCCGTACCGGCCGACGACCGCCCCGCCGTCCAGGCCTCGGTGCAGCAGGCCCTCACCGGCCTGCCCGGCGCGGCGAGCGTCGGCCCGCTGCAGACCAGCCCCGACGGCGTGGTGCTGTTCAACACCGTCGTCCCGGCCACCGCGCCGCAGGACCGCGCCACCACCGACCTGGTGAACCGGCTGTCGGACACCGTGCTTCCGGACGCCGTGGCCGGCACCGGCGCGACGACGTACGTGACCGGCAACACCGCGGCCCAGGTGGACTTCCTCGACATCGTGTCCAGCCGGCTGGTGCTGATCATCGCGGTGGTCGTCGGGCTCGCCTTCCTGATCATCCTGGCCGTCTTCCGCGGCCTGCTGGTCGCGGTCAAGGCCGCCGTGCTCAACCTGCTGTCGATCGCGGCCTCGTACGGGGTGGTGGTGGCGGTCTTCCAGTGGGGCTGGGGCGGGCCTGCGCTCGGGGTGGCCGGGAAGGTACCGATCGAGAGCTATGTGCCGATGATGATGTTCGCCATCGTCTTCGGACTGAGCATGGACTACGAGATCTTCCTGCTCTCCCGCGTGCACGAGGCATGGGTGCGCACCGGCCGACCGCACGACGCCGTCGCGCACGCCCTGGAGATCACCGCCCGGGTGATCACCTGCGCCGCGCTGATCATGGTCAGCGTGTTCGCCGCGTTCATCGTCAGCGACAACATCGTCATCAAGATGATGGGCCTCGGCCTGGCCGTCAGCGTGCTGGTCGACGCCACGATCGTGCGCCTGCTGCTGGTGCCCGCCGTGATGACCCTGCTGGGCGCCGCCGCCTGGTGGACGCCGCGCTTCCTCGACCGGATCCTGCCGCACATCGACACCGAGGGCGAGGGCGAGAAGGTGTAGACCTCGGGGGACGGAGGGCGTGGAACACGCGGTTCCGGGTGGCGGAGGGGGCATGCCGTGCCGGCACCCGGAGTCGAGGAAGCGTACCGGTAGGGCGCGCGTCCAGGTGTCCCGGCGCGCGGATGGGGCAGACGCGCGGGCGTGAATCCGATCGAACGCGCCCTGCGCGCGGTGGACCGCTTCCAGCAGCGCCACCGCCCGCCCGCCTTCGTCTTCGGGGTGATCAAGAAGTACGGGGACGACCGCGGCGGCCTGCTCTGCGCGCTGCTCACCTACTACGGCTTCGTCGCGCTGATCCCGCTGCTGCTCCTGCTCAGCACCGTGCTCGGCTTCGTCCTGCACGGTCACCCCGGGGCGCAGCAGGCGGTCGTCAACTCCGCGCTCGCCGACTTCCCGATCATCGGCGACCAGCTGCGCCAGAGCACCCACTCGCTCCAGGGCAGCGGGCTGGCGCTGATCATCGGTGTGCTCGGCCTGCTCTACGGCGCGCTCGGCGTCACCCAGGTGCTCCAGCACGCGATGGCCGAGATCTGGAACGTGCCCGGCGTTCGGCGGCCCGGCTACTTCCCCCGGCTGGCCCGCGGACTGCTGCTGTTCGCCGTCCTGGGCACCGGGCTGGTGCTGACCACGGCCGGCGCCACGCTGGTCGGCACCACCCTGGGCGGGCTGCCCGCGCGGATCGGGGCACTCGTCGTCTCGGCGCTGCTGAACACGGCGCTCTGCCTGGCCTGCTTCCGGGTGCTCACCCCGCGCGACGTGCCGACCCGGTCGCTGTGGCCGGGCTGTCTGCCGGCCGGGCCGCTGTTCACCGCGCTGCAGGCGTTCGGCTCGCTGCTGGTCGCGCACGAGCTGCGGCACGCCGGGCAGGTCTACGGCTTCTTCGCCACCGTGATCGGCCTGCTCTTCTGGCTCTACCTGACCGCGCAGGTCACCGTGTACGCGGCGGAGACCGACGTGGTGCTCGCCCGTCGGCTGTGGCCGCGCAGTCTGCTCCAGCCGCCGCTGACCGCCGCCGACCTGGACGTGCTCGCCTTCGTCGCCCGGCAGGAGGAGCGCCGGCCCGAACAGCGGGTGGACGTCTCGTTCCACGACGTGGGCGCGACGGAGCCGGAGGGCCAGAAGCGGAGCGGCGGGGAGCCGGAGGGCCAGGAGCGGGCCGACAGGGAGGCGGAGGGCCCGGAGCCTGACCACGGGGAGGCCGACGGCCGGGCCGGCTGAGGGGGGCGCCCACCGGTCGACGGGCTCGACGGGTTCGGCGGCCGCGGTGGGGTCGGAGCGCTCGGCGTCCGCGCGGGTGGCACGGATCGCACGGCGGCGACCCGGCGATGTCAGTGCGGTCTGCTTCGATGACCGGGACAGCGACCGGGACTGACAGCGGAACCCTTCGAAGGAGACCTTGTGGGCACGTGGGGCAGCGGGAACTTCGAGAGCGACACGGCCCTGGACCACCTGTCGACCGTCATCGACCGGCTCGTCGACGAGGTCGCCCAGGCGATGGCGGGCGACCTCGTCGAGCTCGAACCCGACGAGTACTGGGGCGTCGCCGTGCCGTGCAACCTCGAACTGCTGCTCTCCCTCGCCCGGGTCGGCCACGGCGTCGGCGACCTGCCGGAGGCCCACGTGATCATGCAGTGGAAGACGACGTTCATGGCCGTCTGGGAGCGGAGCATCGACGGCATGGAGCCCGCCCCGGGCTTCAAGGAGGAACGCCGGGCGGTCCTGAACCGCACGTTCGACCAGCTGGCCGAGGCCATCACCCGGAACGCGGCGGCCGATCCGATCGTGCCCGGCTCCCCGGAATAGCGGACCGCGGCCCCCTCGTTCCCAACAGTCGATCAGAAACACGGCGGACCGCTCCCTGTCGGCCCCGTGCCGCAGACTGAGGCCGAACACTCGGCAGACCTAAGGATGAGCCCTCATGACCGACCGGCCCCTGACCCTGATGGCCGTGCACGCCCACCCCGACGACGAGGCCACCGGCACGGGCGGTGTGCTCGCCCGCTACGCGGCCGAGGGCATCCGAACGGTGCTCGTCACCTGTACCGACGGCGCCTGCGGAGACGGCCCCGGAGGAGTCAAGCCCGGCGAGGCCGGACACGACCCGGCGGCCGTCGCCGCGATGCGCCGTCAGGAGCTGGCGGACAGCTGCGAGGTCCTCAAGGTCAGCCACCTCGAAATGCTCGACTACGCGGACTCCGGGATGATGGGCTGGGCCGCCAACGACGCGCCCGGCTCGTTCTGGACCACGCCGGTCGACGAGGCGGCCGCCCGCCTCGCCGAGCTGATGCGGCGCTACCGGCCCGACGTCGTCGTGACCTACGACGAGAACGGCTTCTACGGCCACCCCGACCACATCCAGGCGAACCGCATCACGTCGCGGGCGCTGGAGCTGGCCGGCACGACGCCGAAGGTGTACTGGACGACGGCCCCGCGCTCGATGATGGCGCGGTTCGGGGAGGTCATGCGCGAGCTCGGCGCGGACTGGGACGAGCCGGGCTCCGCGGACTCGGAGATGCCCGAGATGCCCGAGATCGGCCTCCCTGACGAGGAGATCACCACCTGGGTGGACACCACCGAGTTCGGCGGCCAGAAGTTCGACGCCCTGGCCGCGCACGCCAGCCAGGGCGAGAACATCTTCTTCCTGAAGATGGGCAAGGAGAAGTTCACCCAGCTGATGGGCGTGGAGACCTTCGTCCGGGTCCACGACACCACCGGCGCGGAGCTCCCCGAGAACGACCTCTTCGCAGGCCTGCGCTGAGCGGCCCCCACCCTGCGGCGCCCCGCGCCGATGACCGATGAGCCGTCGCCCGGCCGGGCGACGGCTCATCGGTCGTCAACGGCCTGCTTCTGGAGCAACTCGCGCTGCCCACCGGATCGCTCCAGGTCAGGACCACCCCCTCGATCCCTGCGGACCCGCCCTGTTGCGACCGCGGCGCACCTGCACTGTCTTGTCGGCAGGAGGGCCCAGCGCCTACGGTGTTCCCCGCCGTGGTGCTCGGGAAGACCGGTGGCGGCCCGTGAGGGCCCAATCCGGCGCGGCCCTCGCCACTGTGAAGGGAAGTACCCCCGACGTGCCCGCGACCGACGCGGGCAGTCACCGGTGCCGCACGGCGCACGGGAAGACGAGTCAGGGGTGCGCTCCGCCCTGCCCGGACACGGGTGCGGCGGTACACCCGAAGCCAGGAGACCGGCCACGGCGCGCGCAGTACCCCCCGGCCCCGCCCGGGGGTGCCCCCCATCGAGGAGCTGGAGAGGCCGCCCGTCATGACCCTCACCGACGACACGTCGTCATCGACCCTGCCCAGGGCCCCGCGCTGGCAGCGCGGGGACACCGTCCGCACCGGCGGCCTGCTGGCCGTCATCGCCGCCATGCACGTCGTCGCCTTCGGCACGCTGTTCCTGCTGGTCGCCCCGGAGAGGTACGAGGTCGGCACCCAGGTGTTCGGCGTCGGCCTGGGCATCACCGCCTACACCCTCGGCATGCGGCACGCCTTCGACGCCGACCACATCGCCGCCATCGACAACACCACCCGCAAGCTGATGGCCGACGGCCGGCGCCCGATCTCGGTCGGCTTCTGGTTCGCGCTCGGGCACTCCAGCATCGTCCTGGCGATGGCCGCCCTGGTCGCCGGCGGCGCCCGGTTCGCCGGCACGCTGGTCGACGACGAGTCCACCGTCCGCAGCGTCCTGGGCGTCATCGGCACCGGTGTCTCCGGCACCTTCCTGTACCTGATCGCCGCCCTCAACCTGTTCGCCCTGGCCGGCATCCACAAGGTCTACAAGGCCATGCGGGCCGGGCAGTTCGACGAACGGCAGCTGGAGAAGCACCTCGACGAGCGCGGCTTCATGAACCGCTTCCTCGGCCGCCTCACCAAATCGATCACCCGCCCCGGCCAGATGTACCCGCTCGGCGTGCTCTTCGGCCTCGGCTTCGA
The DNA here is from genome assembly GCF_042887135.1 of Kitasatospora sp. NPDC057965. Lineage (NCBI taxonomy): Bacteria > Bacillati > Actinomycetota > Actinomycetes > Kitasatosporales > Streptomycetaceae > Kitasatospora > Kitasatospora sp. NPDC057965. The sequence goes on from NZ_JBHVPZ010000006.1 coordinate 342,316, forward strand.
CACGGCCACCGAGGTCACCCTGATGGTGATGGCCGGCTCCGGCGCCGCCTCGGGGCTGCCCTGGTACGCGATCATCTGCCTGCCGCTGCTCTTCGCCTGCGGCATGAGCCTGTTCGACACCCTCGACGGCACCTTCATGAACTTCGCCTACCACTGGGCGTTCTCCAACCCGGTCCGCAAGGTCTACTACAACCTCACGATCACCGGCCTGTCGATCGCCGTCGCCTTCCTGATCGGCACCATCGAGCTCGTCGGCGTGCTCCACGAGAAGCTCGACCTCACCGACCCCGTCACCACCTGGATCGCCGACATCAGCCTCGACAACGTCGGCTACGTCATCGTCGGCCTGTTCGTCGTCGTCTGGGCCTGCGCCCTCGGCTACTGGCGGCTCGGCAACGTCGAGCAGCGCTGGAGCGCCCGGGTGGAGAAGACCGGCTGACGCCTGTCCGGACCACGCCGCATCCCGACCGGGGCCCGGCACGGCCCCGGTCGGAGCGGGCCCGATCAGAACCTGCGCGCCTCGGTGACCTGGTTCAGGTGGACGAGGACGTCGTAGGCCCGGCCGATCGCGAGCTGCGGCAGGGGGTCCTTGACGAAGACCGTGCCGGCGTCGTAGGTGGGCCGGCTGACGTCCAGCCAGTCGCGGGCCGCCCGGGGAGCGGTGCGCAGGTCGACGTAGTAGTCCCGGTAGCGGACCCGGTCGAGGGTGTACTCGTTCATGTCCGGGGTCGCCGCCGGGACGGTGACGGTCTTCCAGTCGCCGGTCAGGACCGCGTCGGTGGTGAGGAAGGAGCCGCTGTCGAAGGTGAAGCCGATGGCCACGTAGTCGCCGCCGTAGGTGTCGCGCAGCTGGGAGCCCTGCGGCTCGGGGTACAGGAAGGTGTCGGTGGACAGGTAGCCGGCGTGGCCGTTGTGCGCCGACATCAGCACCTTGCCGCCGGTGCGGCGCTGCCACCATGCGGTGTTCTCGGCCATCGCCCGGTCGCGCAGTTGCTCCGAGGCGGCGACGGAGGCCGGGTCGGCGAGGTCGAAGGTGGCGAAGGCGAAGGTCTGGGCGATGTTGCGGGCGTGCTGCACGGCCCACTCGTACGCGTCGTCGCCGGGGGTTCCGCTCGCGGTGACCAGGTCGAGCGCCTGCTGGGCCCTGGCGGCGTTCTCCCGGCGCTCGGCGACCGGCCTGCCGATGTAGGCGAGGAGGTCGTCCAGGGGCCGCAGGCCGGCGTAGAGCCCGTCGAGCTGCGGCAGAGCGGCCGGCCAGGCCTGCCGCACGTAGGAGGTGACCCGGTCGAAGGCCGGGTCGCCGAGCCTCGGGAGGCCGAGGTCGTCACCCACGAAGTGGACCGGGTTCTTCGGGTGGCTCCGGTTGTGGGCCCGCATCCAGGCGATCAGGTCGACGAACTCCTCGCGCTCCCAGGGGCTGCCGCCCAGGGCCTCCTTGACGAGCTGCCGGGCGTCTCCCGGGCCGCCCTGGACGTACTCGTCGATCTGCAGACCGCTGGTCCAGCTGGTCTCCAGGGCGAAGCTGGTGAAGCCCTTCTCCTCGACCAGGTAGCGGAAGAGCCGCTGCTTCATCGCGAAGAACTCGTGCGAGCCGTGGGTGGCCTCGCCGACGCCGACCACCTTGGCGTCGCCGATCATCGCGCCCAGCGCGTTCAGGTCGGCGGTGCGGCCGCCGGCTTCCGTGGTGCGCAGCGGCTGGGCGACGCTCTGCAAGGCTCGCACGACCTCGGCCCGGCGGGCGTCCTCGGCGTTCACCCCCGCCGTGGCCGCCGGTCCCACCGGGGCGGCGACCGCCGCCACCGGGGCCAGCACGGCCGCTGCCGCCACCGCCGCCGTCGCCGCCAGCAGTCCGTGCCGCCCGATCCGCTTGCTGCCCGTCATCGTTCCGGTTCACTCCTCGACTCGGCCTGAACGCCGTTGACCTCGGCGTTCCGTTGAGTCGATCTTGGCTTCGACGGCGACGGCGGCGCACTGGGGAGCGCCTCCCAACCTTCCTGGGGGAAGCCCCCGGCGGAATTCGGTGGGCGTCGCCCCGCCCGCCGGGGGGGCGCCGTCCGTTACCGGGCGCGCAGGGCCCGCTCGCACTCGCGGCAGCGCTGCTCGGCGAGGGCCGGCGGGTACCAGGGTTCGCCCAGGCCGGGCCGGAAGTGGGCGTGCTCCATGTCGCCGGTGTCCCGGCCGCACAGGGTGCGGGGCAGCGGGTCCTCGGGCACGTCCGGGTCGGAGCCGGCGGCGTGCACGGCCGCGACGGCGGGCTCGACCCCGTCGGGGCCGAGCACCCGGGCGGGTTCCAGCTCGTAGAGGACGACGATCGAGGCCATGGCACGAGGATCGGCCGCCCGGACCGCCGGGACACCCCGGGGTGGGCTGTTCGGGGGCCGGGGCCGCTTCCGGGGCGTGCCCAGCGGGGTCGGGCAGCGTGTCGGGCAGCGCGTCGGGCAGCGGCGCGAAGGACGCGAAACAGGACCAATGGCACGAGCGGTCCGGGACCTCCGGACCGAGATCAGGTCCCGGTGGACCGATCCCCGGCCGTGCCGGGAGGAGCAGTGTGGTGATCACGGCGCAGGGCGGGCCGGACCGACGGGGCATCACCCGTTCGGACCAGCCGCGTTGCCGCCGGAAGCGCCGTTGGCAAGCGTGGGCGAGGTCTGCCGGCGCGCCGACGGCTGATCCACCGATCGAAGGAGTGCACGTGTACTGGAGCAGCGGGAACTACGAGGCGTTCGCCAAGCCGCGCAAGCCCGAGCGGGCCGACCGGGCGAGCGCCTGGTTCGTCGGTTCGGGCCTGGCGTCGCTCGCGGGAGCGGCGTTCCTGGTACGCGATGCGCAGGTGCCCGGCGAGCGGATCACCATCCTGGAGCGGCTGCGGCTGCCCGGCGGTGCGCTGGACGGCATCAAGGAGCCGGAGAAGGGCTTCGTGGTGCGCGGCGGCCGCGAGCTGGAGGACCACATGGAGTGTCTGTGGGACCTCTTCCGCTCGGTGCCCTCGCTGGAGGTCGAGGGCGCCTCGGTGCTCGACGAGTTCTACTGGCTGAACAAGGACGACCCGAACTTCTCGCTCCAGCGGGTCACCGAGCAGCGGGGCCGGGACGCCCGCACCGACGGTCTGTTCGCGCTGAACGACCGGGCGCAGAAGGACCTGGTGCGGATCTTCCTGGCCACCCGCGAGGAGCTGGAGGGCAAGCGGATCGACGAGGTCTTCGGCCGTGACTTCCTGGACAGCAACTTCTGGCTGTACTGGCGGACCATGTTCGCCTTCGAGGAGTGGCACGGCGCCCTGGAGATGAAGCTCTACCTGCACCGCTTCGTCCACCACGTCGGCGGCCTGCCGGACCTCTCGGCGCTGAAGTTCACCAAGTACAACCAGTACGAGTCGATGGTGCTGCCGCTGACCCGCTGGCTGATGGACCAGGGCGTGACCTTCCGCTTCGACACCGAGGTCACCGACATCGACTTCGACCTCACGCCCGGGCGCAAGCGGGCCACCCGGATCCACTGGACCGAGGCCGGAAAGCCCGGCGGCGTCGAACTCGGTGAGGACGACCTGGTGTTCACCACCATCGGCTCGCTCACCGAGAACTCGGACAACGGCGACCAGCACACCCCGGCCCGGCTGGACGACGGCCCGGCGCCGGCCTGGGACCTGTGGCGGCGGATCGCCGCCAAGGACCCGGAGTTCGGCCGCCCCGAGGTGTTCTGCGGCGACATCGCACAGAGCAAGTGGGAGTCGGCCACCGTCACCACCCTGGATCCGCGCATCCCCCGGTACATCCAGCAGGTCGCCAAGCGCGACCCGTTCAGCGGCGGCGTGGTCACCGGCGGCATCGTCACCGCCCGTGACTCCTCCTGGCTGCTGAGCTGGACGGTCAACCGGCAGCCGCACTTCAAGCAGCAGCCGGCCGACCAGATCGTGGTCTGGCTGTACTCGCTCTTCGTCGACCGGCCGGGCGACTACGTCCGCAAGCCGATGGCGGAGTGCACCGGCGAGGAGATCACCCAGGAGTGGCTGTACCACCTGGGCGTCCCGGAGGCGGAGATCCCCGAGCTGGCCGCCGAGGCCGCCCGCTGCGTGCCGGTGATGATGCCGTACGTCACCTCGTTCTTCCTGCCGCGCAAGGCCGGCGACCGGCCGCAGGTGGTGCCGGAGGGGGCGGTGAACTTCGCGTTCATCGGCCAGTTCGCGGAGACCGGACGGGACTGCATCTTCACCACCGAGTACTCGGTGCGCACCGGCATGGAGGCGGCCTACCGTCTGATGGACGTCGAGCGCGGGGTGCCGGAGGTCTTCAACTCGACCTATGACGTGCGCAAGCTGCTCGCCGCGACCAGCCGGCTGCGGGACGGCGCCGAACTGAGCCTGCCCGGACCGGAGTTCCTGCGCAAGCGGCTGCTGCACCGGCTGGAGGCCACCGAGGTGGGCGCGCTGCTGGAGGAGTTCGGGCTGATCGACGAAGGGCGGTAGCGGCACGGACCGGCGGGTCCGCGGACCGGGAACGGTCCGCGGACCCGCCGGTCCGCCGGTCGTCGGTATCCGTACGGAACATGGCGATCACAGACGGTTCACCCCGGTATCGAACGGTTCGCCCGCCGTGCAGCGGGCAAGCAAGGCGTATGGATGACACGCGCAACCGCGAGGTGGACGCCGTGGTCGACCGGGCCGACGCACGGCAGCTGACCGACGAGCTCCGCGCGGCGGTGACGGAGCCCCGCACCGCCGCGCTGGTACTGACCCGGCGGGTGCGCGCGGCGCACCGGAGCCGGGCGTGGACGGCGCTGGGCCACCCCTCCTGGGACGCCTACGCCATGGCCGAGCTCGGACTCCCCCGGCCCACGGCCTACCGGCTGCTGGACCTGGCGGACACCGCCGGGGTGATCGAGGACACCGTGGCCCGCGAGGCCGGGCCCTCGCTCGCCCACGTCTGGGACAGCTGGGCGGTGCTGGACGTCCGGGCGGTCGTGGACCTCCGCGGCCGGCTGGCCGAGCTGTCCGACCTGCTCGCCGACCGGCTGGGCCAGGTGCGCGCGGAGGCCGGCGACCGGCCCCAGGAGCCCGCCCGGGTCGCCGCCGCCGTGGCCGACGCCGTCGCGGAGCTGTGCGAGCGCCCGGACGTGCCGCCCGCCGAGCTGCACAGCGTCCCCGGGCCCGACGGCATGGACGTCGAGGCCTGGCGCACGGCCGTCGGCGAGGGGCTGGAGGTGCAGAAACGGCTGCGGGGCGGCTTCCGCGAGCTGGGCCTGCTCGCCCTGCGCGTGGCACCGGGCTACGTCTCGGACCACGACGCCGAGGCCGTCCTGCACCTGCTCGGCGAGGAGATCGGCAGCACCTGTGACGAGCTGCTGGCCTGCCGCCGCTACGCGCTGACCGGCGACGCCCGCGCCGTCGAGGGGATCTGAGCGGCAGGGAACCCGGCGGTCGGCGGCCGCTCAGTCGCCGCGCGGGAAGCGCGCGGCGTCGGCCTCGGACCAGATCGTCTCGCCCTGGCTGTGCGGCTCGGCGCCCCAGCGGTCGGTCCTGGTCGGGATCGCCGTCCGGTAGGCCCGTCCGGGGCGGTGCCGGGGCGTGCCGCCCGCGGTACCTCAGGCGCTGCGAGCGGTGAGGCGCCCGGCAGCGGCACGACGGGCGAGGCGCCCGTGTTCCCGCTCCGCCCACCGCCGCACCCGGTCGGGGTCCAGCGCGGTGCCGTGGCCGACGTGGAGGCGGGTGGGGTCGAGGGCGAGCATCTCGCGCAGGCTGGCGAGGTTCTGCCGGGGGTCGTCGTGGAAGGGCGGGTTGGCGGGCCTGGCGCGGACGAGGCCCATGAAGGAGTTCGCGATCAGGTCGCCGGCCACCAGGTCCCCGGCGTCGGTGAGGACGGAGACCGATCCTGCGGTGTGACCGGGGGTGGGCATGATGCGCGCCGCGAGGCCGAAGTCCTCCAGGCTCGTCGCCCCGCGGACGAGCACCGTGGGTTCGAAGGGCTCGGCGCGGACGTGGAGCTTGCGGTTGCGGGCCATCAGACGGCCCATCGGGCCGGTGGGCAGGTAGGGCTCGCGGACCCGGCCGGAGCGGTACGGTCCGAGGTCGGCGACGTGCCCGGCCAGGGGCGCTCCGGTGAGCCGGTGCAGTTCGGCGGCGGAGCCGAAGTGGTCGATGTGACCGTGGGTGATGACGATCAGCGCGATGTCGGCGGGGTCGACGCCGTGGGCGGTGATCCGGTCGAGGATCCTTCGGCCGCTGCCGGGGGTTCCGGCGTCGACGACGACCGGGCGACGGCCGAGCAGCAGATAGGCGTTGATGTTGTGCCGGCCCATGACCGGGATCGGGACGACCTTCGTGCTGGACACGGTTCTCCTCCGGGGCGTGCTGGTCGGTGCCGCGCGTGCGGGCACGGCGGGGCGCGGCCGGGGCGCGAGCGCGACGGCCAAGCGGATGTGCGGGTGGCGTGGGTCAGAAGCGGCGGCGGTACTCGGCCGGGGTGGTGCCCAGCCGCCGGCGGAAGACCCGGTGCAGCGTCTCCACGGAGCCGAGGCCGCTCGCCGCGGCGACCTCCGGCATGCTCCGGTCGGTGTCCTGCAGCAGCCTCCGGGCGGCCTCCAGCCGGGCCGCCTCCACGTAGGCGGCCGGTGTGGTGGAGGTCCGCAGGCGGAACAGCCGGGTGAAGTGGCGCGTGCTCAGGTGCGTGCGGGCCGCGAGGGCTTCGAGGGAGAGGTCCTCGGTGAGGTGCTCGCCGATCCACCTGCGCAGTTCGTCGATCCGGTCGTCCGAGGAACCGGGGACGGAGAGCGGCACGCTGAACTGGCTCTGCCCTCCGGAGCGTTTGACGTACATCACCATCATCCGGGCGGTCGCGAGGGCGAGGTCCTGACCGTGGTCCTCGGCGACCATGGCGAGCGCCATGTCCATCCCCGAGGTGACACCGGCGCAGGTCCACACCCGGCCGTCCCGGATGAAGATCGGATCGGGGTCGACCAGGACGTCGGGGTGTTCGGCGGCGAGCCGGCCCGCGGTGAGCCAGTGGGTGGTGGCGGGCCGGCCGTCCAGCAGCCCGGCGGCGGCCAGCAGGTGTGCTCCCGCGCAGATCGACCCGGTCCGCCGGGCCCGGGGGGCCGCATCGCGCAGCCACGCGGTGACCCCGTGGTCGATCACCGGTTCCACGCCGCCGTCGACGACCTCGATCGCGCCCGCCACCAGCAGGGTGTCGATCGGGCCGGCCACCTCGTCGAAGGCCAGGTCCGCCAGCAGGCGCACGCCGCTGGAGGTGGTCACCGGGCCGCCGTCGGCCGTCGCGATCCGTACGACGTAGCCGGGCCGGTCGGCTGCCCCGACCCTGGAGGCGACGGAGAACACCTCGGCCGGTCCGGTGGCGTCCAGCAGCTCGATGCCGGGGAAGGCGACGATCACGACGTGGTGCGGTTGGGGCGGTTGGGGCATGCCCCGATCCTGCCGCCGGACCGGGCACGGCCACAACGACCAGGATCTGTCACATCGGGCCATCGGGGGCCCGACGGCCCTCAGTAGCGCAGGACGGCGGCGATCCGGCCGGCGTCGGACAGGGTGCCGTCGGGCACGAAGCTGACCTGGCCGCCGGTGTCGAGGGTGCGTTCGACGACCTCGTCGACGATGTCCTCACGGGCGCCGGACTCCTCGGCCGCGGCCGGCACCAGGTGCTCGCCGTCGTCGCGGACGGTGGTGCGGAAGTTCTCCTCGACCACCAACCGGCCGAGCCGGCCGTCACCGGCGGCCCGCCAGACCTCGTCCAGGCCGGCGGCGAAGGTCTGACGGCCGCGGGCGGCGTCGAGCTGGGCGAGCGCCTCGGTGGTCTCGCGCTCGGCCTGCGCGCGTACGGCGGGCTCGACCACCTTGCGGACCGTCTCGGCGTCCGCCTGGGCGAGGCCGCCGTGCGGGATCTGCTCGGTGGCCTCCTTGGCGATCGGGCCGACGGCGTCCAGCAGGGCGAGCGCGGCGGCCTCGCCGGTCACGTACAGCGGGCGGCGGTCGGCGGCGAGCAGCTTGCCGACCTCGGTGTCGGCCTGCCGCAGGAAGGTCTTGGTCTCCTCGTCGCGGAAGGTGCTGGGCGTGTCTCCGATGCGCTCCTGCCGCTCGGGGTCGGGGTTGTCGAAGACCCGCACCAGCGGGAAGCCGTGGCCCCGGTCCTCGGCGACCCGCTCCTCGTCGCCGCCCCACAGCACCACCCGGTCGGCGGCGACCGCGAGCACCCAGTAGGGGCGCTCGGCGGCCTGGGAGGCGACCAGGTTGCGGGTCAGGAAGGTGTCCGACAGCACCACCCGGGCGGGCGCGGTGCGCCCGAGCGACCAGACCTGGTGCTCCCCGGGGGCGGCGAGGATCGCCAGGCCGTCCTCGGCGTGCACCAGGTCCACCTCGGCGAGGGCCCGGTCGAGCTGCTCCAGCACGTCGATCCGGTCCGCGCGGGAGACCTCGGGGTCGGCCTGGACCCGCTCCTTGGCCTCGGCCAACAGGTTGCGCAGCCGGACCGGGTCCTGCGCGCTGTCCGGCTCCCGGCGGTGCGTGGGCATCAGGATGGACACCGCCGGATACGGCCTCGGCCGGCGCAGCTCGGCGAGGACGGCGGGGCTGAGGGCACGCTGCATGGGGACCCTTTCCGAAGGCGGCTCGGCCTTCTCTGCCTGGACACGCGGAGCCCGGAACCGCTCACGCCTGTCCGTAATGTCCTCAATGTACCGAGATGCCACTCAGCCCGCCGCCCGCTGTCCGCTGTCCGCTGTCCGCCGAGCCGGGGCCGCCTGCCGTCACTCGATCCAGACCAGCACCCCGTGGCGCCGGGTCGCGACCGCCCGCAGGAACTCCGTCAGGGCCCGGTACTCGGCCGTCACCAGGTGCAACGAGTCCTCGTCCGCCCAGAGGCTCTGCGGGTAGACCCGCGCCTCGGCGAGGTCCGCCCCGGTGACCCCTTCGGTCAGCCGCCCCGGGTCGAGCGCGGCGAGCGCCCCGGCGGCGAGCCGGACCCGGTCCGGGGCGATCCGCGACGGCGGCCCGTAGCCCCAGTCCTCCGCACCCGGAAGCTCCCCCTCCCCGTGCACCAGGTCGACCGGGAAGCCGCGGCGCCGGAGCAGGAAGTCCAGCGCCTGCCACGCCTTGCCGGTCTCGTGCAGCCGCGGCCGGCCGCCCGCACGCTCGCCGTCGTCCGCGTCGTCCAGTTCCTCGACGAACTCCAGGGCCCACTCCGGCTCCCGCTCCGCCCGCTCCAACTCCCCGGCACTGAGCCGGAGGTAACGCCCGATCATGCTCATGGCCGCAGCCTAGGGCCGGCCGCCGACACTCCCCCGGGCCCCTGCGGGACGGCCGGCCCCGGCCTCGTCGACATCGCGGTGGGACAGGACCGCGGCGCCGGCGGACGGGGCCTCGACGGCCACCGGGGCCAGCAGCAGGCCGGTGTGGTCGCCCCAGTCGACGCAGTCCAGCACCCGCCCGACGAACCACGCGGGCGCCTGGGCCAGCACCGGCACGCCGTACGGGCCGTGGTACCACTCGACGCCCGCGAACCGGTCGGTGCCGTCACCACCCGGGCCGTCGAACTGCGTGGCCGGCCCGTGCCCGTACGGCAGCAGGTGGACACCCAGCGCGTCGGCCGCGAGGGCCGCGTCGTGGGCGCGGTCGGCCTTGGGGATCCACACCACGAACCGCACCGGGTCGACCGAGCACTGACCCGCGAAGCCGACCAGGCACCCGGCCGGCGGCGGCCCCGGCGCGGTGACCATGTACACCGGCTGGACCAGCAGGGCCGCGAACGTGTCGAAGTCGCCCATACCCCCAGCCTAGGAAGCCGGCCGGGGCTTCGCACCCGGCCCGGGACGAACCTCCCGCCCGCCGAACGGACGTCCGCCGCCCGCACGCCCCGTCCCGGTGGACGGGGCCGCTGGACAGGCGATCGGGCGGGACGACCGCCTCCGTCCGCACCGCACGCGGGCCTACGCGGTCTTCCGCGACGCCCGGCTGATCACCCTGCCCGGCGTCGGCCATGTCGCCCGGGCAGGAGCGGCCGGCCATCGTCGCGGCGGTGGTGCGCGCCCTGATCGCGGAGACGGACGGCCCGCCCGGGGGGCTGGAACCGTCCCGGACCGCACGGCGCTTGACTGACGGTGCACAGGAGGTCCGGAAGGGTGCCGCCGGACAAACCGGCCGGTCATGCTGGGAACCGGCCGAGCGGAACACCGGGTTCCCGCACCGGCCGATCCTCTCCCCCGCTCGACTGCTCGACCCTGCGCGACGAGCACGACCGAAAGGCCGTCATGCCCTTCATCACCCTCTCCGACGGTTCCCAGAAGTTCTACAAGGACTGGGGCAGCGGACGGCCCGTCGTCCTGTCGCACGGCTGGCCGCTGAACGCCGACGCCTGGGAGGGCCAGGCCGTGGCCCTCGCCTCGGCCGGCTTCCGGGTCGTCGCCCACGACCGGCGCGGCCACGGCCGCTCCACCCAGACGTGGGACGGCAACCACATGGACCAGTACGCCGACGACCTGGCCGAGCTGATGGACCAGCTCGACCTGACCGACGCGGTACTGGTCGGCCACTCCACCGGTGGCGGCGAGGTCGCCCGCTACCTCGGCCGGCACGGCAGCGCCCGGGTGCGCAAGGCCGTCCTGCTGGGCGCCGTCCCGCCGCTGATGCTGCGCACCGACGCCAACCCCGAGGGCACCCCGATGTCGGTCTTCGACGGCATCCGCGCGGGTGTCGCCGCCGACCGCTCGCAGTTCTACTACGACCTGAGCGAGGCCTTCTACGGCTTCAACCGCCCGGGCTCGGAGCCCTCCGAGGGCAAGCGCCGCGAGTTCTGGCTGCAGGGCATGCAGGCCGGCCTGAAGGGCGCCCTGGACTGCATCGAAGCGTTCTCGGAGACCGACTTCACCGAGGACCTCAAGAAGATCGACATCCCGGTCCTGGTCGCGCACGGTGACGACGACCAGATCGTCCCGATCGCCGCCTCCGCGAAGAAGGCCGTCGAGCTGCTCTCCCAGGGCACCCTGAAGGTCTACCCGGGCGCGCCGCACGGCCTGGTCGGCGCGTACGAGGCCGCGTTCACCAAGGACCTGGTCGAGTTCGCCGCCGCCTGACCTTCCGTCCCGGCCCGGCCCGCGTACGAGGGCCGACGGCGGGGCCGACGGGAGGTGGCCGCTGGAAGGCCGGCGGAAGAACGGCCGGGGCCGGGCGGGCGGCCGGGCGGGGGTGACCTGCGGCGCGACGGCGGACCCCGTGGGATTCCCGGTGGAGGGGGCTTCCGGCCATCGGGCCGGACCCCGAGGATACCGCCGGGAATCCGACGGAACCCTCCGGAGAGTAGGTCAGTCCATGCTCCGCTTCGCCGCCCGGGCCGCCTCGGCCCTCGCCCTCGCCGGCGCGCTGGTCCTCGCCGCCACCGCACCCGCTCCCGCCGACCCGACCGTCACCCCCAATGCCCAGGACCTCGTCGGCCTCGGCGCGCAGGCGACGGAGGGCCTGTTCACCCAGCTCTCCGGCGAGTACAACGCCTCCCTCGCCGCCGCCGGTGACGTCACCTCCTCCCGCCTCCACAGCTGGGACTCCAGCGGGACGAGCAACGTGATCGTCCCCAAGTACGGGGCGACGACCATCTACCGGCCGTGGAGCACGGACACCGGCCTCAAGGCCCTGACCTACAACACCAAGGACACGGTCGACTTCGTCCGCGCCACGCGGCCGCCGAAGCCCACCGACCCGGTCGACGGGCCCACCAACCTCCCGCTGAGCTTCATCGCCGTGGCCAAGGACGCCGTCAGCTGGGCCGCCCCGGCCGGCGGGAACGCGCCGACCACGCTGACCCCCGCCCAGCTGACCGCGATCTTCTCCTGCAAGACCACCAGGTGGAGCCAGATCAGCCCGTTGCTCCCCAACACCGTCATCCGGCCGGTCGTCAGCGGCGACGTCACGGTGGACTACTACGGCGTGCACGGCACCGGACTCGACGCCACCGGCTTCTTCCTGGAGAAGATCGGCTACGCCCAGGCGGTCCAGGACCTGACCTTCGACCACTCCTGCGTCAGCGTGGTGGCCCGCGAGAACCAGGGCACCGACCCGATCCTGCAGAACCCCGACGCCCTCGTGCCGTACTCCGTCGGCCGCTACGTCGGCCAGGCGTACGGCGGCCACAGCACCCCCGGCGACGAGCCCGGCGTCCTCACCCCGCGGGCGATCAACGGAGTCGTCCCGGTCACCACCGCCCACGTCATCAACCCCGCTTTCACGGCGACGCCGTTCGGCCGGATGCTGTCCGCCGTCGTCCGCCCGACCGAGTGGACGGCGCAGGACGCGCACGGCACCGCCCTGCGCGCCGTCTTCGGGCCCAGCGGGTGGATCTGCCAGCAGGGCCAGGCCGTTGTCAGCGGCCACGGGTTCCAGAGCCTGCCCTCCTTCGTCTGCGGCACGATCGTGCACTGAACCCGCCGCCGACCCGCCGGCCCCGGACGTCCGAAGGCGGCGTCCGGGGCCCGCCCGTCAGCGCCCCGCCAGGCGCTCGCCCAGGGCCCGCGCGGCCTCGGAGCCGCCCGCCGCCAGGTGGTCGAGCAGCGCCAGCACCGCCGCGTACTCCCCGCGGGCCAGCGTCACCGGGGCCCCGTCGGTGGACAGCCCGGCCTCGATCGCGGCCTCGGCGGCCCCGTCGAGGTCCGGCCCGCTCGACCACCGGCCGGTCTGGACGACCCGCCCCGCGATGTGCACCGTGCCCGTGATGCTGTTGGTGACCTCCACCGTCGCTCCCCCTCGTTCGTCGTGCCCGTGCCCGTGCCCGCACTGTAGCCGGGCCGGACCGCGCCGGCCCCGGCCCGCGAGGGCGGCTGACAGTGGCGCATGGGACAGTTCCGTCCATGAACATCACGACCACACTGCGCAGTTGGGACGAGTCCGTCGCACTCTTCGAGCAGCGCGGGCTGCCCGAGGACTCCTACGAGAACCTGTACGAGGAGGAGTACGACGTCCATGTCGGGGATCTGGCGGTGGAGGGGAACTTCGACCTCGACGCCGCCGAGCCGGACGGCACCGGCTACATCGTCGACGGCGGTCTCACCGTCGGCGGCGCGATCATCAACACCGACGACGGCTGCCCCGCACTGATCGTCCTCGGCGACCTCACGGCCGCCGCCGTCTACCTGGAGGGCGACGCCAAGCTCCTGGTCCGGGGGGACGTCCGGGTCGGGGCCTTCGTCGGCCACATGACCGACAAGCTGGTGATGATCAACGGTGACCTGCACGCCCAGGTCACCGTGCTGTCCTCCGAGTTCAGCCCCGACCTCATCGGCGGCACCCTGCGCGGCCCGGTGCTCGCGCCCCCGTACCTCGCGCCCGACCCGCAGGCGCCGGTCGCCCCGGAGAGCGTGCTGGTGCCCGAGGTCCTGCGCACCGAGGGCGAGGACGACCCCGACGAGCTGCGCAACTTCGACGCCCCCGGCGTCCACGGGGGCCGTCTGCTGCAGCGCATCGAGGCCGGCCTTCCCGTCGCCCTGACCGGCCCGGACGCGGCCGGGCGGTAGGGCTTGCAGGGCGGACGGCCCGCCGCCCATGGGGACGGCCCGCCCGGACCGTCCCCTCGGGCTGACGGCCCGCGCCGGTGGGAGGATGTCCGGCATGACGGACAAGGAGACCCTCGGCGAGGGCGTGGTCCTGGACGAACTGCTGCGCGAGGCCGCCGCCGACGAGGCCGGGGCGCTGTGGCGGCTGACCGGGGCGGAGCGCCAACTGGACGCCAACGTGGTGCGGCTGCGGCCGGAGGCCACCGTCGCGGAGCACGTCGAACCGGACCTGGACGTGCTGGTGCTGGGAATCGCCGGGGCCGGCACGCTGCGCTGCGGCGGCGTCGCGCACACGCTGGAGCCGGGCGTGCTGCGGCTACTGCCGCGCGGCGCCGCGCGCGGTGTGTCGGCGGGACCGGAGGGCGTCGTCTATCTGACGGTCCACCGGCGCCGGCCGGGCCTGGCCATCCGCCCCCGCCCCTGAGGCCCGTCAGCGCCCCGTCTCCCGACCAGTCCGGAGTCGTAGGCGGCGACGGCCGCCTGCAGACGGTCGCGGACGCCGAGGTTGGCCAGCAGGCTCTGGATGTGGCTCTTCACGTGGTCTCGGCGACGTGGAGCGAATCCACGATCTCGGCGTTGGAGAGCCGGCGGGCCAGCAGCGGGAGCATCCAGCTCCGAGACCGCTGTTCGGCGGCCGTACGTCTTGGTCAGTCCCCGCGCCTCGATCACGGCCGCCCCGCTTCGTCCATGCCTGTGTCCATGGTTACGAGGCTGGGAACGCACTCGGCGGACGGGCCTGCGCCGGGTGGACGACAGCTCGGCCGCGGCGCGCTCGCGCCTCCTCCTCAGGGGAGGAGCAAGCACGCCGCACGGCGCTCCGCTACCGGGCGCCGAGCCCTGCCAGGTAGCCGAGCACCGCGTCGTGGGCGCCCGACAGGGCGGTGAGGGCGATGTGGTTGTCGGGCCGCACGAGCACCAGGGCGTCGCGCGTGACCCCGTACGCCCGGCGGACCGCGCCGTCGGGGTCGTCCAGCGCCACCGGGCGTACGTGGCCGGGCAGTTCGGTCAGATCGGGCCGGGCGCCCGGTCCGAGGCCGAGCAGGGTGAAGTGGTCGCCGGCGAAGTGCTCGAAGAGGCGGGCCGGTCCACCCCCGGGCCCTGCGCAGGGGCTGTCGGGCGCCCGGTCCCCGGCCCGGACGGCACCGGGGAGGCGGTCGGCGGCCAGGCTGCTCCACCGGTAGCCGAGCGCGAGGCCGGTGAGGTCGCCCACCCGGCCCGCCTCGACCCCCACGCCGGGCGTGTCCGCCCCCGCCATGACGGCCGCCATCCCGGCGCTGGTGACGTCGAGCGTCCAGGCGGCGATCGGCAGCCGCTCCTCCTGGTAGGTGTCCAGCAGGGCCGGCCCGGCGAGGCCGCGCAGCACGTACCCGAGCTTCCAGGCGAGGTTCCAGGCGTCCTGGATCCCGGTGTTCATCCCGAGCCCGCCCGCCGTCGGGTGGACGTGCGCGCAGTCACCGGCCAGGAAGACCCGTCCCTCGCGGTAGCGCTCGGCCATCCGGACGTTGACCCGCCAGGTGGACAGCCAGGTGGCGTTGGCCAGCCGGAGGTCGGTGCGCCCGGTGTGCAGGGCGGCCAGCCGCCGGAAGCTCTCCAGCGACGGGGCGACCGGCCGGCCGTCGGCGTCCGTCTCCGGGCTCGCCTGCAGCTGCCAGCGGCGGGTGCCGGGGAACGGGCAGAGCATGAACGCGCCCCGCGGCCCGAACCACTGGTGCCAGGCGGCCGGGTCCAGCCCGGCCACCTCCACGTCGCCGCAGACCATCACCGGCTCCGGGTCGCCGTCGCCGACAAACGGGATGCCGAGCAGCCGACGCACCGTGGAGCGCCCGCCGTCGCAGGCGACCAGGTACTCGGCGGCGATCCGCCCGCCGTCGGCGAGCGAGACCTCCACCCCGGCGCCGTCCTGCCGCAGGTCCACCAGTTCGGTGGCGAGCTCGACCCGTACGCCGTGCTCGGCCAGCCGCTCGCGCAGCAGCCGCTCCACCCGGGTCTGCGGCAGCCACAGGCTCGCCACGTACGGGGTGGTGGCGGTGGGCTCGGCGCCGGCGAACGGCTCGGTCTCGTTGACGAACTCGCCGTCGAAGTACTTGCGGAACGGCAGGTGGGTGCGGCCCTCGGCCGTCAGCCGCTCGCCCAGGCCGAGGTCGGCGAGGATCTCCAGGCTGCGCGGGTTGACCGTCTTGCCGCGCGAGCCGGTGGGGAACTCCGGCGCCCGGTCGATCACCCGGACCGCCACGCCCTGCCGGGCCAGCCCGCACGCCAGGGTCAGTCCGGTCGGCCCCGCCCCCGCGATCACCACGGTCGTCATGTGTCTCGCCCCTTCCGGTTGTCGATGAGCCCCATGAAACTGCAACTTGGTAACGAAAGCAACCTGGTCACTAATATTCCTGAGTTATGCTTCTCGCATGGACTCACACGACACGGACGCGGGTCTGCGGACCCTGAAGAAGCAGCGCACCCGCCAGACCCTCGCCGACACCGCCATCGCCCTCTTCCTCGCCCGGGGCTTCGACCAGGTCTCGGTGGCCGAGATCGCCACCGCCGCCGAGGTCTCCAAGCCCACCCTGTTCCGGTACTTCGCCAGCAAGGAGGAGCTGGTCCTGCACCGCTTCGCCGACCACCTCGGCGAGGCCGGACGGGTGGTGCGGGACCGGCCCGCCGGGCTCACCCCGCTGGACGCGCTGGAACGCCACCGCCTGGAGGGGCTGGCGGCCCACGACCCCAGCACCGGGATGACCTCCAACCCCGGGGCGCTCGCCTTCCTCCGGCTGGTCTACGAGACCCCCAGCCTCACCGCCCACCTGGTGGACTACCTCGACAAGGACACCCGGGACCTCGCCGCGGCTCTGGACCCGGACGGCGGCCTGGCCGCCCGTCTGCTCGCCGCCCAGTACGTGGCCGTCCGCCAGGTGCTCGCCCGCGCCGTCTGGACCCGGCTCGCCGCCGGGGAGGACGCCGGGGAGGTCGGCCGGACCGCCGCCGCCGAGACCGCCACCGCCTTCGCCCTTCTGCGCGACGGGGCCGCCGCCCTGGGATTCTGAGCCCGGGCCGCCCCCGGACCGCGCGGTCCCGATTCCACTCCACGACCTCCCGGACCCGTCGAACCTGCCGGACCTGATCCGATGAAGCACGTCACGGCCACGCCCCGTCGCCTCGCGGGGCCGTGGCCGGGTAGGTTCCTGCCTCCAAGGGGTGCCGAACTCCCCCGGAACAGGCGGATTCCGCCGTCGGCGGATCCTCCGATCAGAGAGGCACGAGTGATGACTTCACACGGCTCCACGCACCACCCACCCCAGCGCGTCGGCGTGGTCGCCGAGTCGACCACCGGGGAGACCCGGGTCGCCGCGACACCGTCGACGGTCCGGGGCATCCTGGCCCTCGGCTACCGGGTCGTGGTCGAGTCCGGGGCGGGGACGGCCTCCGGGTTCACCGACGAGGCCTACACCGAGGCCGGCGCGGAGACCGGCGACGCCTGGGCGGCGGACGTCGTCCTCAAGGTCAACGCCCCCTCGACCGCCGAGCTCGCCCGGCTGCGCGACGGCGCGACCCTGATCGGCCTGCTCGCCCCGGCGCAGCGGCCCGAGCTGCTGGCGGAGCTGGCGGCACGCCCGGTCACCGCGCTCGCGCTGGACGCGGTGCCGCGGATCTCGCGCGCCCAGTCGATGGACGTGCTCAGCTCGATGGCCAACATCGCCGGTTACCGGGCGGTGATCGAGGCGGCCCACGTCTTCGGACGGTTCTTCACCGGCCAGGTGACGGCCGCCGGCAAGGTCCCCCCGGCCAAGGTGCTGGTGGCGGGGGCCGGTGTGGCCGGGCTCGCGGCGATCGGCGCCGCCTCCAGTCTGGGCGCCGTCGTCCGGGCGACCGACCCGCGGCCCGAGGTCGCCGACCAGGTCAGGTCGCTCGGCGGCGAGTACCTCGCGGTGGACGTCGCCCAGGAGGCGAGCACCGACGGCTACGCGAGGGCGACCTCGGCCGACTACGACCGCGCGGCCGCCGAGCTGTACCACGCGCAGGCACGGGACGTGGACATCGTGGTCACCACCGCGCTGATCCCCGGCCGCCCGGCGCCGCGGCTGCTCACGGCGGCGGACGTGGCGGCGATGAAGCCGGGCAGCGTCATCGTCGACATGGCCGCCGCGCAGGGCGGCAACGTCGAGGGCACGGTGGCCGGCCGGACGGTGGTCACCGACAACGGGGTCACCATCGTCGGCTACACCGACCTCGCCTCCCGGCTGCCCGCCCAGGCCTCGCAGCTGTTCGGCACCAACCTGGTGAACCTGCTGAAGCTGCTGACGCCCGGCAAGGACGGGCGGCTGGTACTGGACTTCGAGGACGTGGTGCAGCGGGCCGTGACGGTGGCCCGGGCGGGCGAGGTCACCTGGCCGCCGCCACCCGTCGCCGTCTCCGCCGCCCCCTCCCCCGCGGCGGCGCCCGCCGACCCGGCCGGGGCCCCGGCCGAGCCGCAGCGGCCCCGGCTCACCCCGGCCGCCCGGTTCGGCCTGATCGGCGCCGGAATGCTGGCGATGTTCCTGCTGGTCGGCTTCGCCCCGGCCCAACTCGCCGAGAACTTCACGGTCTTCGCACTCGCCGTGGTGATCGGCTACTACGTGATCGGCAAGGTGCACCACGCCCTGCACACCCCGCTGATGTCGGTCACCAACGCGATCTCCGGGATCGTGGTGATCGGCGCCCTGCTGCAGATCGGGCACGAGCGCACGCTCGTCACCGTGCTGTCCTTCATCGCGATCCTGCTGACCAGCGTCAACATCTTCGGCGGCTTCGCCGTCACCCGCCGCATGCTGAGCATGTTCTCGACCTCCCCCGAAAGGCGCTGAGCCCCGATGACCACCACAACGGCAGCCCACGCCGCGGACCTGGTCGCCGCCCTGCTCTTCATCCTCAGCCTGGCCGGGCTCTCCCAGCACCGCACCTCCCGGGCCGGCGTCGTCTACGGCATCGCCGGCATGGCCCTCGCCCTGGTCGCCACCATCGTGGTGGCGGCGCAGAGCATCACCGCCGGTGCCGTCGCCCTGATCGTCATCGCGATGGCGCTGGGCGGCGCGATCGGCCTGTGGCGGGCCCGGCAGGTCGAGATGACGCAGATGCCGGAGCTGATCGCGGTGCTGCACAGCTTCGTCGGCCTCGCGGCGGTGCTGGTCGGCTGGAACAGCTACCTGGAGGTGGAGGCGAACGGCGCGGCCCAGAGCGCCGTCTCCGGAGACCTGCTGGGCATCCACCACGCCGAGGTGTTCATCGGCATCTTCATCGGCGCGGTCACCTTCACCGGCTCGATCGTCGCCTTCCTCAAGCTGTCCGCCCGGATCGCCTCGCGCCCGCTGACGCTGCCCGGCAAGAACGCGCTGAACCTGGGCGCGCTGGCCGGTTTCGTGGCGCTGACGGTCTGGTTCACGGTCAGCCCGGGCCTCGGCCTGATGATCGCGGTGACGGTGCTCGCCCTCGCGCTGGGCTGGCACCTGGTCGCCTCGATCGGCGGCGGCGACATGCCCGTGGTCGTCTCCATGCTCAACAGCTACTCCGGCTGGGCCGCCGCGGCCGCCGGATTCCTGCTCGACAACAATCTGCTGATCGTCACCGGCGCGCTGGTCGGCTCCTCGGGTGCCTACCTGTCGTACATCATGTGCCGGGCGATGAACCGTTCCTTCCTGTCGGTGATCGCGGGCGGCTTCGGCATCGAGGCCCCGTCCGGCGGCGCCGAGGAGCAGGGCGAGCACCGGGAGGTCCGCGCCGAGGAGGTGGCCAGGGAGCTGGCGCTGGCCAAGTCGGTCGTGATCACCCCCGGCTACGGCATGGCGGTGGCCCAGGCGCAGCACCCGGTCGCGGAGCTGACCCGGCGGCTGCGCGAGCGCGGCGTGGAGGTGCGGTTCGGCGTCCACCCGGTCGCCGGGCGGCTGCCCGGCCACATGAACGTGCTGCTGGCCGAGGCGAAGGTGCCCTACGACATCGTCCTGGAGATGGACGAGATCAACGACGACTTCGCCTCCACCGGCGTGGTCCTCGTCATCGGCGCCAACGACACCGTCAACCCGGCCGCCATGGACGACCCGGCCAGTCCGATCGCGGGCATGCCGGTGCTGCGGGTCTGGGAGGCGGAGCAGGTGGTCGTGTTCAAGCGGTCGATGGCCTCCGGCTACGCGGGGGTGCAGAACCCGCTGTTCTTCCGGGAGAACAGCGGGATGCTCTTCGGCGACGCCAAGCAGAGCGTGGAGGACATCCTGCGCGCCCTGGACGCCGAGCTGCCGCAGGGCACGGCCCGGACCGCCCACCGGGCCGGGGTGTAGCAAGCGGCGGACGGTCCGCCGGCCGCTCCGCCGGGCCGGAAGTCGGCCCGGCGGGCCGCCGCGGCGGTCAGCGCCGGGGCGCGGCGGCCGTCATGGCTGGGGCGCGGCCGGCGGGAGCAGCGGGCCGGTGAGCAGGGTTCCGTCCTCGGCGTACGGCCGGCCGTTCGGCACGCAGCCGTGCAGTCCCTTGATCTGCTGCATCATCACCGGTGCGGGCGCCCCCGCACCGGGGCAGTCGACGTGGCCCTGGCCGAGGATGTGCCCGACCTCGTGGTTGACCGCGAGGGCGTGGTACTCCTCGGGCTGTCCGGCGTAGAACTCCGAGAGCTCGTTCCAGCGCTTGAGGTTGATGACGACCTGGCGGTTGGCCGCGCAGTTCACCCAGCCGCCGGTGTCCAGCCCGTACTGGCCGCAGATCCGGTCGGTGGACGCCGGGGTGGCCAGGTAGACGGTGAAGTCCACCGGGTCGGCGGCCACCCGCTGGAACGACCAGGTGCCGCCCACCGACCAGCCGCGCCGCACGTCGCCGAGGACCTCGTCCACCTCGGCGGCGAACCGGTCCGGGCTGATCTTGAGCCCGTCCTCCGCCCGCACCTTGTAGCGGTACAGCTTCTCGCCGGTCCCGAAGCGCGCGGAGCCGCCGGCGGCGGTGGTGAACGCCAGGGGCTTCGGTCCGTCGTCGGCCCACGGCTGCCAGCAGAGCAGGCCCGCCGTCACGGCGGCCACCACCGCGATCGCGACCGCCGCGTACCCCGTGCGCCCGCCGGGTACGCGGAGGCCGGGGGCCCTCACCCGGACCACCGGGCGAGGGCGCCGGCTGTCGCGGCGCGGTCGGGCGGCGCGGCGGTGCGAACCGGTGGGACGGGCAGCAGAACGGTCATGTCAGGAGAGACGTGTCCCGGCCCCCGCCCGGTTCACCGGCCGCGGTTCACGGGGCACCGCTCACCGGACCGCTCAGGACGGCCGGGCGCCGTCCGGGGCGAGCGCCGCCCAGTGCGCGGGCAGCTCGATCCGCTCACCGGCTGGGGTGAACTCCGTGGTGGACAGCGGGAGTTCACCGGAGGCCAGGACGCTCAGCCCGGCCGTTCGGAGCAGGTCACCGAAGGCCGCATCGGCGACCTCGGCGGGCGCCAGGCCGTGGGCGAACACCGGGCGCAGCTTCGGCGGCGGGCCCGCCGGGTCGCGCGCGAGATCGCCCAGGACGTGCTTGGCCGCCTCGGACAGCTCGACCACGAAGGCCCGGCCGTGCGCGCCGAGCAGTGCGGCGACGGCCTCGGCGACCGGAC
Organism: Kitasatospora sp. NPDC057965; assembly: GCF_042887135.1. NCBI lineage: Bacteria > Bacillati > Actinomycetota > Actinomycetes > Kitasatosporales > Streptomycetaceae > Kitasatospora > Kitasatospora sp. NPDC057965. The sequence continues at coordinate 363,437 of NZ_JBHVPZ010000006.1, forward strand.
CGCGGTCGGCCGGCTCGCTCTGGTGGATCACGCCGCGCAGGTACACGTTGGCGTCGCCGAGGCGTTGGTGCAGCGCCCGGACGGCGGCCCGGTCGGTGGCGTCCAGTTGGACGTACTCCGCCCGCTCCGCCGGGTCCGAGCGCCGGGCGAGTTCCACGGCGGCGGCGGACAGGTCGGCGCCGACGGCGCGGGTGAAGCGGCCCGCGAGGAAGCGGGTCTGGGTGCCGTTGCCGCAGCCCAGGTCGACCACCGGCAGCGCCCGGTCGGCCAGGAACGGCTCGAACAGCGCGAGGTGGCGTTCGGCGGTGAGGGCCGGGTCCGCGTCCCAGATCACCGACCCCTGTTCCGCGGGCGCGGCGCGCCAGAAGCCCTCCCAGGAGTCCCGGTACCGGTCGGTCACGCTCATCAGGGCCTCCCGAAGGTCACGCGGAGTGCCCCCAGTGTACCGCTCGGTGGCCGGCCCGGATGCGGACTCCGGGCCGGCGCGGGGCGGAGCTGTCAGATGTCGACGGCGACGCCGCAGTCCGGGATCGGCGAGAAGCCGCGGGCCTCGATCGAGGCCGGGCGCAGACAGATCCAGCCCTTCGGACCGAAAACGCCGACCAGCGCCTCGGCGTGGGCGTCGGAGCCGTTGAACTCGGCGGTGCGGACGATGTGCCACAGCTGCCGACCGTACGGCGAGGTGAGCAGCAACGGGTTGATGACCTGCCGCCCGGGCGAGAGCACGACGGGTGGAAGCCCGTCCACGCTGCGCACTCTCAGCGGCCCGGGCGACACCTCGGGTGTGCGGTGGCCCTTGTACATCTGGTCGATGTATATGCCGACCGAGTAGGGGATCACCACGTTGACGTCGTCGAGCAACGGGTCGGTGCCGCGATTCTCGAACTGGAGGTCACTGAAATTGACACAGAGACCCGGCGTCACCGCCACACCTCCTCCCAGCACCTTCAGAAGGGCGATGCTGACGTCAGCACCCCGCTGCGGCAGGAAGGGCTTGATGACGGCGTTCACCCCACCGATCTGGGCCCAGTTGGTGATGGTGCACTCGTAGATGCCCTTGAGCTGGGCGGTCGTCAGATTGCTGGGCGCGTTGCCGCCGGACTTGGCTGCCCAGGTGACGGCGTCCTTGGCGAACGGCAGGAAGCTGTACCCCGTGGGGTCGCCGGGCAGCGGGGTGCGTGCGGAGCGGGCGTAGTCCACCGTCGCGCTGGTGGACTCGGCCAGTGCGCGGAATCCGTAGCCGGAGCCGTTGGGCCGGACGATGGACGTCGCACCGTCCTTGGGCACGATCGGGCTCGAACCCTTGGCGTCCCAGCCGTAGAGCCGCGGCTGCCCTGCCGGTGCGGCCGCGTTGTACTCGGCGGAGGTCTGGTTCATGAACCCTTCGGTGAGGACCGCCCCGACCCCCACCAGATCGGTGGCGGCCGGCACGACACCCGGCGGCGGGTCGGCCACGGCGGCGGGCGCCACCGCCCCGGCCACGCAGACGGCGGCGACCGCACACGTCGCCACGCGGGCAGCGAAAGAGCGCATCGAGGATCCCTCCCGGTGTGGACCCGACCGGCCCGACCGGCCGGCGGTGCGCCCATGATGTCCACCGCCCTCGGGCCGGACAATCCTCGATCGTCGCCAACTCCACTGCACAATTGGTTAGTTGAGTGCTTCCATCAGCCCGGATCGCCGATCGGCCGCCGGGCGCGCGCCAACTGTTCTTCCCCCGGCCACCCGGCGCGGCCGCGGAGCGGGCGGGACGGACCGGCGGGACGACGGGGTCACAGCGTCGCGGTGTCGATCACGAAGCGGAAGCGGACGTCGCCGGCGACGACCCGGTCGTAGGCCTCGTTGATCCGGTCCACGCCGATCAGCTCGACCTCGGCCGCCACCCCGTGCGCGGCGCAGAAGTCCAGCATCTCCTGCGTCTCGGCGATGCCGCCGATGCTGGAGGTGCTCAGGCTGCGGCGCCCGCCGTTCAGCGCGCGGAGGTCGAGGAGCACCGGCTGCTCGGGAAGGCCGACGCTGACCAGCGCGCCGTCGGTGCGCAGCAGCCCGAGGTGGGCGGCGAAGTCGAGCGGGGCGGAGACGGTGTTCAGGACGAGGTCGAAGCGGCCCGCGAGCTCCTCGAAGGTCTCCGGGTCCGCAGTGGCCCGGTAGTCGACGGCGCCGAGCCGCAGGCCGTCGTCCTTCTTGCGCAGGGACCGGGACAGCACGGTGACCTCGGCGCCGAGCGCGTGCCCGATCCGCACCGCCACGTGGCCGAGCCCGCCGAGGCCGACAACGGCGACCCTCCGGCCCGGCCCGGCGTTCCAGTGCCGCAGCGGCGAGTAGGTGGTGATGCCCGCGCACAGCAGCGGCGCGGCCGTCTCCAGCGGCAGGGCGTCCGGGATCCGCACGACGAAGTGCTCGTCGACGACGATCTCCTGCGCATAGCCGCCGTAGGTGCGCTGCCCGTCCCGGCCGACGGCGTTGTACGTCCAGACGGGGCCCTCGGCGCAGTACTGCTCCAGGCCGGCCCGGCAGTTCTCGCAGACCCGGCAGCTTTCGACCATGCAGCCGACGCCCACCCGGTCCCCGGGGCGGTAGGCCGTCACGCCGGGGCCGGTCTCGGTGACGATGCCGGTGATCTCGTGGCCGGGGACCATCGGGAACAGCGCCGTGCCCCAGCCCTCGCGCGCCTGGTGGACGTCGGAGTGGCAGATGCCGACAAACGTGATGGCGATCCGCACGTCGAGTTCGCGCACGTCGCGGCGTTCGATCGTCGCGGGCCCCAGTGGGGCCTTGGCGGCGGGCGCGGCGTAGGCGGGGACGGTGGTGGTCATGGCGGTTCGCTCCCTTCCCTTCTCGGTCCGGCGCGCACGGCGACGCCTCCCGGGGCGGCGGGGCGGGTGGGCCGCGCCGGCACGCCGAAGGACCCCCGCCCTTCCATGGTCGCGGAGCGCGCCGGGGCGAACCACTTCGGCGGGTGCTCCCGACGGCAGGACGGTCCCGACGGCAGGACGGTCCGGGCGGCGGGCGGCGGGCGGCGGGCGGCGGGTGGCGGGCGGCTCAGCCGACGCCGAGGCGGCGGCCGGTCACCTCGTCCGGGGTGATCCGCACCCAGAGCGGGCGGTCGCCGCCCGCCCAGGGCGTCGCGCCGGGCAGCCGGGACAGCCGCTGCTCCTCCCCGGGATCGTCGACGTGGTGCGCCGAGCCGAGCATCAGCACGCTCCAGCCCTCGCTCAGCCGGTCGTCGACGTGGTCGACCTGGAAGGAGAGCGGCGAACCGTCCGCCGCCGCCGCGGAGCCGTGCGGGGAGGTGTGGTAGACGATCGTCCGGCCGTCGACGGCGTAGTTCACCGGGAAGACGGTCGGCGCCGGGGAGCCGGGAAGGCCCACCCGGCCGACCCCGTGGGTGCCCACCAGGTACCAGCACTCCGGCTCGGAGAGGTGCAGCAGCAGCGGCCGCGGTGTCCCCGGCACCGGCTGCGACTGCCCCGGCGGAGCGTCCGACCGGCCCTCCAGCAGCTCCGCCCAGGTCATCTTGAGCGCGGCCGCGATCCGGACGAACCCGGCCGCGTCGAAGGCCGGGCCCGCCGCCAGCAGGTACCGGAGGTAGGCGGGCGACATCGCCGCCTGGTGGGCCAGGGTCCGGTCGTCGATGCCCAGCTCGTCGCGGCGCTCGACGATCCGGCGGGCCACCTCGGTGGGGTCGGCCCGCCGGACGGCTTCGAGGTCGGGGGCGCGGTTCACAGGTCGGCTCCTCGGCTCACGGTCTCCTCGTTCCGCTCTCCCGTCCGGCACTCCCCCCTGGCAGGATCCCCGGCCGGGGCCCGGACGGCGCGGGGCGTGGGCCGTTCGGCCCTGCCCCGCACCGATCGACGCCCGCCCGGCGCCCTGCCCGTCACGGCCGCCCGGGCCCGTCGAGCCTCGGGGCCGGGACGGGGGCGGCGGCCCCCACCAGGACGACGAGCTCATGGCCACCGGGGTTGCTCTGCACGGGGACGGTGCGCCAGTTGTTGGCCAGCCAGACGTTGCCCGAGGGATCGATCTGCAGGCCGGTGTTCCGCTCCAGCCCGTCGCTCGGGTAACCCGTGTCGGGCGGGGAGATCGGCTGGCCGGTGCGGAAGCCGGGCGGGCAGGCGGTGAGGTCGGTGCCGCACAGCCGGGCGACCCGGTGGCCGCCGAAGTTCGCCACCCAGACCGTGTCCTCCCCGTCGACGGCGACGCCCCACGGCAGGAACAGCCCGCCGTTGCTGAAGGGCTCCGGGGCCGGGGTGCCGTCGGCCCCGATCAGGGTGACCGAGGCACCCGGGCGCGGGCCGCTGTCACCGCCGACCGCGGCGGCGGCCAGCTCGTCCGCCGTGCTGCCCCCGCACGGGACCGGCAGGATGCCGCTGTTGCTGACCCAGGCGTTGCCCCGGCTGTCGGTGGCCACGGCGAGCGGACGGCGCAGGCCGCCGCCGGTGACGGTCAGCTCCGGGGTGCCGTCGGGGGCCAGGACCTGGACGCTGTCGCTGCCGTTGCCGGTGGCCCAGAGCCGTCCGGCGGGGTCGACGGCGGCCCCGAAGGGCTTGTGCAGCCCGGGGGTGGGAACCTCCTCGGCGCGGCCGGCGTCGCCGTCCGGGATCCTGGTCACGCTGTCGCCGCCGCAGTTGGCGACCCAGACGGTGCCGGCCCGGTCGGCGGCCATGCCCTGGGGCTGGACGATGCCGCCCCGGCGCCAGCCGTCGGGCGGCGACAGCGGGGTGCCGTCCGGGGCGAACCGGGAAACGCTGCGCTCCAGCGGGGTCGGATCGATCGGGCAGCCCGCTCCCTGGAAGCCGAAGTTGCCGACCCAGGCGCTGCCCCGGGCGTCGACGGTGATGCCGAAGCCGGCGCCGTAGAGGCCGCCGCCGCCGAAGGGCGCACCGGGCGCGTCCCGGCCGGTGGGGGTGAACTTGAGCACCGTGCGGCCGCCGCAGACCGGGACGGCGGGGTCGGCGCCGTAGCGGTAGTTGTTGCTGACCCAGGCGTTGCCCTCCCGGTCGAAGGCGAGGTTGCCGGGGCCGTCGATCTCCCGGCCGTCGCCCGCGTAGCGCAGGGCCACGGTCCAGGCCGCCGGGGCGGCGGACAGCGCGGGGAGGTAGCTCGGGGTGGTGGCGGCCAGGTCGTAGAGGGCGGCGGCGTTGTGACCGGGGTCGTGGGCGATGTCCACGGCGGCCCGCAGGGTGTCGCGGGGCCGTTCCCGGCCGGGGCGGCGGGCGAGGTCGAACAGCTGGTCGCAGGCGCCGCCGGTGACGCAGGCGGCGAGCAGGTTGGCGAGGGTGTTGAACTCGGCCAGGGTGGAGGTCCGGTCGCCGTTGGGCGGGGCGGCGAGCGTCGCCGCGATCCCGCCCGTCCCGGTGTCGGCCAGGTTGTGCGCGACGCCGGCCGCGTTCCCCAGCCCGGGCTCGGTGCCGGAGATGCCGGCCGGACCGGTGAAGCGGGCCAGCGCGTAGGCGACGGCGACGGTGGTGCGCTCGTTGACGACGAGTTCGGGCGGGGCCCCGGCTCCGCTCAGCGCGGCCGCGAGCACCACCGGGCCGTGCCCGTGGTCCGCGCCCCGCTCCCGGGCGTGCGGCAGGTCGGCGAGCACGTAGAGCACGGCGCGCGGGTCGTCCGGACGGCGGTAGTCGAGGTCGAACCGCCCGTCCTCCCCGCTGCGGGCCCGGGCCAGTACCGTCGGCGCGGTGCCTTCCCCCTCTCCCGCCCGGTAGAGCGTCACCTCGGCGCCCCCGATCGGGGTGTCGCCGCTGCGCACCACCCCGCACTGCTCGGCCGGCTCCCCCGCGCGGGGCACGGAGCCCACCGCGTGGGAGGGCCCGGCGGCGAGCTGGGCCAGGAGGGCGGCGGTCAGCAGGACGCCACGGCGTCGGCGCATGGCAGGGCTCCGTTCGGTCGCGGGAGGTCGCTGGGGCAGCGGTCGGCCGCTCCGCCCCGCAACCAGCACGGGTGTCGGGCCGCCGCCCTCCTGCCTGTCACATCCGCGGCCCGCCCGCGCGCGACCGGCCGCAGGACGCGACCGAAATTGCCCGGTACGGCCGAGGCGCCGTCAGCCCAGATCCAGATCCAGATCCAGGTCCAGATCGAGCGCGTGCTCCTCCACGGCGAGATAGGTGTCGCGCGTCGCCGCCTCCAGGAATCCCTCCGCCGCCGGCACCACCACCCGGGGGGACACGTCCGCGAGCTGCGCCCAGGACTCCGCGCGGCCCCGGGAGAACCCTCGGCGGACCGCGCCGCGACGGATTCCCCCCTCCCGGTCCCGGCCCTCCTGGAGGGCCTCCGCCCGTTCGCGGGTCCGGCGCTCGCTCCGCGCCTCCGTGCCCCACCCGGCCGCCTGCCGGACGGTCGGCAGCACTTCGTCGACGACCGAGGCCAGCCGCCGGTCCTCCCACGCGAGCTCCCGGCAGGCCCCGAAGAGGCGGCGGGACATGCCGAGCATCAGATCGGTGCCGGGCAGTCGCCCCACCAGCATGTCCACCCCCTGGCGCCGCCCGATCGCGTTCACCGTGGCACCGGCGCCCAGCTCCCGCCGCAGGGCCGCCGTCCCCTCGTCGCCCTCCAGCAGCGTGACCAGTCCGCTGCGGCGCCGCGCGGGGCCGGGCCGCGGGCCGCCGACCGCCACCGCCCGCAGCCCCTCCCGGGGGAGCGACACCAGGGCGAGGTAGGTCAGCATCCTCGCCTGGGCGAGGTCGAGGAGCGCCTCGTCGTCGTCCTGCACCAGGTCCTCGTCGAGGTCCGCCGCCGCGCCGGTGAGCGGGCCGTCAGGGGCGGACGGCCCGTCCTCGACGTCGATCATCATGAAGAGGCGCTTCTCCAGGCTGGTGCCGCAGAGGACCTTCCGGTAGGGCTCGGTCATCAGGGCGCCGACGTCCAGCTGGCGGGCGCCCTTGCGCCGGCTCCGGTCGGGGAGCCACCTGCCACCCTTCGCCTCGACCAGCCACAGCTCCGCGGACGACGGGTGCGTGCCGAACAGGTCGGGCAGGCTCCTGGTCGTCTTCCACTTCGGCACGGCCCCGGGCGGGGCGGCGCTCTCCGCGTGCGTCGTGGGGCCGAGGCCCATCAGGCTCCGGCAGGCCCACTCCGCCATCGTCATGCCCACGTGGTAGCCGAAGGCCGACCGCATGGAGCCCTCGGTGCCGTGCGTGTAGACCACGCTGGGCACGATCTCCGTGCCGGCGCCGCCGGGCGCCGGGGACTTCGTCCGCTGCCGGACCAGGTAGGCCCCCAGCGGGTGGCGCCGCGCCATGATCTCCCGGCGCGCCAGGCGGGGCACCGCCGCCAGCCACGGCGCGATGTCCCGGCCGACGGTGGTCGCCGCGTCCAGCAGGTCCCGCCAGGTCGTGGTCACCAGGTAGGCGCCGTCCGGCGGAACGGCTCCCGGCGACGGCCACGGCTCCTTCACCTGCGCCACGGTGACGGGCTTCGGGCGCTCGACCGGCTCCAACGGCGCGCTGCGGCGCACGAAGACGGGGACGTCGAAGGAATCGGGCGCCGACACCACCGCGTCGACAGCCCCGGCAGGAGGCAGCATGGCGTCACTCTGTCACGGGCCCGCGACAGCCTCGACGACGGCCCCGGGGCCCGGCCCTCGGGCTCACCGGCTCTTCGCGGTGGCGGCGACGGCGGGGAGGACGGCGAGCGCGAGCAGGCCGCCGGCCAGGGAGAGGACGGCGTAGCCGCCGGTGGAGACGACGAGGCCGGAGGCCAGGCCGCCGGTCGCGCCCGCGACGGCGATGGCGACGTCCACCGTGCCCTGGGTCCTGGCGCGGGTGGCCAGCGGTGCCGCGTCGGTGATCATCGCGGTGCCGGAGACCAGGCCGAGGTTCCAGCCGAGGCCGAGCAGCGCGAGCGCGAGGGCCAGCAGGCCGACGGAGTCGGCGGGGGCCGCGGCGGCGACGAGCCCGGCGGTGAGCAGGGTGAGGCCGGAGGCGGCGGCGACGGCGGTCGGGCCGTGCCGGTCGACCAGCCAGCCGGTCAGCGGGGAGGGGAGGTACATGGCGCCGACGTGGACGGCGATGACGAGGCCGGAGGCGGCGGTCCCGTGGCCGTGGTCGTGCATGTGGACGGGCGTCATCGTCATGATCGCGACCATGACGAGCTGGGTGAGGATCATCGTCAGCGCGCCCAGCAGCAGCACCGGACGGCGCGCCTGCTCCGGCCCGGAAGCGGCGACCACCCCGGATGCTTCCGCGCGCTCCGCGTGCTCCGCGCGCTGCAGCTCACGGGCGAGCAGCAGCGGGTCGGGGCGCAGCCAGCCGGCGAGCACGAGGGCGGCCAGGGCGTAGGCGACGCCGGCGAGGAGGAACGGTCCGGCGAGGGCGGGGAGGCCGAGGTCGCCGGCGAGGGTTCCGGTGGGTGCGGCGAGGTTGGGGCCGACGACGCCGCCGAGGGTGGTGGCGACCAGGACGGTGGAGACGGCGCGGGCGCGGTGGGCGGGCGCCGCCAGGTCGGCACCCGCGTAGCGGGCCTGGAGGTTGGTGGCCGTGCCGGCGCCGTAGACGAACAGGGCGACGAACAGCAGGACGGGGCTGTCGAGCGCGGCGGCGGCGATGACACCGGCGCTGCCGACGGTGCCGGTCAGGTAGCCCGCGGCCAGGCCCGGGCGGCGGCCCCTGGCCTGGGAGACGCGGCCGACCGCGACCGCGGCGAGGGCCGATCCGGCGGTGAACAGCGCGCTGGGCAGCCCGGCGAGGTCGGTGGAGCCGAGCATGTCCTGGGCGAGCAGGGCGCCGACGGTGATGCCGGCGGCCAGGCCGGCGCCGCTGAGGATCTGGCTGGTGACCAGGACGGTGAGGACGCGGCGCTGCGCCTCGGAGCGGGTGGGTATGCCGGCGTGGGCGGCCGGGCCGGTGCTGGTCACGGGGTGGTTCTGCCTTCGGGTGCGACGGTGGGGCTGCCGCCCGGCGTGGGCGGGGACGCCGCCGGGCAGCCCCCACCGTAGGCCGCCCGCCGCGGAGCGCGGTAGAGGATCATGGCCGATGGAGCCATAAGCAGCGGCTATGGCCCGACCCGCCCCCGGGACGCCCGCGGCCCGGTACCACGCGTACGTGGGACCGGGCCGTCGGGTGCGGGACGGGGGCCGCTCAGTCGCGGACGGGGGTGATCAGTCCGTAGTGGCCGTCGTAGCGGTGGTAGAGGACGTTCCCGCGCCCGGTGGCCGTGTCGGTGAAGAAGACGAACGGCAGGCCGGAGAGGTCGAGGCGCTCCGCCGCGCCGTCCGTCGTCAGCTCCGGTACGGCGGCCGGGCTGACCGTCAGTCCGGGGACGGGCTCGGCGGTGGCGCCGGCCGAGGCGAGCCGGTGGGTGCCGGTGCGGGCGTCGCGGTAGACCACGCTGTCGGCGCCGCTCCCGGCGTCGGTGAACAGGTGGAAGGCGTAGTCCATCGCCTCCAGGTCGAGCACGGCGGCCCAGGCGCTCTGCCGGGCCAGGCCGTAGGTCTTGTGCCGGACGATCCGCCGCTCCTCCGCCGCCCGTTCGACGTGCTGCGGGCTGTGCTCCTCGCCACCGCGGCCGACCCAGGCGCCGGTGTGGTGGCGCTGGCGCACCTTGGCGAGCTTGGTGCCCAGGCGGTCCTGGAGCCGGTCGACGGCCTCCTGCATGGTGGCGGCCGCGACCTGGGCCCGGACCGGCCGGCCGTTCAGGTCCACCACGGCCTGGGCGACGGACGGACGGACCACCGAATGGTGCGGCTCCTGGGTCAGCTTCACCCGCACCGCGAGGACCGGCTCGTGGATCCGGCGGAGCACGGCCTCGACCTTCTCCCGGGCGTAGTCGGGCGCGGCCAGCGAGACCGCGCCACGGGTGGCCACGGTGATCTCGACGGCGGGCGGGCTCTGGAGCTGGGTCATCGGAACGTCCTTTCCTGAAGGAGCCGGGACGTGAACTCGACGACCGTGTCGCCGTGTTCACGGAACCGATCCTCCGGGGCGGGGGCCGGGGAGGCATGGGCCGGATGGCCCCCGCACGGCCGCCACCGGTCCCGGTGCGGACGGCCCGAGGGTCCCGGGTGGCCCGTGCGGGTCGGTCGCCGCCCCCGTGACCGCGGGCGGGACCGCGGGTTGGACGGCCCGAAGGGCGCACCCGCCCCGGGACCTTCGGCGGCCGGATGGGGCTGCTCGGGCCCTGCTGCCGGGCACCCGGCGGGCGGGACGCTGGTGGCCGGACGGGGCCGCGCACACCGGTGACGCGGACCGCCGAGGACTGGGGAGGTCGCGGACATGACGCACAACGTGACGGTGGGCATCGACGGTTCGGCACCGAGCGCGGCCGCGGCCGAGTGGGCCGCCCGGGAGGCGGGCCGGCTCGGGCTCCCGCTGCGGATGATCCACGTGGCGGGGACCGAGGCCGACGCCCTGGAACGCGACCTGGGCGGCGGGGCCGCGCTGCCCGGGCGGGTGGCCGACATCTGCGACAAGGTCGCCGCCGAGCTGCCCGAACTGGACGTCACCTGCGAGGTGCAGCCCGGGCATCCGGCGTTCACCCTCGCCGCCGCGAGCGGGCGGGCCGAGCTGCTGGTACTGGGCTCGCGCGGCCTCGGCGGCTTCACCGGGCTGCTGATCGGCTCGGTCGGACTGCGGACGGCCGGCCGGTCCCTGTGCCCGGTCGTCCTGGTCCGCAGCGAGGCGGACGGGCACGGCACGCAGGACGGCGACGCGGCCGGCGACGTCGTGGTGGGCGTGGACAGCGACCGGCCGGCCGACGCCGTCCTGGAGTTCGCCTTCCGCTACGCCGCCGACCACGGCGTCGGCCTGCGGGCGGTGGAGAGCCGGACCACCGCCCACGACACCTACACGACCCGGGCCCCGGTCGAGCAGGCGGAGATCCGGGAGGCGATGGCCGCCGCCGAGCAGCTGCGGCTGGAGGACGCGCTGGCCGTCCGGCGGGAGAAGTACCCGCAGGTCCGGACGGCGGCCGAGGTGTGCCCCTGGAGCGCGGGCCGGGCGCTGGTGGAGGCCTCCCGCGGCGCCTCCCTGGTGGTGCTCGGCCGGCGGACCGCCAAGCACCCGCTGACCGGGCAGCACCTCGGCCCGGTGGCCCAGTCGGTGCTGCACCACGCGCACGCCCCGGTCGCGGTCGTCCCGCACGACTGAGCCCGCCCCGATGTCCCGGCGGGACCAACCACCCGCCGCGACAGGGACCTTCGGACCCCGAAGGGGGTCCCGATGGGCGGATGTCCGCCGAACCCCGAGCAGGGAACCTGGAATCGAAGGCGCCCACGGCGCCGATGTCGGACGATGACCTGAAAGGCAGTCCAGCATGTCGACCCGCCCGAAGCACGACGTGAAGCCGTCGCCCACGAGCGAGCTCCCCGCCCCACCCGTCAGCGTCGACGGGCTGGTCGCCGCCGCCCTTTCCGCCCTGGAGGAGTACGCCTCCTTCACCCAGGAGCAGATCGACCACATCGTCAAGAAGGCCTCGCTGGCGGCCCTGGCCCAGCACACCGGCCTCGCCGCCCTGGCGGTGGAGGAGACCGGCCGGGGCCTGTTCGAGGACAAGGCCGTCAAGAACGTCTTCGCCTGCGAGAACGTCACCCACGTGATGGCCCGCACCAAGACCGTCGGGGTGGTGCGCCGGGACGAGATCGACGGCATCGTGGAGATCGCCGAACCGGTCGGCGTGGTCGCGGGCATCACCCCGGTCACCAACCCCACCTCCACCACGATCTTCAAGGCGCTGCTCGCGCTGAAGACCCGCAACCCGATCGTCTTCTCCTTCCACCCGGCGGCGCAGCGCTGCTCCGCCGAGGCGGCCCGGATCGTCCGCGACGCGGCGGTGGCGGCCGGAGCACCGGCGCACTGCGTGCAGTGGATCGAGGAGCCGTCGATGGCGGCGACCGACGCGCTGATGCGCCACCCGGGCGTGGCGACGATCCTCGCCACCGGCGGCAACGCGATGGTGCGGGCCGCGTACAGCTGCGGCAAGCCCGCGCTGGGCGTGGGCGCGGGCAACGTGCCCGCGTACGTCGAGCGCAGCGCGGACCTGCGGCGGGCGGTGAACGACATCGTGCTGTCGAAGACCTTCGACAACGGCATGATCTGCGCCTCCGAGCAGGCGGTGATCCTGGACGCGGAGATCCGCGACGCCGCGCTGGCGGAGTTCCGCAAGCTGAAGGCGCACCACGCGAGCGCCGAGGAGAAGGCGCTGCTGGAGCGGTACCTGTTCGGTGTCGGTGACGGGGTGTCGTGCGCGGGCGCCAAGCTGAACGCCGAGGTGGTGGGCCGCACCGCCGCCGAGATCGCGACGGCGGCCGGCTTCGAGGTGCCGGCCGACACCTCGGTGATCCTGGCCGACTGCGAGCGGGTCGGCCCGGACGAGCCGCTGACCCGGGAGAAGCTCTGCCCGGTGCTCGCCGTGCTGACCGCCGCCTCCCGCCGGGAGGGTGTCGAACTGGCCGCCGCCATGGTGGAGTTCGACGGGCTGGGGCACTCGGCCGCGGTGCACACCGAGGACGCGGCGTTCACCGAGGAGTTCGGGCACGCGGTCAAGGCCTGCCGGATCATCTGGAACGCGCCGAGTTCGCAGGGCGGCATCGGCGACGTCTACAACGCGTTCACCCCCTCGCTGACCCTGGGCTGCGGCAGCTACGGGCACAACTCGGTGGCGGGCAACGTCTCGGCCCTGAACCTGGTGAACATCAAGCGGATCGGGCGGCGGAACACCAACATGCAGTGGTTCAAGGTCCCGCCGAAGATCTTCTTCGAGCGCAACTCCGTCAAGTACCTGGCGAGCATGCCGAACGCGCGCCGGATCGTGGTGGTCACCGACCACACCATGGTGGCGATCGGCCACCTGGAGCGGATCCGGGGCGTGCTGGACCGGCGCCGGGAGCCGGTCGAGGTGCGGGTCGTCGACTACGTCGAGCCCAACCCGAGCATCGACACGGTGCGCCGGGGCGCGGAGCTGATGCGGGAGTTCGAGCCGGACACCATCATCGCGCTCGGCGGCGGCTCGCCGATGGACGCGGCCAAGGTGATGTGGCTGATGTACGAGCACCCGGAGGTGGAGTTCGCGGACCTCAAGGAGAAGTTCTTCGACATCCGCAAGCGCGCCTTCACCTTCCCCGACCTGGGCGAGAAGGCCAAGCTGGTGTGCATCCCGACCACCTCGGGCACCGGCAGCGAGGTCACCCCGTTCGCGGTGATCACCGACACCGCCACCGGCCAGAAGTACCCGCTCGCCGACTACGCGCTGACCCCGACCGTGGCGATCGTCGACCCGGCGCTCACCACCCGGCTGCCGGCCGACGTCACCGCCGACACCGGCTTCGACGCCCTCACCCACTGCATCGAGACCTACGTCTCGGTCTACGCGAACGACTTCACCGACGGCCTGGCCCTGCAGGGCGTCCGGCTGATCTTCGAGAACCTGGAGCGGGCGGTCACCGCCGGTGCGGACGACCCGCGGGCCCGGGAGCGGATGCACAACGCCGGGACGATCGCCGGCATGGCCTTCGGCTCGGCCTTCCTGGGCGCCGTGCACGCCATGGCGCACACCCTGGGCGCCACCTTCCACGTCGCCCACGGGCGGACCAACGCGCTGCTGCTGCCGCACGTGATCCGCTGGAACGGCTCGGCCCCGGCGAAGGTGACCGGCTGGCCCAAGTACCAGAGCTACCAGGCCCCGGAGCGCTACCAGGACATCGCCCGGATGCTGGGCCTGCCGGCCGCGACCCCGGAGCAGGGCGTCGAGTCGCTGGCGGCGGCGGTGGAGGAGTTGCGCGACCGGGTCGGCATCCCGCGCTGCTTCAAGGACGCGGGGGTCGACGAGGAGGCCTTCCTGGCGGCCCTGCCGCAGCAGGCGATGAACGCGTACGAGGACCAGTGCGCCCCCGCCAACCCCCGGATGCCGCTGCTCGCCGACCTGCAGCGGATGATGCGCCAGGCCTACTACGGCGACCGGGCCTGAAGACCGAGTGCCGGACAGCCGAGAGCCTGAGAAGGGACACCCCGAGATGACCACCTCGCAGCAGACCCAGACCCGGACCCAGCCGCAGACCGAGACGCACCCGCGGACCGTCCCCGCCCCGGCGGGAGCCTGGGACGGCTTCGCGGACGGCCCCTGGCAGGACCGCGTCGACGTGCGCGACTTCGTCCAGCGCAACTACACCCCGTACGAGGGCGACGCCGCCTTCCTGGCCGGCCCCACCGAGCGGACCCTGGCGGTCTGGGGGCGGATCACCGAGCGCTTCCCCGAGGAGCGCGCCAAGGGCGTCCACGACGTCGCGTACGACATCCCCTCCACCATCACCGCGCACCGGCCCGGCTGGATCGACCGGGACCGGGAGCTGATCGTCGGCCTGCAGACCGACGCCCCGCTCAAGCGCGCGATCATGCCCTACGGCGGCTGGCGGATGGTCGCGGGCGCGCTGAAGACCTACGGCTACCCGGTCGACCCCGGACTGGAGAAGGTCTTCACCGAGTACCGCAAGACCCACAACGCCGGGGTTTTCGACGCCTACACCCCGCAGATCCGGGCCGCCCGCAAGGCCGGCGTCGTCACCGGCCTGCCCGACGCCTACGGCCGCGGCCGGATCATCGGCGACTACCGCCGGGTCGCGCTCTACGGCGTGGACCGGCTGATCGCCGCCAAGCTCGCCGAGAAGGCCGAGCTGGACGCCGCGCCCACCGACCCGGCGCGGGTGGAGGAGGTGATCCGCGGCCGCGAGGAACTCGCCGAGCAGATCAGGGCGCTGCACGAGCTCAAGGAGATGGCCTCGGCCTACGGGTACGACATCTCCGGCCCGGCCGCCACCGCCCGGGAGGCGGTCCAGTGGCTGTACTTCGCCTACCTGGCGGCGGTGAAGGAGCAGAACGGCGCGGCGATGTCGCTCGGCCGCACCTCCACCTTCCTGGACGTCTACCTGCAGCGCGACCTCACCGCCGGGCTGCTGACCGAGGAGGCGGCGCAGGAGCTGATCGACGACTTCGTCATCAAGCTGCGGATCGTCCGCTTCCTGCGCACCCCCGAGTACGACGAGCTGTTCTCCGGCGACCCGACCTGGGTCACCGAGTCGATCGGCGGCATGGGCGAGGACGGCCGCACGCTGGTCACCCGGACGTCCTTCCGCTACCTGCAGACGCTGTACAACCTCGGGCCGGCGCCCGAGCCGAACCTGACCGTCTTCTGGTCGCCGCAACTGCCCCGCGGCTTCAAGGAGTTCTGTGCCCGGGTGTCGATCGACACCTCCTCGGTGCAGTACGAGTCGGACGAGCTGATGCGCCCGCGCTTCGGGGACGACACCGCGATCGCCTGCTGCGTCTCCGCGATGGCGGTCGGCAAGCAGATGCAGTTCTTCGGCGCCCGGGTCAACCTCGCCAAGACGCTGCTCTACGCGATCAACGGCGGCCGGGACGAGAAGTCGGGCGAGCAGATCGGCCCCGACACCGGCGCGATCACCTCGGAGGTGCTCGACTACGACGAGGTGCTGGCGCGCTTCGACGAGCAGATGGAGTGGCTGGCCGGGACGTACGTGCACGCGCTCAACGTCATCCACTACATGCACGACAAGTACGCCTACGAGCGCCTGGAGATGGCGCTGCACGACCGGGACGTGCGGCGCACCATGGCCTGCGGCATCGCCGGCCTCGCGGTCGCGGCGGACTCGCTGTCCGCGATCAGGTACGCCAAGGTCACCCCGGTGCGCGACGCGACCGGGCTGGTCACCGACTACCGGATCGAGGGCGAGTACCCGGCGTACGGCAACAACGACGACCGGGCGGACTCGATCGCGGTGCACCTGGTCGAGGAGTTCATGCGCAAGGTGCGCAAGCACCCCACCTACCGGGGCGCCGAGCACACCCAGTCGGTACTCACCATCACCTCGAACGTGGTGTACGGCAAGAAGACCGGCAACACCCCGGACGGCCGCCGGGCCGGCGAGCCGTTCTCCCCCGGCGCCAACCCGATGAACGGCCGTGACCGCCACGGCTACGTCGCCAGCGCCCTGTCGGTCGCCAAGCTCCCGTACGCGGAGGCCGAGGACGGCATCTCGCTCACCCACACCGTCGCCCCGAACGGGCTCGGCCGCACGGCCGAGGAGCGGATCGACAACCTGGTCGGCGTGCTGGACGGCTACACCGCGGTCGGCGGCTTCCACATGAACGTCAACGTCCTGAACCGGGACACCCTGCTGGACGCCATGGAACACCCGGAGAAGTACCCGCAGCTGACCATCCGGGTCAGCGGCTACGCGGTCAACTTCGTCCGGCTCACCCGTGAGCAGCAGCTCGACGTCATCGGCCGCACCTTCCACGACGCGCTGTAGGGCGTGCCCCCGCGCCGGGGGCCCCCCCCCCCCCCGGGGGCCCCCGCGCCCCCCCCCCGAAAACGCGCCCCCCCCCCCGAGGAGTAACCCCCCCGGGCCCCCGGGGCCCCCCCCCCGCCCGGGACCGCCGGCCCCCGCCGCGGTGCTGGGGGGCCCCCCCCGCGGCGGCCCCCCCCCGCCGGGGGGCCCGCCGCCCCACCACCGGAGAAACGGCGCACCACCGGAGAAGGAGAACCCCCCATGGCCGACGAGGCCCCCACCGCGCCGGTGACCGGCAGGCTGCACTCCTGGGACCTGTCGACCGGCGTCGACGGCCCGGGCACGCGCTTCGTCGCCTTCCTGGCCGGCTGCCCGCTGCGCTGCCAGTACTGCCACAACCCCGACACCCGCTACCAGGCCGACGGCCGCCCGGTCACCGCCGACGAGATCGTCCGGGAGGCCGCCAAGTACACCACCTTCATCGGGGCCGCCGGCGGGGGCGCGACCGTCAGCGGCGGCGAGCCGCTGCTGCAGCCCGCCCTCACCGGCGAACTGCTGCACCGGTTCAAGCACGAGCTCGGGCTGCACACCGCGCTGGACACCTCCGGCTACCTCGGCGCCCGCGCCGACGACGCGCTGCTGGCCGACACCGATCTGGTGCTGCTCGACATCAAGTCCTGGGACCGCGCCCTGTACCGCCGGGTGACCGGCCGCGGGCTCTCCCCGACCCTGGACTTCGCCCGCCGCCTGGCCGATCTGGGCACCGAGGTCTGGGTGCGCTTCGTGCTCGTCCCCGGTCTCACCGACCCCACCGAGAACGTCGACGGCGTCGCCGCCTTCGCCGCCGCCCTCGGCAATGTCACCCGCGTCGACGTCCTGCCCTTCCACAAGCTCGGCGCGGCCAAGTGGAAGGCCCTCGGCCTCGACTTCCCGCTCGCCGACACCCCGGTCCCGACCGCCGACCAGACCGCCGCCGCCCGCGCCGTGTTCACCGCGCACGGCCTGTACGCGGTCTGACGCGCCGGGCCGCCGTCCCCGGCCGCACCGGTGGGCCCGACGCCGGGTCGGGCCCACCGGTGTCCGGTGCGCTACCCGTGGGTCAGCGAACGGGTGTAGACGTGCCAGTCGTAGGTGCCGGGGTCGCCGGGGACGAGGTTGGTGCTGGTGCTGGCGAACAGCACCGTCCGGCCGTTCTCGGGGACGAACGGGTCGAGCGAGGCGCCGTCCTCCTGGGTCCCGTCGACGGCCGTGCTGACGAGTTCGGTGCGGCCGCTCCTGAGGTCCTGGCGGTAGAGGTTGAACCGCGCCTGGCCGGCCCGGATGATCGTGTCGGAGCAGCCGCCGGAGAAGTAGATCCAGCGGTCGTCGGCGGTGATGGCCGCCCCGGAGCTCCCCCAGCAGATCGCGTCCGGGTTGGTGGAGGTCCGGATGCTCTTCACCCGCCCCGTGCGCAGGTCGCTGACGAACAGCTCGGTACGGGACTTGCCGCCCGGCAGCGGGGCCGCGGCGAGCGCGTACGCGGCGTAGCGGCCGTCGGGGCTGAGCCGGAGCACCTTGTCCGCCGAGCCCGGCGTTCCGTCGGGGTCGAGGCCGGCCACGACGGTGGTGCCGCGGCGCAGGTCGGTGGCGTACAGGGTGGTGTAGCGCTGCCGGAGCACCCCGGCGTCACCCCCGGGCGCGGCCGGCACGAGGTTCGTCGCCTTGGAGCTGTAGCCGACCGTCCGGCCGTCCGCGCTGATCGTCGGGTTCTCGGACGGGCCGTTGGCGGGCTGCCCGTCCGCCCCGACGCTGACCAGCCGGGCGGCGCCGGTGACCCGGTCCACGACGTAGACGTTGCGGGTCTCCGAGGTGACGGCGGCACCGGCCACGGCGTCGTCGCGGGCCGACATGAAGGCGACGTGCCGGCCGTCGGCGCTGATGACCGGCTGGTAGGAGCCGTGGTCGCCGGTGCCGGACGCGGTGCCGTCGGTGAGGATCTGGGTGCGGCCCTTGAGCCGGTCGCGCACGTAGACGTTGAACACCCCGTTCGCCTCGCCGGAGAACGCGATGTACCGGCCGTCGCCGCTGATCCCCGCCTGCTCGGAGGCGTTGGCCAACGGGGTGCCGTCGTCGGCGCGGCTGACCAGCTCGGTCCGGCCGGTGCGCAGGTCACGCACGTACAGGCCGTAGGCAGGGGCCGCGGCGCCCGCCAGCAGGTTGGTCGCGGAGGAGCCGAACAGCGCGTACCGGCCGTTGGCGCTGATGCCCACGGTCATCGACTGGCTGTCCGCCCGGACGCCGTCGGTGCCGAGGTCGACCTGGGCGGTGGGGCCCCAGGCCGGAGCCGCGGCCTGGGCCGGTGCGGCGGTCGCGGCGACGGCCGCGGCCACCGCGAGCACGCAGGCGGCACGGGCCCGTCCGCGGGCGCGGACCGTTCGGTTCGTCGCTGGTGTCCTTCGCGTCGCTCGCATGGTGATGGGTCCTCCCCGGGTCGTCGGTCCGGCCCGCCCGCTGCTCCCCGTGTCGGCGGGCCCGGGGGAGAGCCAAGCGCCGGACGCGGCCGACGGTCAACCGTCCGGGGGGAATCCGGCCGCAGAATACGTCTCGGGTGCGCCGCGCGGACCGGTCCGCCGTGTCGTTCGGTGCCGGATCACCCGGTCCGCCCGCCGGGTCGAGGCGGCGCGGTTCAGGCGGCGCGCGGGCCGAACGCGGTCAGCCGGTGACCAGGGCGACCAGGAACCCGTCGTAGCCCTTGGAGCCGACGGTCTGGATCGCGGTGGCCTCCAGGCGGGGGTCGGCGCCGATCAATTCGGCGAACCGCCGGACGCCGTCCACCCGGGCGTCGCCGGTGTCCGGGTCGGTCACCGCACCGTCCCGGACCACGTTGTCGCCGACGATCAGGCTGCCGGGCCGGGTCAGCCGCAGAGCCCACTCCAGGTACTCCGGGTTGGAGGGCTTGTCGGCGTCGATGAAGACCAGGTCGAACGGCTCCCGGCTGGACTCCCGCATCTCCTCCGCCAGTTGCGGCAGGGTGTCGGCCGCCCGGCCCTCGCGCACCTCGACCACCTCGCCGAGGCCGGCGCGGGCGATGCTCGCCGCGGCGGTCGCCGCGCACACCGGGTCGGCCTCCAGGGTCACCAGACGTCCGCCCTCGGGAAGGGCGCGGGCCAGCCAGATGGTGCTGTAGCCGCCGAGGGTCCCGATCTCCAGCACCCGGCGGGCCCCGCCGAGGCGGGCCAGCAGGTGGAGCAGCTTGCCCTGGTTGGGGGCGACCTCGTGCGCGGGGAGGCCGGCGGCGACGGAGTCCTCGCGAGCGGCGAGCAGGGCCTCGTCCTCGGCCACCAGGAGTCCGTTGAAGTAGGCGTCGACCGCCGACCAGCTATCCTGAGACATAGAGAGTTCCCTTTCGATACTCACTGCTTGACCAGGACGAACACTACACTCCCGGATCACCCGCCCCGACTCGCCCCACCTCGCCCCACCGGAGCCGTGATGAGCCCACGCACCCCCGACCCCGCCGCCGACAACTGCGGCATCGCCCAGGCGGCCGCTGCCGTCGGCGACTGGTGGAGCCTCCTGGTACTGCGCGAGATCGCCCGGGGCCACGTCCGCTTCGACGCCCTCGCCCGCGAGTTGGGGGTCTCCCGCAAGATCCTCTCCGAGCGGCTGACGACCCTCGCCGAGCGCGGTGTGCTCGACCGCCGCCGCTACCACGAGCGCCCACCGCGCTACGAGTACCTGCTCACCGACCAGGGCCGGGGCCTGCTGCCGGTCCTGGTCGCCCTCCAGGACTGGGCCGACCGCTGGCTCCTGGGCGACGGAACGCTCACCGGCCTCGCCGAGGAGGACGGCGCCGAGAGCCGCCGGGTCCGGGCCCTCGTCGGCACCGAGCTGCCGCCGGGCCTGCTGCTGCGCGCGACCGACGGTTCGCTGCGCGACCCGCTGGCCTCCGGCCGGCCCACAGTGCTGTTCGCCTACCCCGGCACCGGCGTTCCCGGGTCCCCGCCGGAACCGGCCGGAACCCTCGACCCGATCCCCGGCAACGCGGGCTGCACGCTGGAGAACCGCCTCTTCCGCGCCGCCTGGCCCCGCTTCCGGGGCGCCGGGATCGCCGTCCACGGCGTCAGCACCCAGTCCCCCGCGGCCCAGGCTGCGTTCGCCCAGGCCGAGGACCTGCCCTTCCCGCTGATGTCCGACACCGGCATGGACCTCACCACGGCCCTGCGGCTCCCGGTCTTCCGCCTCGGCCAGGAGGTCCGAATCAAGCGCCTGCTGCTCGTCTGCGACGCCGAGCGCACCATCCGCCACACGCTCTTCCCGATCACCGACATCCCGGCCGCACTGGAAGACGCCCTGCGCATCGGCCGTACCCTCGGGCCCGGCTCGACGACCCACCCGTAACCGGCGGCACGTCCACCGGACCGCGTGCTCGGCGGAGCGGACGCCGGCCGGGCAGGGCGGGACCGGGGCCCGCCCTGCCCAGGAGCCGGGTCACGCCTCGCGGCGGCGGCGGAAGATCCGGCGGACGGCGAACACGATCGCCACGATGAGCCCGATGAAGAACAGCACGATCAGCAGCACGATAACCAGGGCGGCGATGCCGAGCTTCTTGAAGAAGCCGCCCTTCTTCTCCTTCTTGTCGCCGGACGCGAGCGCCCCTGCGGGCGAACCGGTGCGGGCGGCACGGTCGACGGCGGGCCGCACGGCCTGCGCCGACCCCGCGGCCGGAGCGGCCGGGGTGTTCGGGACCGCCGCCTCGACGGCCACGGCGGCCCGGGTGGCGGCGGGCACGGCCTGGGCGACGCCGGGCGCACCCAGCACCAGCCCGACCAGTACGAGGGCGGGGGCAACCTTCGCGATCACACGCGAGCTCACTGCTACTCCTGTTGTCTCTGTCGGTACGGCCGACGGCCGGATCCGGACCACCGGATCCGCGGACGGCACAGCCGTCGATCGAGCACCCCAGGGGTGGCTCGGTCGGGCTCGCACCATCCTCCGCCACCAGCCGAAATCTACAGGACTGTAGAGATTGAGGGAACCGGCACCCGGAGCCGTCCCACCACACGACCCTCCGTACGCGGCCCGGCAGCTGTCCCCGCGTCAGCGGTCCCCGGCTCCGGACGCGGCGGATCACATGGTGTTGACGATCAGCCCGATGTGGGTGAAGTAGTTGAGCCCGCCGAAGAGCAGGAAGGCGAGCCCTGAGAGGGCGTTCGATAGGGGATTCCCCCCAACTGTCCGGCTTTTGATCACGCGGCGCGGACTCGGTTCCAGGATCTCGTGGCGGCCGGGTCCGTGT
>NZ_JBHVPZ010000007.1:0-260462 GCF_042887135.1 Kitasatospora sp. NPDC057965
GAAAGCTACACGGCAGGCCTGCACCTCCGCGGATCGATCATGTGGCTGAAGTCCCTGACTCCAGCCACATGATCCAAACCTTGAACAGCTCCTAGGAGCTTCCGGGTGCCTGCGGGGGCCTTGGCCACCAGCGCGGCGACCCGAGCCGGATCGCTGTGATGGTCGACCAGCGCCGCCAGCCGGCTCTCCTTCCTGCTGGCGGCAGGTTTGACATCGAGTTTCGCCAACATGCGGCCCAACTCGTCGGAGTTCGAGCCTGCGAGCAGTCGTACGAGCGGTGCGTCGAGCCCCAGGGGCGAGCTCCACGCGTTTCGCAGCGGCGCCGCCATCAGCAGCAGCCCATTGTCGGCCGGCCACACCAGAGCACGATCGGCCAGCGCCTCCAGGGCGGCGTCCAGCCCGTGGGCGCGGTCACCGTGGGTCGCGTCCAGGAGACGTTCCAGATCCTCCCGTGACCCGGTGGTCAGCGCCGCGATGGCCTCCGCCACCTGAAGACACGGCAGCGCGAGCCGGGGCAGGACCAACGCCACCGACGCCGGACGCTGGAGCCTGTCCGCCAGTTCACCGACCGACCGCGGCTCCGGAGCCGACACGGCGTCCGGGCGCGCCGCCAGGACGCGTTCCAGCCCAGCCGCGTCCAGGCCACGCAACCATGTGGCCAGCGGCGATCCGCTCTTCGTACTGATGGGGCACCTCACTACACCGAAGGACATCCATGGCCCGCCGGAACCAGCCGGGAGCACAAGGATGACGTGTCAACGGAGCGGTGGCGACGAGTGCCCGGACCACTGGGCGGTCCGGGCACCCGGTTGCCCTGGCGGGCAGCGGCGGAGGATACGGGATTCGAACTCGTGAGGGTCGCCTCAAACACACTTTCCACAGCGACCACTTGTCTCGGCGCTCCGCACGCCACTTCCCGGGAGCGGAGATCGGTCGGCAGCCCTCGCCGGACGGCACACCCGGCGCCGTCAAGCCCTGAACGGGGGACGCCGCCGGTCGCTCACCCCAGGCCGGCGCAGGTTCCGGCGTCGACGAGGCCCTGCCACGCCTTCCCGACGGCCTCCCGGTCGGAGACGTCGTAGAAGTTCACGGACACGGCGAACTGGCGCCGTCCGTCCGCCGAGCCGAACATGCCGGTGCTGTAGCCGGGGATGCCACCGGTGAGGCCCCAGTACAGCCCGCACGGCGTGTCGTACCGCATGAGGCCCAGACCGTAGTCCTTGCCGTCGCCCAGGCCGGTGGTGCGCTGCATCTCGGCGAGTTCGGCGGGGCGGAGCAGCTTGCCTCCGAGCAGGCCGGCGATGAAGCGGTTGAGGTCGGCGGTGGTGGAGATGCCGCTTCCGGCCGGGCCGGCCCAGGAGGGGTTCTCCAGGGTGACGTCGACCGGCCCGGTGGGCAACTGGAGGTATCCGTGGGCGTGCGGGCCGGGTATGAACGGCGAGCTGACGGGCATGGAGGTGTGGGTCAGGCGCAGCGGGCGGATGATCCGGCGCTCCACCTCCTCGTTCCAGGGGTGCCCGGTCACCTTCTCGATGATCATCCCGGCCAGGACGTAGTTGGTGTTGGAGTAGTTCCACGCTGTGCCGGGAGCCGAGGACGGCGGGAAGGTGTTGGCGATGTCGACCAGGTCCTGGGCCCGGTAGTTCTTCCACCGGCCGCTCTCGGCCCAGTCGGGCTTGCTGAAGTCGAACACCGGGGCGCCGGTGTGGTTGGGCAGGCCGCTGGTGTGGTTGAGCAGTTGGCGCACGGTGATGGCGGCGCCGTTCGGCACCTCACCGGGCAGGAGGCGCTCGATCGGATCGTCCAGGCCCAGCCGGTGCTCACCGGCGAGTTGGAGGACCACCGTGGAGACGAAGGCCTTGGTGACGCTGCCGATGCGGAACCGGCCGTTCTCGTCGACCGGCGCGCCGGTGGCGACCTCGGAGGTGCCGGCCGCGCCCCTCCACACCGGACGGGAGCCCTCCTGGACGGCGCCCAGAGCGGCCGAGGCGCCGCCCTGCTTCACCATGGCGGCCACTGCGGCGTTCAGGGTGTCCCGGTCCACCCGGGCGGCGCTGCTCCCGGCCGTCGGGCTCGGGCCGCCGTCGGCCGGGGCACCCTGCGCCGACGCGGCCGACGCGGCCGGGGCCGCGGTGGCCAGCAGGCCGGCGCCGACCAGCGCCGTCACGGCCAACCGGAGCCGCTGGCGGCGCGGTCGCGTTCCTGGTGTGCCGTACTCCGACAGAGTGCCGTTGTTCCCCGTCATGTGCCCCGCCCCTTCCGAACGGGCGGCGCCCTGCCGGCCTCCGCCCCCTTGGTGACACCCTGTCAGCTCGCTCCGGGACCAGTCCTCCGCCGCAGGTGCCGTCCGCGACCGATCCCTGGCGTGACGTCTCCCCCTGGACGGGTAGGCCTCAGGTCGGGGACGGCCTGCCGGGTGGCGGCGGACGTCGGTTCAGCGGTGGGGGTTCTCCGGAAGGTCTACGAAGGCGGCGCCCACGGCATCGCCGCCGTTCCCGGAGGGGAGGAGGGGGTTCAACCAGAACCTCCCGGACCTCCTCCGGCATCGGCCCCGCCGCACTGGCGATCGGCTCCCGCGCGTTCGGGACCGTTCGGGCGGATGGTGATGCAGATCACGGGCTGGTCGTCCACGGCGACGGCCGCGCGCTACCAGCACGCGGCGGGCCGCATCCACAAGGACGTGGCCAAGCGCGTGGGCGGACTCAGCTGGCAGGTGGCCAAGGGAGCGGACGGCGGAAGCCCGAAGGCTCCCGAGCCGGGGCGTTGAGACTGTGAACGACGAAGGCCCGGACCGTCGGAACGGTCCGGGCCTTCTGCCGGCGGAGGATACGAGATTCGAACTCGTGAGGGGTTGCCCCCAACACGGTTTCCAATTCTCCTCAGCACCGTCCGCCGGGGTTCACCCGCGTCCTGACCTGCGGCGAAGCGCACGGCTGGGCGACGGCTGAACCTGGCTGGACGAGGGTGAATGAGACCAAAATTGAGACCACAGCCGAGTGCGCTGGTTCAGTAGTGGCGGATTGGTAGCTCCTCAACGGGGTCCTGCTGGCGGGCGACACACCAGCGCTCCCCCGCCAGCAGCGTCGACGGTGTGGAGCCGTGGTGAGGCTGCATTCGGACGATACGGGTGGATAGCCACTGAGAGGAGTCGAGGGTTGGGAGCTGGAGATCACTGATTATCTGATCATTGAGGCGGGTTAGAACCAGGATTCCCTCAGAGACGAGTCGATCGCGGCTCTCACGGGCTCGGCGCTCGCCATGAATAGCAGACCGGGCAAGAGTAAGAATGGTTTGTCGGTCGATCGGGCGTCCCTGAACTGAGCGGAATAGCCTCTCTACCCGGACTTGGCCATTCTTATGGGAAGTAATGTTCTCCAGGGCGGCAGTTGGCAGGTCAGCCATTACGCTGATCGGCAGCTTGGCCTCGCGGTGCAGCCAGCGAACAGCCGACACTCCTGTGGCACTTAGATGGCGCTTGCCATCGCGATTGCCGTACGAGCCCAGGTGTTCAGGAGTCGCCCGCACTATCCCCATGTTCCAGTGGCGACCTTCTTCGCCCACTTCGACCAGGAGGCAGACCTGGTTCAGTGCGCTCGCCGGGATACCCCACCCCTGGAGCGTGCTGAAGCGGTAGCGGACTTGGATGCCTGCGACGAGGAAGTCGGTGGGGTGGCCGTCTGGGAAGCCGAATTCGTGCTGAATCAGGTTGGCGGTGATGGCGTGAAGAGAGGATCGCTCCAGGGCGGAGATCTGGCCGAGGTGGAAGCGGCCAGTGCGGGGCCCATCGATCACTCTGTCCATGGCTTCTACCAAGATGGAAGCCATCCGCTGGCCGACGGGGTCTTGGCGCTCGAGCTCGAGGACCACCGCCTGGAGGTCGGTATCCTCGTTGGCCTTGTAGGGGGCGGAGAAGGTGGGTGAGTTCGACGAACCCGAGGTAGGTACCGTGCCCTGCGTCTTACGTTCCTGCTCCTCCCACTCTTCATCCTCTGCTTCCTCGGCAGCCTCCAGTTGGCGCTCCAATGCGGCGCATCGTTCCTCGGCGGTCGCCGCACGGCGCTCGGCCTCAAGGAGTTCGTGTGTCAGCTTGTCGAGCAAGCTCTGGAGGCGGTCGCGCTCGGAGCGCAAGCCCTCATAGTTGGTTGACCAGAGCGCGAGTTCGGCTCGCTGGGTAAGGCGGTCGGCTGCCGCTGACCGTTCGACAGCCCGGATTTGGACCTCTTGCTCGTCGAGCTGTGAGTGCGCGGCCTTGAGCATGTCGCGAAGGAGGCGTGTCTCCTGCTGGAGTAGTCCGCTGTGCTGCTCTGCCTCAGCGAGCTCGTCTCGGAGGTCCTGGATATCGGCGCTTGTGGGACTTGCAGCGCGTAGGGCCTCGCGTTGCAGCCGGTGGACCAAAGTGCGAGCGTCAACTGTCAGCTCAACGCCGAGATGACGATCACCGTCAAGGATCAGTCTCTCGACGAAGTCGGCTGGTGGGACCAGGACACCGCTGAGGTATCGCGAGATCGTGGAGCGGTCCCAGTTGACGCGTCTCGCGTAGGCGCTGAGGGAGGTACCGACTCTCTGCGCGAGAGCGCGGAGCTCGATCGCGAGTGCGTAGCTCTCTGGGCTGACACTGGCGGGGTCAACGTCCTTCTGAAAGATCATTGTGCGCGCGCCGCGCGGCTGCGGCAGCCACTCACCCTCGGAGAGGTCGATCTCCGCCCCGTCTTGGTTCGCCATCTACTCCCTCACTCCTCGTCAAGTCGCACCGTTGCATGAAGCCCGCAACGGTGTGCGTGTGCCGCAACACGCTTCCATTCGCAAGGATCGAAACGGCAGATCGCCTGCGAATCCCCGGAGGGAAACTCTATGCCGCGACACCAGCCGTCCAAGCAGCCCCTGGTCCGCACCGCGATTGGGGTGGGGACTATCGGGACGGCGAGCGTAGCCGCGCTGGCTGGGGCGCCGTGGTGGGCGATAGTCGCAGGTGAGGCCGTGGCCGCCTCGTTGGGGGCTCTTCACGCGGTGTTTCCACAGGAATCGGCAGACCGGTTGGAGTGGTGGCGGCTGCGATGGTTGCACACGTCCGAGGCGCACGAATCCCGATGCGATGCCGTCCCTGGAGAGGCCGTCCCACGCTTCGGGCGCCCTGGCCTCCTGACGTACGAGCCGGAGGCCAGGCGCGGCGGAGGCAAGGTCGAATGAGGTGGCTCCTTATACCCAGGCGCCGACCAGCACCGGCTCGGGCTGCAGCGCGATGCCGGTCGCGATCTCGACCTGGGCCGAGAGTTCGGTTAGGGCCTGGGCGAAGCCCGTTGCGGTCGCTCCGTCGTGGGCGGTGAGGGTGAGGGTGCGGCGTTCCGAGCAGCGGATGCCGTCTGCGATCTTGTAGCCGGGCCGGTAGCCGGTGTGCTCCAGCAGCCAGCCGGCGCTGGCCCGCAGCTGCCCGTCGCTGTCGGTGTGGACCGGGCAGCCGGCAGCCGACCAGCGGGCGGCCTGGGTGGCGGTGACGGGTGGGTTGAGGAAGACCGATCCGGCCTGGCGGGCATCGGCACCGTGTGGGTCGAGGAGGAGTCCGCGGTGGTGACGGTTGGCGAGGACGGCGGTGGCCAGCTCGGCCACGGGCGGTCGGGCGCCGACGTGGACGCCGAGTTCGTCGGCGAGCGGCTGGTAACTGATCGGGGCAGCCGGTGAGCGGGTGAGGTGGAACGTCGCGGTGAGGATGGTCCAGCGGCCGGGGTCGTTCTTGAAGCGGCTGTCGCGGTGGCGGAGGCGGCATGCCTGGGCGGGCAGGGTCCGCAGGCGGCCCATGTCCCAGTCCCAGGCGGTGAGGTGGTCGAGGGTGTCGGAGACCTGCTGGCCGTAGGCTCCGGCGTTCTGGACGGGGGCGGCGCCGACAGTGCCGGGTATTCCGGCCAGGCACTCGATTCCGGCGAGGTGTTCGGCTGCGGCCCACTGGACGAGGTCGGCGAGCGGGTGGCCGGCCTGGATGGTCGCGGCCACCGTGTCGTCGTCCACCCGCTTCACGGTGATGCCCCGGGTGTTCATCACGGCGACGGTGCCCTCGTGGCCGGTGTCGGAGGCGATGACGTTGCTGCCGTGACCGAGGGTGAGGGGCGCGTCCTCCTGCCGGTCGCCGATCGTACGGACCAGTTCGAACCAGTCGTCGGAGTCGGCGACCTGCAGGACGTCGCTGGCCGGGCCGCCGAGCCGCAGGGTGGTGAGGGACGCGAGCGTGGTGCTGGGCACGGGTGGCCCTCCTAGGGTTCGTCGGTGATCACCTTCAGGGCGAGGGTCCGCAGCGGGGCGAGGCGGGTGCGGTTGTCCTGGTGGTGGTAGACGGCGTTGGTGCAGATGGCCAGGTAGCGGCCGGTGTGCGGGGCGAGGTAGAGGCTCGTGCCGGTGAAGCCGTGGTGGTAGGCGACCCTGCCTTCGTCGGCGAGGATCCAGGCCAGGCCCCGGTCGAGGCCCGGCTCGATCGCGGCCTGCGGCTGCATGCTGTGGGTGAGCCAGCGGCCCAGGGGAGCGCCGGCGGCGTGCGGGGTCAGCAGGTGGGTGGCGAAGGTAGCGAGGTCGGCCGGGGTGGTGAACACCCCGGCGTGGCCGGCGACTCCGCCGAGCAGGGCGGCGTTGTCGTCGTGCGGCATGCCCCACAGCCGGGGCCCGCCGGGCAGGCGCTGTTCGGTCGGGGCGACCTGATTGGAGCGGGGCACCGGTCCGTACGTCGTGCTGGTCATGCCGAGGTGCTGCCAGAGGTCGGCCGCCAGCTCGTCCAGGCGCTGGTAGCGGTGGTGGGCCAGGGCCAGGCCGAGGAGGATGAATCCGCGGTTGATGTAGCGGTGTCCGGCTCCGGGATCGGTGATCAGGGCCTCTCCGCAGATCAGTTGGGCCAGCGGTTCGGCGCGGTTGCGGTACTGGTCGAGGCGGGTGTCGGCGCGCAGGCCGGAGGTGTGGGCGAGGATCTGCCGGGGTGTGACCCGGCCGCCGGGGGCGTCGGCCGGGATGCCGGGCAGCAGTTCGCGGATCGGGGTGTCCAGGGTGAAGCCGTCCAGGAGGGAGGCGCCGACCAGCGGCCAGGTGGCCAGGACCTTCGTCAGCGACGCCACGTCGTACACGGTGTCCGGCCCCGGCCGGGCGTCGCCGCACTCGGGGGCGACGACGCCGTAGGCCAGGTAGCCGGGCTCGGTGTCGAAGGTGCCGTGGGCGATGACTCCGCCGGGCACGGTGCCGTCAGCGGTCATCAGGTCCAGGCACTCGCGCAGGTCGGCGAGCGCGTTCGGCTTCCACGGCACGGTGAGGGTCACGGCTACTCCTGGTCGATCGTCAGGTCGGCACCGAGCGCGGCCAACTTGGGCAGCAGGCTGCCGTATCCGCGCCGCAGGTGGTACATCCCTCGGATCGTAGAGGTGCCCTCGGCGGCCAGCGCGGCGATCACGAGAGCGGTCACCGCCCGAATGTCCTCCCCGGCCACGTCGGCACCGGTGAGGGCGGACCGGCCCCGGACGGTGATCACCGGGCCGGTCGCGTTGACGGCGGCGCCGAACGCGGCCAAGGCCGGCAGGTGGGTGTCGCGCTGGGTGTAGATCCGCTCGTCGATGCGGGAGGTGCCCTCGGCCTGGGTGAGGAAGGCGGTCAGCTGCGGCTGTACATCGGTCGGGAACCCCGGGTGCGAGCCGGTGGCCATCTGCACCGGCCGAGGCCCGGCCGGGGTGCTGACGGCCGTGCCGCCGTCCAGCGGGTCCAGCTGGATTCCGGCGTCGGCGAACACCGACACCAGCCCGTCCGGGAACGCGGCCGGCGGAAAGACGTCCAGGTGGACGGTGCCGCCGGTGATGGCGGCGGCCAGCGCGAGGGTGGCGGCCTCCAGCCGGTCCGGCGGCACGGTGAACACCCCGCCCCGGATGCGGTCGGTGCCGGTGACGTTCAGCGCCTTCCTGCCCCGCCACTCGATGCCGACGCCGGCCTGCGACAGCAGGGCGGCGGTGTGGGTGACCTCGGGCTCCACACTGGGGTTGAGGATCGAGGAGGTGCCCGGGGTGCGGGCGGCCAGCAGCATCGCGGTGACCGTCGCGCCCAGGCTCGGCCCCCAGGAGCGGGTCTCGGCGTCGGTGATGAACGGCAGCCGCTTACCGGTGAAGCGGGCCCGCACCCGGCCCCGGTTCACCTTGACCTCGGCCCCGGCGGCTTCCATCGCAGCCAGGTGCCGGTCGATGTAGCGGGCGCAGAAGGCGTCCCCGCCGGGGGTGGGGAAGGCGACCTTGCCGGCGCGGGCCAGCAGAGCTCCGCCCATCACTGCGGTGGTGCGGATGCGCCGTCCGAGGTCGTCCGGGATGACGGGGAAGTAGGAGTCGGCCGGTCGGGTGGCGAACTCGTCTCCGGTCACGGTGGCGCGGGTACCGGTACGGTGCAGGATGTCGGCGACGGCCAGGGTGTCCAGGATCTCGGGCGCACCGGCCAGGGTGAGCGGGTCGTCGGCGAGGATCGCGGCGGCGTACAGGTGCAGGGCGATGTTCTTGCTGCCCTGGACGGTGGCGGTGCCGGCCAGGCGGCGGCCTCCGGTGATCCGTACGGCCCGCTGGTCGGTCGTCGTGGTGGTGTCGGTGGTGGGCATGGTCACCTTCCCTGGCTTCCGGCCGGGAAGAAGCCCCCGACCTGGGTCTTCGGGTAGAGCAAGGTGTGCGCGCCGATCAGGGTGGCGGGCTGGAGCACGGTGCCGGCGGGAACGATCACGCCGTCGCCGATCACCGCGCCGAACTTCGTCTGGCCGGTGGCGATGCGCCGGCCGTCGAGGTGGGCGCAGACCTCTTCGGTGGCCGGTTCGGTGACCGGCCCGGAGGTGACCCGCAGGCCGGTGGTGGACACGAACGCGCCGATGTTGACGCCGAGGCCGAGCACGGAGTCCCCGACGAAACTGGTGTGCTTCATGAAGACGCCACCGGTCAGCAGGGAGCGGGTGACCTCGGCGCCGAAGCCGATCTGGCAGCCGGGGCCGACGACGGTGTTGTCGCGCACCCGGGCGCCGGCCTCGATCACCGCGCCGGGACAGACCAGCACCGGGCCGGTGACGTACGCGCCTTCGGCGATGACGGCTCCGGGCGCCACGATCACGTGGCCCCGAACGGTGGCGCCGGGCTCGATGGTCCCGGTCGCGTCCGGCAGCGGGATGTCCAGGTTGCCGGCCAGCAGGTTGGTGATGGCCTTCTTGAGGCCGAACACGGTGGGGCAGCAGTTCAGCAGCTCCAGCACGACCGGGTCGGTGACGTGCTCGATGTCGAAGTAGTACGCGGGGGTGGTGCGGTAGTCGATGCGCTCCAACTCGGTGTGCAGCGCGGGCGCGTCGGTCAGCCGGTGCATGGCTGGGTCTCCTCTCGGGCGAGCGAGTGGAAGAAGGAGAGCGGGGTCGTCGCGACGGCCCCTGGGGGCTTCAGGAGGCAGGCGCATCGGGTGCGGTCGCCGCGCTCTGGGGGCCGGCCTCGGCCGGGTGGTTGTGAACAGCCAGGCCGAGGAGGGCGAGCACGGGCAGGTGCAGGGCGGCCCAGGAGGCGGTGAGGAAGGGGCCGAGCCGGTCGCGGTCCGCCGGGGCGGCGTGGCGCCGGCTGGCGGGCGGCGGGGAGGTGCTGGGCGTTGGCATAGGAGGGCCTTCGGCAGCGGGGGAGGGGTGGACGCTCCCCAGTGAACTGCCGGGCGAAAGGCCGGATCCGTAGCCGGACTACGGCCCGTAGTCCGGCTACGGGTCAGATGATCTGCACGCCCGCGCGGGCGGCGAAGTCCCGGACTCCGGGCAGCTTGCGGTCGTGCCGCAGCAGGGTGCTGGCGAGGTCGCGGACGGCACCCCGGCGGACTTCCTGCGGGGCCGCCTCCTCGGCGGCCAACAGAGCCCGGTAGCACTGTTCGGGCTTGCCCCACTGGTCGAACGCGCGGGCCACGTCGGTGAAGAAGCGCGCTTGACGTTCGGCGGTCGGCAGGGTGCTGGGGTCGATCGTGGAGGCCAGTTCGATCGCTCGGCCGGCGTCGCCGAGCTCGTAGTGCACCGACAACTCGTGCAGGGCGACGCCCTGGACGCCGTCCATCAGGCCGGAGGCCCGGCTGGCGGCTGCGGCGCTGTCGGCGGCCTCCCGGATCAGCGAGTGCGCGTAGGCGCGGTTTCCGGTCTTCGCGGCGGTGTAGGCCGCAGTGGCGTACAGATCACCACGGGCGGCCAGTCGGGCGGACTCGGGCACCGTGGTGTCGACGAGGAGGTCCTCGGCGGCGACGACCACGATGTCGGTTGCTCGGGCCAGGCTGCCCTGACGGCGCCAGGCGCTGGACACCATTCGCTGTGCCTCGGCGACCACCAGCGGGTCGCCGCCGTCCCGGGCTGCGGTGAGCGCGCGGTCGGCGGTGATGGCCACCAGGTTGTTGTCACCGAGCTTGATGCACAGCCGGACCGCGAGGTTGTAGAGCTGGGCGACGTTCAGGGCCCGCTCCTCGGCGCTTCCGACTGTCTGGGCGGCGACGATCCGACTGGGCAGGGCTTTGGCGAGCGCGTCGTACCTGGCTGCCTTGAACTCCTGGCGCGACATCAGAAGCGCTGCTGCGACGGATGCGTGAGTCGGCTCCCTGTGGGGCGTCGGAATCCGCCCTGCCCCGTAGAGCAGCAGGTCCTCCAGGTCGGCCAGCGGCGAGGCTGTCTCAGCGCGTGCGGCCTGCTGACCGACGACCGGGGTGAACAGGGCGGCGGCCGCCAGGGTCAGGAACGGGCGGCGTCGCACATCGTCCTCCTCGGCAGCGGAAGTGCTCGTCAGCGTAGCGGAGCTGGACTTGCGGGGGCGGTACCTCGGTCGGTCGGAGGCCGGCTGCCGCAAGGCCATCAGCTCGCCGAGCTCGCAGCCCAGTACCTCCGCGAGGCGCCGGAGTAGCGTCAGGTCCTTCACCTGCTGCAAGTCCCGTTCGACCAGCGACATCCAGACCTCGCTGCGGTTGAGTTCGGCGGCGAGGCGGAGCTGGGTCCACTCCATCTCGGCACGACGGAGCGCGATGAACTTGCCGAACGTGATGCCGCTGCCCCCCACGCCGGCCCCCGGTACCGTGTTGAAGTCACTACGGACCGCTACCGTACCGATGGTCGGGTTCACGGTGCAGCGCTTTCGGACTGAAGCCGGCATTCACCGTGCTGTTCGGAACGGCGAGGCCCTGGCGCGCGGCCACCTCAGCGAACGGTCGGACGGCGGTTGAACCGGTCTGGACGGGGGTGAAGGAGACCAGGACTGAGACCACGTTCCGTCGACTCTCGGTTGGTCCGGTCGGTGCGTGCCTGAGTGGAGCCGGCCATCGAGGTGGGTGAACAATGCGGCGCCCGCCGGGCTCCGCGGGTGGGTTCCGTGGAGTGCGGCGGGCGCCGGTTGGTGGTGGGGTCGGTCGGTCAGGGGCCTCAGCCGTTGCGGCCCCGGCGCCTGCTGAGGGCGAGGGCGAGTCCGCCGAGGATCAGCAGCGTGCCGCCGATGGCGGCCGCGGTGAGCACGGTGGTGCCGGTGCGGGCGAGGACGCCGGAGGGCTGCGGGGCGGGGGCGGGGCTACCGGGAGCCGGGTTGCCGGTGGACGGCGGGGGAGTGTTCCCCGTCGGCACCGTGTGGTCGGTCTCGCAGCCCTTCTCCGTCTCGCAGCTGCCGCGCTTGCCGTCGGTGGTGGTGACGACGTTGTGCAGCCGGCCGTCGCCGTTGGTGTGCACGGCGATGGAGTAGGTGATCGTGGCCTTGCCGTCGATCGGGAGGTCACCCTTCCAGACGAGGGTGCCGTCGGTCACCGAGACCTCGCCCGTGGAGGCCTTGGCGTCACCGTTGTAGACGGCGTCGTCGAGGACCTTGGACAGGTCGTCGGTGATCGTGGCGCCCTCGACGTGGCCGTTGCCCTTCTGGGTGACGGTAACGGTGTAGGTGATCTTGTCGCCGAACTGGACGGTCGAACCCGGCTTCGGGTCGGACGACTTGGCGAAGACGTAGCCGCCGTAGACGTGGTTGGTCTTGCAGCCCACGGCCTCCTCGCAGCTGCCGCGCTTGCTGTCGGTGGTGGTGACGACGTTGTGGAGCTTGGTGTCGCCGCCGCCGGTGACGGTCACGGAGTAGGTGATGGTGGCGGTGGCACCGACGGTCAGGTCGCCGGTCCAGGTGAGCTTGCCGTCCTTGAACTCGGCGGTACCCGTCGAGGCCTTGACGTCGTAGTTGTAGGTGGCGTCGTCGAGGACCTTGGACAGGTCGTCGGTGACGGTCGCGGCCGTGATCGTGGCCTTGCCGTGCTGGGTGACGGTGACGGTGTAGGTGACCTTGTCGCCGACCTGGACGGTGGAGCCGGAGGCGGGGTCGGAGGACTTGTTGAAGGTGTACGAGCCGTAGAGGTGGTCGGTCTCGCAGCCCTTCTCGGTGTCGCAGTGGCCGCGCTTGTCGTCGGTGGTGGTGACGACGTTGTGCAGCTGGGCGTCGCCGAGGCCGGTGACGGTCACGGAGTACGTGATCGTCGCGGTCGCGCCGACGGGCAGGTCGCCGGTCCAGGCGAGCTTGCCGTCCTTGACCTCCGCCGTACCGGACGACGCCTTGACGTCGCTGTTGTAGGTGGCGTCGTCGAGGACCTTGGAGAGGTCGTCGGTCACGGTCGCGGCCTTGACCTCGCCGGCGCCCTTCTGGACGACAGTGACGGTGTAGGTGACCTTGTCACCCGCCTTCACCGAGGAACCGGACTGCGGGTCCGCGGTCTTGCTGAAGACGTACGAGCCGTAGACGTGGTCCGTCTCGCAGCCGACCGCCTGGTCGCAGGTGCCGCGCTTGGTGTCGGTGGTGCTGACGATGTTGTGGAGCTTGGTGTCGCCGTTGCCGGTGACGGTCACGGAGTAGGTGATCGTCACCGTCCCGCCGACGGGGAGGTCGCCGGTCCAGGTGAGCTTGCCGTCCTTGACCGAGGCCGTGCCGGTGGTGGCCTTGATGTCGCTGTTGTAGGTGGCGTCGTCGAGGACCTTGGAGAGGTCGTCGGTGATCGTGGCGGCCTTGACCTCGCCGGCGCCCTTCTGGGTCACGGTGACGGTGTAGGTCACCTTGTCACCGACCTGCACCGTCGAACCCGACTTGGGGTCGGCGACCTTGGAGAAGGTGTAGCTGCCGTAGACGTGGTTGGTCTTGCAGCCGATCGTCTGGTCGCAGGTGCCGCGCTTGGTGTCGGTGGTGGTGACGGTGTTGTCGAGCTTGGTGTCGCCGCCGCCGGTCACGGTCACGGAGTACGTGATCGTCGCGGTCGCGCCGACGGGGAGGTCGCCGGTCCAGACGAGCTTGCCGTCCTTGACCTCGGCCGTACCGGACGACGTCTTGACGTCACCGTTGTAGGCGGCGTCATCCAGCACCTTCGCGAGGTCGTCGGTGACGGTCGCGGCCGTGATAGCGGCCTTGCCGTGCTGGGTGACGGTGACGGTGTAGGTCACCTTGTCACCGATCCCCACCGTCGAACCCGACTTGGGGTCGGCGACCTTCGAGAAGGTGTACCAGCCCACGTCGTGCTGGGTGGTGCAGCCCGGGGTGCTGCCGTCACCGGCCACCGCGCAGCCGGGCGACAGGACGGCGTTGACGAGCTGGGCGTCCCCGCCCGCCTTGACGGTCACCGAGTAGGTGATCGTCGCCTCGCCGCCGACCGGGACGGTGCCGTTCCACGTCAGCACACCGCCGGACACCGTCGCCGTGCCCGTCGAGGCGCTGACGTCGCCGTTGTAGGTGGCGTCGTCCAGGACCTTCGCCAGGTCGTCCGACAGCGTGGCCTGCGCCGGAGCCGAGCCCTGCTGCTTCACCTTCACCGTGTAGGTGACCTTGTCGCCGGGAGCGACGCTCTGGCCGGAGGCCGGGTCGGCGACCTTGGTGACCGCGTAGTTGGTCACCTCGATCCCGGCCGGGTCCGGCGGGATGACCGGCGGCACACCCGAGTCCGGCGGGGTGTCCGCCGTCGCGGAGGCGGTGTTGACGAACGTGCCCGACACCGAGGTGTCCAGCACCGTGCTGAACTCGTGCGACTCGCTCGCCCCGGGGGCCAGGGAGGCGACCGTGAAGGCGCCCGCCTGCGGGAACTTGTCGTCGGAGACCTTGACGTTGGTGAGCGTGCCCTGGCCGGTGTTGGTGACCGTGATCCGGTACTTCACCGTGTCGCCGTACCGGAAGACCGGGTAGTCCGCCGCCTCGTTGGCGTCGTGCCACTGCCCGTCCGTGCCCTGCACGAACTTCTTCAGGGAGGCCGAGTAGTAGTTCGCCACCGTGATCGGCGCCGAGGTGCGCATCACCAGTTCGGTGTGGCCGTCGCGTGCCTGGGCCCGGTTGACGAGCTTGTCACCGCCCACCGCGCCGTCCGTGGCCACGGCGACCTTGAACTGCTGGCGCGCGCCCGGGGCCAGCGCGGGCCCGATCACGCGCACGGCGGTCGCGCCGGGGGTGAACGTCTGCGTCCACCCCACGCTGTTGCCCGTGACGTCACCGGCCCTGCCGTTCGCCGGATCGCCCGGGTCGTCGGACAGTGATCCGGGTGCGGCGGTGGTGTAGTAGACCTTCGCGCCCGCGACCGGCGTCACCGACTCCAGCTTGTACGAGCCCGCGTACGACGTCCCGCGCCCGTCCCCCTGGTACGGCAGGACGTCGATGGTGTCCGTGAACGCCTGCGGCGCCGGGTCGTACGACCGCAGCGTCACCGTCCACGAACCCGAACCCTTCCCGTCGCCCTTCACGTTCGGGATGAACGCCGCGTCCGCGCTCTTCCCGATCGTCGTCAGACCGGCCGTCGAGAGCGTCACCGAGGCGTCGGCGACGGCCGAGTTCAGGCCACCGTACGAGGCCACCGCGGTGTTCTTCAGCGACTTGCCGGGCGTCGCCCCGGCCGCCACCACCGCCTGGTAGGTCAGGGCGTGCTCCGTGTTGGTGGTGACGCCGTCCAGGGTCCAGGTCAGTGTCTGCTGCCCACCGGACGTGGTGACGGCCGGCTCGGGGGCGGCCGAGCCGGCGACGTACGTCATCCCGGCGGGAAGCGTGTCCACGATCTTGTAGCCGCTCACGGTCGGCGGAACGCTGTTGCCGCCGTTGGCGGCGTAGACGAGCGTGAACGTCGCCGGCTCGCCCGGCTTGACGACCACGCGGTCACTCGACTTGGTGATCGACGGGGTCACCGCGACGATCCGCAGGATGTCGCGGCTGCCGGTGGTGCTGGGGTAGCGGGCGTCGGGCGTGTTGATCAGGGCCCACGTGTTGGGGAACCAGGCACCGCCCTGGCGGTACTGGCCCCAGGTCCAGACGTCGGTCCCGGCGGGGACGCCGTCCTTGATCCGCAGGTCCAGGAGGAGGGCGGTGCCCCAGGTGGCCGAGAGGGCCGGGTCGAGCTCGGACCGCAGGAAGTTGGCGCGCACCGCCTTCACGGTGGTCAGGTCGGCCGGCGCGGTGGTCACCCAGCCCGGAGCACCGCGGTCGTCGCCGCCCGTCCCGCAGCTGAACGCGTCAGGGTTGTAGCTTCCGGAGTTCGGGTCCAGGCTGGGCGAGCTGCCGACGTAGTACTCGAACGGAAGCTTCGAGAGCAGCGTGCTGCTCCACGAGACACCCTCGAACGTGACGTACCTGGTGTCGATCACGTCGCACAGGCCGAGCTTGGTGCCGCCGGGCATGGCTTGCGTGGCGGCCTGGCTGGAGACGATGCCCTGAACCTTGCTGCCGGGCGACACCCGGTAGTTGTCGTCGTGCCAGGAGCCGCTCGTTCGCAGGCCCCAGGCCTGGTTGAAGCCACCGGCCTCGACGACCTTGCTGGAGGTGTTGTTCGACGGGACGTCCTGGGCCGTCTGGCCGTTGACCGAGGTGTAGGTCGGGGCGGAGGCCGAGAGCTGGACGGAGAGCGACTGATTGGTCGGGGTGGTGATCCGGAACCACACCGATCCGCCGGCCACCGCCACCTGGTCGGTCGGCAGCGCCTGGCCCAGCGAGTCCTTCGTGGGCACCTGTGCCTGTGAGTAGTCGATCCCGGTCAGGGTCAGTCTGAACTCGTTGGCGTTGCCGGTCGGCGTCAGCGTGCAGGAGCCCACGAACGGGGCGGTGTACGCGGCGGGGTGCAAACCGCCGGACCACGGGTGCTCGGCGGCCCAGCCCTCGCTGAACGGGGCACAGGCGCTCGGGCCGACCTGGACGGTACCGGCGGACGGTGCGACCTTCAGGACGTAGCTGA
This sequence comes from Kitasatospora sp. NPDC057965, assembly GCF_042887135.1. NCBI lineage: Bacteria > Bacillati > Actinomycetota > Actinomycetes > Kitasatosporales > Streptomycetaceae > Kitasatospora > Kitasatospora sp. NPDC057965. The sequence continues at coordinate 16,180 of NZ_JBHVPZ010000007.1, forward strand.
CCGAGTTCGGACCGGCCTCGCTGCCCTTGTTCAGGTTCAGCGTCCACTCGAAGTCGAGGTCGAAGTAGCTGCCACCGTCCTGGAACGTGCTGGCCGGAGAGTTCCAGACCATGTCCATCCCGAAGACGTTCCTGATCGGGATCTCCGGGACGGCTGCGGTCTGCCCGGCGATGGTGCCGGTGGCGGAGACCTTGTCACCGGTCGCGCCGTCAGCCACCACAGCGGTCTGGACCACGGTGGCGGTGCCCTGCTGCTGCGTGCCGACGTTGCAGGTCAGGGTGGCCTTGTCGGCGGACAACGACGATGCGGGAGTCACCCCGTTCACCAGGCACACGTCGGGTATCGCGGCGAACGTGCCGTGTTGCAGGGTCACTTCGAAGGTGATGTTGTCCACCGGGTCATTGGACGGCGCGGCGGCGTCGTCGTTGACGTTCACCCGCCACTCCGCCGTCACCACCTCGCCACTGGCCAGCTCGGCCGGTGTGCCGTCGACCCAGCGGCCGGTGATCTGGTGCACCGGCTTCGCCCATGACGTGGTCGTGAGGCTGAGCATCGTCAGGATCAGCGCCAGTGCGACGGAGAAGGACAGCCAGCCGGTCAATCCGGGGCGGGATATCAGGAGTCCGCGCCCCCCACCTCCGTATGCGGAACGCGCGGCCTGTGACCGCCACCTTTGTGAACCCACCTCGGATCACCTCGTCCGTTCTCGTGGAGACGGGCACGAGCGCGGCGATGGCCACGAGTGGTGATCCACAGTCACAGGTGACGACGACAGCCACGTGCGCGCACGCCTGGGTCGGCCGACGGATGCCGGACCGGTACGAGAGTTAAGCAATCTTTAGGGCGATTTGAAGGAAATTAGGATGTTCTGAATGCGTGTCTTGTCGGATGTGTACCGGCCGTTTGTCGACTGCCCGTCAGCGGTCCAGTTCGTTCGTGTGGGGACAATCAGCGTCGCGTGGCCGCAGACGCGTTGGAGCTGTCGACACGAAGGCCAGGTGCGGGCCGAGGCGGCGTGCACCTTGACTCGCACCGGGCCGATCACGTTCGGGCGTTCCACCCGGTGGCCGCGTCAGGGCCTACCGTCCGGATCGCCTGTCTCGTCTCCAGAGTGCATGGGAGCGCCTGCCCACTCCGGAGATCAGGGGTGCCCGGAGCCGGCGGGGAGCCTTCGCGCCGGGCGGCTCATGCCCGCGGCTTTGAGCAGCTTGTGCCAGTAGGGGAGTTCGCGCACCTCGGCTCTCTTGTGGACGCCGTTCGACCGTAGCTTCTCGTACGCCCGGACGAGCCGCTCGGCGGTTCGCCGCGTCAGCGCGGGCACCTCGGTGTCGAGGATCTCCTCCCACGCCGGTGCCGCAGGGTCGCGCTGGTCGCAGTGCAACTGGTCGAACGGCAGCTGGCGGGCGACCGCCCAGACCGTCAGGTCGGGGGCGTCCTCCAGCAGATGCCAGTGATGGGCCGACCGGGCCCGGAGCATCTGCTCCAGGACACCGAGGATCGACCGTCGGAACGTGATGGCGATGCGCACGCCGGTTGCTTCGGTTCGGTCGTTGAACAGCGTGCGGAACGCGTGGCTGGAGGGGTTCCTCCAGATCTCCTGCCGTCCCTCGTCCTCAAGCGTGCGATGGGCGAGGTCGGGTCCGGCTTCGTGGGAGAACAGCGCGAGTGCCGTCGTCGCCTCGCCGATGGAGTACCCCTCCCGGCGCGGGCCGCGCGGGTCGCCACGGCGGAGCCTGAAATTGCACTGGTCGTCACTGAACTGCCGGACGAGCCGGAGCATGACGGGGTGGCGGACGAGGAGGTCCTGCGGTTCGGTCGGGTTGCAGTAGAGGTGCGCGCGGTCGTATTCGGCCCGGGCGAGTTCACGGGCCGACCCGGTGACGATCCGGACGTCCAGCACCGCCCGGTCCAGGTGCTCCACGGGCAGCTCCGCGGCGAGACGGGAGACCAGAGCCATCCGCTGGTACCCGTCGATGCACTCCGGCCCGAGAAGATCGAGGGTGCCGCTGCTCCGGGTCCCGTCCGGAGCCCAGAAGACGTTGTCGGCGCCGAGGACCAGCCGGCCCGTGACACCGAAGGCCTCCGGCCGTTCGTGCAGGACCTTCTCCATTTCCCGGTTCTGGGCCGAACCCGCGAGGAACTCGCGCCTGGCGCCCAGCCGCCCTGCCGAGTCGAGCGCTTCGGCGAGACCGACGAGTTCGCCGGCCGGTACCCGGGCGTCCCACTGGTCGGTGCCCAGCCGGTGCAGGAGCGTCGTCCGGAGTCGGTATCCGGAGCACAGGAGTGGCACGCTCGTCGGCTCCTGGCGAGCCGGGAAGGGGTGCGTCACGGCGTAGGGGTTCACGCCCCTACAACGGTTGGCTCCTCGCTCAGGTGACGGGCCCTGCCCGGGGGCGGGTGTGTTCTCCGTGGGGTCGGCCGTCAACCCGCTGCGAAGGCTTCCGGCCCGGCTCGGCAATGCGCCAGGCGATTCGAACCTGCCGGTCGAGGGACGGCGAAGGGTCCCGACATGGACACGGCAGATCAGGTAGGGCACCGCGAGCCGGAACGCCTCCGGTTCGAGGTCCTCACGGTGGCGCGGCTCAGCTTCATCGCCCGCCGGACGATATGTGGATCGGCCTTGAGGGGACCGCGTAGGACGTGCAGGCGCCCGGAGCCGGAAAGCGACGAAGGCCCGGGCCGCTGAGCGGTCCGGGCCTTCTGCCGGCGGAGGATACGAGATTCGAACTCGTGAGGGGTTGCCCCCAACACGCTTTCCAATTCTCCAGGTCGGTGTCCGCCGAAGTCCGCACACGGTCTGACCAGGGGCGTATCTGGCGCTGCTGCGTCGACTTGAACGGCGGCGAACAGGGGCGAACGAGACGGAAAATGAGACGGCGGACACCCTCGGACGGATCGCCTATACGGCCCGGGCCCGACAGCGAATGCTGCCGGGCCCGGGCCTGTTGCGTTCAGTTTCACGCGTCGACACGCCAGCCGTCGAGCGCTGCGAGGGCTCGCGCCCGCGCCTCGATGACAGCCATCCGCGAAGTCCTCTCGCCCTCGTGGATGTGGGCGCTGGAGGCAGTGCTCTGCCCCGGCCACTTGCGGTACAGGAGGCCAGTCTCGGCCGAGAACCAACCGCGGCTGACCGCGTTCAACGCCATGAGGATCCCGGTGTCCTCGCTGGCTGGCAGGGCCATCCAGCCGCCAAGAGCGAGCACGAGGTCACGTCGCGCGCACAGAGTTGCTGGGTGGACCTGGGCGCGGAAGTCATGTGCCTTCCAGTGCTCAAGGACTGCCCCACGCTCGATCGGCCCTTCTGGGGGATCCTGGTCGAACCCCACTGTCGAACCGTCCGGGAGCAGATCAAGCACCCGCGACGTCGACCAGCAGATTCCGGGCTGCTGGAGTGCTGCAAGGTCCCGCGCGAGGGTGCCCTCCATCAACATGTCGTCGGCGTCGAGCACCTTGACGTACTGCCCGGCGGCCCGGGAGAGGGCCATGGTGCGGGCAACGCCGGCCCGGCCGTGTCGCCCCTGCCCGAACGTGACGCGAGGGTCATCCGGAACGTGGGGGGCGACGGCATCGGTCTCCCCGTCCTCCTGAATGACCCACTGCCAGTCCCAGCCTGCGGGTAGTTCCTGGGTCAGCAGAGACTTGTAGGCGTCCGACAGATAGGACGCGGAAGGCCCGTGAACAGCCGTGATGACGGAGATGATGTGGGTCATGCTCACCACCTTGCCAGCTTGGTCGTGAAGGTCATTTCGGTTCGGTCGCCAGGCAAGATGACGTCGGCCACCTCTACCACTCGATCGGCCGTGTCGATGCCGACCTTGCGCAGAAGGAGCACGGACACGCCTGCCGACAGGCCCAGCTCTTCGACCTCCTCCGGCGTGGGGGGCCGGGCGTGGAAGGTCTCTACGATCCGGTCCAGCTCGATTCCTACAGTCCAGAGCTGATTCTGTGTCCCTCCGGGCCACGGCTCCTGGTCCTCCCGCAGGAGGTCAGGGTTGTGCGCGACCATGTCGAGCACCAGGTACGACTGTGAGCGGTTGAGCGGCGTGCGCTCCTCCCGGTACCTCGTTCGGTAGGTCCGCTGAAGCAACGTGGTGCCCTCAGGAACGTCGAACGCCCGTGCAAGCTCAGCCGTCGCGGGCACCTGCTTGTAGCTCGCCTCGAAGACCAGATCGTTGATCGTTAGACCCGTGTCCCGTTCGGTGGCCCCGGTCTTCAATCGCTCAGCCTCGGACGCGCGTGCCCGATCCTTCTCCCATTGGTGGCGTGCGTTGTCCCGGACGACCCTGGTCGGTTCCTTCCGGACGAAGGTGCCCAGGCCGTGCCGCTTCTCGATCAGTCCCTCGGCGACCAAGACCCCGGTGGCCTGCCTGATGGTCGGAACGCTCGTGTCGTATTGGTCCGCCAGAGTCGTCTCAGCGGGCAGCTTCGTCCCCGGCTTGAGCTGACCTGCACGGATCTCTTCGCGCAGAGCGTCTGCGATCCGCTCGTACTTCGTCGCCATGGTGGCTCCACCATCCCTGGTTGCGTGACTCGCCCAGGATAAGTCCTCAAGAGGAGTTGACGACTCGTCGAGAGTCCGCCATAGTCATCTCAGCTCCTAAAGAGGAGTTGAGGACATGTCCTCAACATGACTTAGGGCTGCTCTGAGCTGGACAAATGCGCCCGGAGGGGTGGGGTGGCAGCCCCCCGAAGGCAGCGCTCGTTGTTTGAGAACTCAACAGGGTGCTTTGCGACGGGGCTCGTCCCCGTCCCCGCGCGGACCGGGTGATGTCCGCACGTTTCGAGTGTCTTTGGTCCCCGATCCGTCCGCTTGCCGGCTGGGTCGGGGGTCATGGCTGCTCGCGATGCGACGAGTAGCTGGGTCCGCATGGCGGGCCGCCGCGCACCCGGCCAAGGAACGCGCGGCGACCCTGCGGGCTCACCCCCCGATTGGACGAGGTGAACCCATGAGACTGATTGTTGCAGGCCAGGAGGCCGCGACGCCCGAGGAGTTCGCGGAGCTGGCGTTCGGAACCGGTGCCGACTACGGCTTCGGCGTCGACACCGAGCTGTTCGACGGCAGCGCCGACTGCTCCGCCGAGGACCGGCTGATCCGGCTGGACGTGGCGCGGGCGGTGCTGCGGGACCTGGACCCGCCGGCCGCCCGCTTCGCCTCCGCGCTGATGCGTACCGCGGAGCGCCGCCGGGCGCTCACCTGGAGGGCCGCCGCGTGAGCCTGCACCGCGCCCAGTACCTCACCGGCACCCGCGCCCCGCACCGGCTGGCCCGCCCGGCGGCCACCGTGCTCGCCGAGGTTCGCCCGAACGGGGACGGCGACCTGCGGGGCGCCGCCTGCGCCGGGGCCGACACCGACCTGTTCTACCCGGACCCCGAGGAGATCGGGCCCGAGGCCGCCGAGTGGGCCGAGCGCCGCGCCAAGATGATCTGCGCCGGGTGCCCGGTCCGCGCGATGTGCCTGGAATTGGCGCTTGAGCGTCGCGAGCCCGAGGGCGTCTTCGGCGGGCTCACCGCCGCCGAGCGCCGGACCATCGGCAGGCGCCGCCGGGCCGCCGCCCGCCCGCAGCACGCGGTCGGTGGCGGCGTGCCCGACGGCGTGCTCACCGCGCTCACGGCGGCCGTGAGCGCGCTCACCGCCCGCTCACGGCGTTCGGTTCGGGGGCTGCGATGAAGGCGGCGATGAGCCCGGCGCAGATCCGATCCGCCGAGCGCGCGTTGACCGCCGGGACGTGGGCGATCACGTTCGGTGCGGTCCTGTACAGCGTGCTCACGGTGACCCCGCTCATGGCCGGCCACACCCCGGACGGTTGGGAGTGGACGGCGCCGATCCTGCCGGTCGTCGTGGACGCGGCGGTGGTGATCGTGGTGCGCATGGACGCCACGCTCGCCCGCCTGAACGGCGACGGCGGACGCTGGCCCGTCGTGCTGCGCTGGATGACCGGCCTCATGACCGTGCTGCTCAACATCGGTTTGAGCGCCCTGGACAAGGACGGGGTCGGGGTCGCGGTCCACTCGGTCGCACCGCTGCTGCTGATCGTCACCGCCGAGACGTCCCTCGCCTACCGACGGGCGATCGGCGCCGCACTGACCACCCGGGAGACCGCTGAGCGGGCCGAGCGCGAGCAGCGCGAACAGCGGGCCGAGGCACGCCGGCAGGAGGAGCGGGCCGATCGGCTCGCCCGATTCGAGGCCGCCCAGCGGGCCGAGCGTGAGCGCCGTGAGCACGACGCGAGCGAGGCCGACAAGCAGCGTGAGCACGAGGCGGGCATGGTCCGTGAGGAGCGCGCGGAGACTGCCCGCCGCGAGGCCGCCGAGCGCGCGGAGAAGGCCCGGCGGGAGGCTGCCGAGCGGGCCGAGCGTGAGCGCCGTGAGCACGAACGGCGTGAGCGTGAGCGCCGTGAGCGCGAGGCGGGCGAGCGTGAGCGCGCCGAGCGGGCCGAGGCCGAGCAGCGCGAGCGGGAGGACGCCGAGCGCGCCCGCGCCGAGCTGCTGGCCGCCGGTCCCGCCGACGAGCGCCTGCCGGAGGAGCGGGCCCGCGAGGTGGTCAAGGCCGCCATCGAGGCCGGACTGCCGCAGCGCCAGGCGGTGGAGCTGACCGGCTGGTCCGTCGGCTGGATCGCCGCCCGCTACAAGGAACACCCCGCCGTCCGGCCCGCCCTGCACGCCGTCCCCACCACCACGACCGCTGAGGAGCAGGCATCGTGACCACCCCCACCGCCCCCACCATCGAGACCGCGTCCGGCGTGATCGGCGCCGCCGGGGCGCTGATGGCCGCGCTCTCCGCCCACGCCGACCTGCCCGCCCCGAGGGTCACCAGCGAACGCGTCGTGGCCCCGGAGCGCGACTCCTCCGGCGGCCTGGTCCTCACCTGGGGCCTGGCCTTCGGCTTCCACCGCGACACCGCGCTGAGCGACTTCGAGCAGTGGCGTCAGGCCCTCGGGGCCGACCCCGCCGCCGTCGACCACGGCAGCACCGGCCCCCACGCCTGGCTGAGCGTCGACACCGCCTACGCCGGTGTCCCGCTGACCCTGACCGGCTACTACACCCTCGCCCAGGACGACCCGGGCGAGGACGAGTGAGCCGCCCCCGGAACTGGGACCCCACCGGCGAGCGGCACGGCGGAACCCCGACCTACCCGTGGCGCATGGCGCCGGACACCCTGCTCACCCGCCGCCAGCTCCGCGCCCGCGGCCTGCGCCCGGGCGGTCAGGAGGTCGCCGCACAGGTCTGCTGGCGCTCGCGCCGCAGCAAGGGCCTGCGCGCCGCCTACCTCTACCGGATCGACCGGGCCAAGCCCGTACGGCCGATGACCCCCGCGAAGGCCGCCGCCCTCGCCAAGGCCAACACCGCCCGCCGCACCTGTCCCGCCTGCCGCCGCGACGCCGGCTACGTCCTCCCCGCGCACCTGGGCACCTGCCTGCCCTGCGCCGACACCACCGCCCTCGCGGCCTGAACCCCCCTGAACTGCTCCGCTGCCACCAGCACCAGGAGATCACTGTCATGTCCGTGACCGAAATCTGCGTGATCAGCTTCGGCTACCTGCACGGCGCCCCGCCCGAGGCGCACCTCACCCTCGACCTGCGCAAGCACTTCAAGGACCCGCACGTCGACCCCGCCCTTCGTCACCTGACCGCGCACGACCTGCCGGTGCGCCGGGCGGTCCTGACCACCCCGGGCATCCGGGAGTCCGTCCTCGCCGCCGCTCTGGTCGCCGAGGCCTACGACGCCGGGCCCACCGCCGCGCCGCTGACCATCGCGGTCGGCTGCGCGGGCGGCCGGCACCGCGCCGCCACCGTCGCCATGGTCCTCGCGGGCCGCCTCGACAAGACCATCGCCCCGGCCCGCCTCATCCACCGCGACCTCGACAAGCCCGTCGTCGAGCGCACCGCCACCGGTAGCTGACCACACACTTCGGAGGACAGCACATGAACGAGCAGTTCGAGACGATCCGCTACACCGCTGACGTGGTGTGTGCCCGTGACGACGGGCGCGTGCTGCTGATCAAGCGGCGCTGGAGCCCGCACCAGGGCCTGTTCGCGCTGCCCGGCGGGCACGTCGACCCGGGCGAGCGCGCGGTGGACGCCGCCGCGCGGGAGCTGCTGGAGGAGACCGGTGTCGCCGTCGACCCGGGCGCCCTGGTGATGGTCGGGGTGTTCGACGCGCCCGGCCGGGACGAGCGCGGACGGTACGTGAGCGTGGCCTTCCTCGCCAAGGTCCCGGCGGGCACCAAGGCGCGGGCGGCGGACGACGCCGCCGCCGTGCGGTGGGTGCCGCTGACCCGGCTGCCCGAGCGGCTCGCGTTCGACCACCACGAGATCCTGACCGCCGCCCGCGGCCGGCTTCGCATCGCGCACCACGACCAGGCCTGACCAGCCACCGACCAGAAGGGCAGAACTGATGAGCAACGGGAGCAGGTGGACGTCGGACCACCTGAGGGAGCCGGGCGGGACGGCCATCTACGCCGCCCAGCAGCGCGAGCGGCTGCGGCAGATGGCCGACGAGGTGCAGTCCCTGCTGCGCGAGTACCGGGCCGATCTGGAGTCGGTGCACATCGAGGGCGACCGGCCCGGCCAGCGCAAGGTGCGCGCTTTCCTGGCGACCCGGCCGCTGGCCAAGCTGGAAAGCCACCTGCGGGAGGCCGTGAACGCCGCCGGAAAGCTCGACGCGGAATACAACCGCCGCTTCGTCGAGCTGCCGAAGAAGCGCGCCGAGCGGGCCGCGAACAAGGCCCTGGAGAAGTCCGCCAAGGCGGGTGCCGAGGCCGCCCGGAGCGCGAACGCGGTGAACACCGCCGCCACCCTCCACAGCATTTCGGCGGCCACCACGGAAACCCCGGACGGAAAGGCGGGCGGAAAGCCCCCGGCGTTCCTGGACTTCCTGAAGGAGAGCGCCTAAATGCCGCCGCTCACGCCGGGGCAGGTCGCCTACTGGCAGCGGCGCCTGGAGGCGACGGCGACGAACGCGGACCGGGCGCGGGCCCTGTGGGACCTGGCCCGCGCCCAGGCCGGCCGAAGCGAGGAAGCGTGGGCCGATCTGGTGCGTCTGCTCTCCGCCTGGACCCAGCAGCACGCCGCCTCCGGGCCGCCCCGGACGCGGTGACGCTTCGCGCTCACATTCACACGCCGACTCCGTGCATCCGGGGGTCCCACCTACGCGTGCACGCGTACGCGTGAAGGGACCCCCGGTCCGTGACGGAGCGTGACACTCCCGATTGGAGGCCCGATGGCCGACGACGACGCCGGGGGGACCGTGCTCGGGTTCCCCCGGCTGACCGTGCCGGGCGTCGTGGGCGATGACCCGCCGCCGCCCGGCACGCCGGTCCTCGCCCCGCTGGACACCGACCTCGCCCCGCCCGCCTCGCTCTCGATCCCCGACGCCCCGGTCCTTGCGCCCGCCGTCGAATCCACCGCGCCGGGCGAGCCCACGGCCGCCGGCGGTTCTTTCTCGAATGTGGCCGCGATGTCGACCGTCCTGATGGCCGGTGTGACGGTGGCCGCGCTTCGCGGGGCGGCCCATTTCATCGCCTACCTGAAAGCGCGCGCCGAACACCGGGAAACGGTGGAGCGCCAACGCAATTCCCCGCCGGGCGCCGGTAATTCCCGTCCGGGAATCCCCGGGACGGCTGCGGGCGGGGCGGCTGCGCGTGGGCGTGTGCAGTCCGGCCCTGAATTCGGCCGGTCCTCGCGAAACCCCGCCCCGAATACCGCCCGGGGCGGTTCCGGGGTTCCCGCGACGTTCCGCTTCGGTCCCGCCTCCCCGCCGCCGGGCGGCGGCAAGGGGCCCGGGAAGCGGCCCAGCAGCCTGCCTGACGGTCACTCAGGTGGTGGTGGCAGTCCGGGGGCCGGTCGGGTCCGTGAGGCCCGCAGAGTCGCCCTGGAAGGCTCCGGCGCGGTCCGGCGCCCGAACGGCCTTTCCGGGGACGGGAATTCTCCTCTCGGTGACCGTGGCGGGCGCGGTCCGGGGCGTGAGCGCGGGGCCGATCGGCCGGCGCGCCAGGCGGCCGGGCCGGACACCGTCCGAGGCGCCGCCCGCCGCCGGATCGCCGAGCGGATCACCAACGGCCCCCGGGGATCTGGGGCGTCGAAGCTCGACCGGTCGCCCGCCGGGACGGACACGGTCCGAGGGGCGGCCCGGCAGCGGGTCGCCGACCGGATCACCACCGGTTCGTGGAAGCCCACCGGTGGCCACCAGGGCGGGGGTGCGACGCCCGCGACCATCCGTGGCGCCCTGCGCGCCCGTGCGGCCGGACGGATCCTCAACGGACCCAAGCCCAAGCCCGCCCCCGGCACCCCGAACACCCCGACCCCGCAGGCCCCGGCCGGCAAGCCCGCCACGGCGCCGGTCGTACCGGGCGCCTCCGCCACCGGGCCGCAGCAGGTCCAGCCGACGAAGAGCAGCCCGAAACAGGTCGGGACGGCGCCCGCCGCGAGCGGTCCCAAGGCCCGCAAGGCCAAGGGCCGAAAGCCCAAGGCGGGGAAGGCAAAGACGGGGAAGGCCCGGGCCGGGGGCCGGGTGCGGCGGGTTGTGACGCCGGGCGGGGCGACGGGGGCCAGGCCCTGGCGCAGTCGCCCCGGCCGGGGCCAGTCCACCCGCTCGCCGCGTACCTCCTGGCGCGCGTGGGCCCTGCGCGTCCTCGCCCGCCGGCGCCGCACCACCCCCCAGCCGCAACCCCAGAACGCACCCGGGCCCGGCCCGCAGCACGGCTACCCCGGGCCCTCGACCGGTCCCCGCCCCGCAGGTTCCGGACCGGCGGGCGCCCCCGGAAACGCGGGCAGCGGAAGCTTCGCAGGTCCGGGTCCGTCCGGGCACCCCGGCGGGGCCGGTAGCGGGGCTTCGGCCGGGTCCGGCCGGCCCGGTGCTCCCGGCGCCGCCAGTAGCGGTGGTGGTGGGTTCGGTCCGCCGCCGGGCTGGGCCTACGCCGCCGGCACCACGTACCACGTCGTGCGGGCCGACGGCGGGCCGCGCCCGCCGGGGCCGCGTGCTCCGGCCGGTCACCTCGGCCGAGGGCAGGCCGCCCTGCCGCGTTCTCCGCACCACAGCCCGCACGCCCGCCCGGGCACGACCCGCCCGGCGCCGCCCATCCCCGCACCTGTTGGAGGACTTCCTGTGACCGTCTCCCCGCCGCGCCCCGGGCACGGCACCCAGTACGCGGACGCGGACCTGACCATCTACGACGTCATCGAGGCGGACGCCGACATGGCCGAGGAGATCATGGAGGGCGCCGACGACGCCCGCAGCGCGGCCGAGGGCTGCGAGCAGTTGCTCGGGCACCTGGAGGCCCTGCACGCCAAGGTCGTCGAGCTGAAGGTGCCCGGCGTCCTGGAGGGCATGATCGCCTCCCTGATCGACCAGGCCGGGACGGTCAAGGCCCGCGCCGAGGCCGTCGCCGCGGCCGTCCCCGCCGCCTCCGAGGCCATCGCCACCGCCGGCGCGAACGCGTCCGCCCGGCACAAGCCGCTGGCGGACGCCGTGCGCGACGCCGGCCACACCGCCCCCGCCGAACGCGACTACCACAACGAGTAGGAGCCCCGCCCATGTCCGACTCCGAACTGACGCCGGTCACCAGCAGCCGGCCCGTCACCACCAGCGCGCCGCCGTCCGACCGCACCGACGGCGCGGGCGACGGGACCGAGGACTTGGGGATCGCCGCCATCCTCGTCTGCTACACCATCGTTCTCGCCGAGCTCGCCGTGGCCGCCGTCAAGCTGGCGTTCCTGTCCGAGCGGGTGCGCGCCACCTACCGGTACGTCGAGGACTGCGCGAGTTCCGTGGACCGGCTCGCCGACCAGGCCGCCGCGCTGAACGTCGACCGCGACACCGTCGGCGAGCACCGCGACGCCGCGACCGTGATGCGCACGGTCCTGGACGAGGCCGAGGCCATGGCCCAGGCCACCGAGGACCTGTCGACGCTCTTCCAGGCGACCGCCGACGCGCACGAGGCCGACTACGGCCCGGTCGCCGAGGCCGCCGACGCCATGCCCGTCGAGATGGCCGACCGCGAGTTCTACAGCAACCGCTGACCCCACCCCGGGGCGGCGCCGTCGCCCCGACCGGCGGTGGCGCTGCCCCTTCGCCCCTGGCCTGCGAAGGAGCACACCTGATGATGTCCCTCGGCCCGATGCGTGGGCGCCTCGCCGTCGCCCGCGACCGGATCGGCCGCGCCGCCACCCTCACCGGCGCTCTCGCCCTGACCGGCACCGCCCTCAACCCCGACTGGTACCCCGCCTCCATCGGCGCCGCCGGGGCCGCGCTCGGCTTCGGCCTGCTCTGGTCCGCGACCCTCCCGGCCGGGCAGGTCCGCGACACCGCCACCGCCCTGTACGTCGCGCCGTCCGCCGCCATGGCCGGACTGCTCGTCGCCGAGCGCCTGGTGCACGGCGTGCACTGGTGGGAACTGGCCGCCGACACCGCGTGGACCCTCGTCGTGTGGTTCGTCCGCCCGGCCCGCCTGGCCCGCGTCGTGGCCGGCCGCGAGCCCTCCCTCAGCCCCGCCGCCGTCGAAACCGCCCAGCAGGCCCTGGCCGAGACCGGGGTGCCGTCCGACGGTGAGCGGCACCCGATGGCCGTGTGGTGGTCCGAGCGCGCCGCCGTCGTGGGCGGCGTCGCCCCCGGCACCGTGCTGGAGCACATCGAGCGGACCGGCCCGCAGTCCATGACCGCGATCATCCGCTCCGCCCGCCCCGGCGCCCCGGTGCCGACGATCTCGATCACCGCCCTGTCCGCCCTGCTGGACTGGGACGAGGAGGAGATCACCGTCGCCAAGATCCCCGGCCGGGGCGCCGGGGTCCGCCGCCTGACCGTCGGCCGCCCGGCCCCGCAGCACGGCGCCGACCTGCACGCCTACTGGGCCGAGCACATCGCCCCCAAGGGCATGCCCGGCACCACGATCACCGCGATCCGCACCGTCGACCTCGACAAGCAGGTCGAAGCGTGAGTCGCACCGTCTACGAGTTCACCGTCCAGTCCCCGCCCGGTGACCTCATCACCTACGACATCGAGCGTCTCGCCGACGCCATGCGCATCGACGACATCTCCCGCCTGTCGGTCGAAAGCCGGGGCAGCCAGGCCATCGTGACCGTCTACCCCGGCGACCCGCTCGCCGACGTCCACCTGCCCGACCCCGACCTGCTCGCCATGGACGACCGGGGCCGCGTCTGGGCCGGGCTCTACCACAACGGGCGCCGCGTCTGGGTGCGCCTGTACGACCCGGTGTCCGGGTCCGCGCAGCGCCTGCTGCTGTTCGGCACCACCGGCGCCGGCAAGTCCACCGCCGGTCAGATCCTGCTCGCCGCGATGAAGCGCTCCGGCATCGCCGTCTGGTACGCCGACCTCAAGGGCGGCCAGTCCGCCCCCGAGGCGCGCGGCAACGTCGACTGGCCCGTCTTCACCCAGGAAGGCGCGATCGCCCAACTGCGCACCTACTGGGGCGTCATGAAGGACCGCGAGGAGCGCTACGCGCGCCTGGGCCGCTCCAAGTTCCTCAAGGACCGCCCCGACCCGCTGATGTACGAGGTCGTCGACGAGGCCAACCGCCTGCTGGAGAAGGGCGCCCCCTACCGGGACGAGGCCACCTACTACATCAAGGACATCGGCCGCACCGGCCGCTCCCTCGGGATGGGCATCGCCCTGTTCGCCCAGGCCGGACACCTCGAAGAACTCGGCGGATCCGACACCCTGCGCTCCATGCTCAAAGAGGGCGAAGTCCTGCTCCTGCGCTGGACGTCCAACCTCATGCGCCAACTCGTCGCCGACGGCCTGCTGCCCCCCGGCCAGAAACTCGCCCCCATCCCCAAATACGCCGGAGCGACCCGCCTCATCTCCCAGTTCGAGGCCGAGGAGGACGAGAACCGGCCCGGCACCCAGGGCAGCGGCTACCTCCTGTCCGGCCCCTACCCCGGCGCCCGCATGCGCTTCTTCCGCGTCGGCTCCGCGCTGCCCACCGAAGGCCTCGACCCCGAGATGCTCGCCCTCTACGGCGACGGCCCCCACGCCGCCCTGGAGAAGAGCGCCTGGCCCGTCGCCGGCGACGCCTACACCCTGCGCCTCGACGGCGACGCCGCCTACACCGCCGCCTTCGCCCGCAACGTCACCGTCGGCCCCGGCACCAGCCAGACCCCGCCGCCCGCAGCCCCCGGCACGAGCCAGGGCGCCGACCGGCTCACCATCGCCGACCGCGTCCAAGCCGCGCTGGAGAACAACGGCGGCGGCGACATGGACGCCCACGCCCTGCTCACCGCCGTCAACGCCGACGGAGGCCGCACCGTCACCCTCGGCAGCATCCGCAACGCCCTCAGCCGCCTGCGCACCTGACCCGCCCCGCCGACCGACCGGAGAAGCACCGTGGACCACACCCAGCCCATGCCGCAGCCGTTCGCCGCCCCGGTCCTCCACGGCCCGGACGGCACCCCCTACTACGCCGCACCCGCCCCGCTCACCGCACCGCCCGCCCTCTACCACCCCGCCGCCCCCGCGCCGATGGTCCACGGTCCGGCCCTCGCGCCGACCGCCGTCTACCTGCCCACCCCGCCCCCGGCCACCAACCCGGTTCCGGTGCGGGACCCGTGGCCCGCGCGCCTGCTCGCCGGTGGCGTCGCGCTCGGCGTCGGCGGACTCGGGATCGGCTACGCGGTGCAGGCCGTCGCGGCGGCGGCCGGGAGCGTCGGCGGCCTCGCCGCGCTCGGCGTCGGCGCCTACGCCCTCGCCAAGACCACCGGCGGCGCGGGCGGCCGGGGCGGCGGCGGGCAGGGCGCGGTGAACGTCAACGTCCACGTGACCAACCGCAACCGCTGACCAGGAGAAATCTGCCATGGACGCCCCGCTCCGCACCGCCGTCGAGAGCGCCCGACCCCGGCAGGCGGTGGACCTGTTCGCCGGGGTCGGCGGCCTCGACCTGCCCGCCCGCACGCTCGGCATCCACGTCACCGGAATCGAGAAGTCCCCGGACGCGTGCGCGACCCGCCGCGCCGCCGGACTCGACACGATCGAGGCGGACGTCCGCGACCACGACCCAGCCGACTTCCCCGACGCGAACCTGCTGCTCGGCGGCCCGCCCTGCCAGCCGTTCTCCGCCGCCGGAAACGGGGCCGGACGACGGGCCCTGTCGGACATCGTCACCCTCGCCCACCGGCTCTCCGAGCGCCGACCCGTCTCCCGCCACACCCACAACCCCAGGACGGACCTGATCCGGCTGGTCCTGGAGCCGCTGCGGTGGGCGTTGGCCCACCTCGACACGGGCCGCCCGTTCGAGGCGATCGTGCTGGAACAGGTCCCGGCCGTCCTGCCCGTCTGGCAGGCCTACGCGGAGATCCTGCGGGCCGAGGGCTACAGCACGGCGACCGGGACGGTGAAGGCCGAGCAGTACGGCGTTCCGCAGACCCGGCGCCGCGCGGTCCTGATCGCCCGCCTCGCCGGTCCGGCCGCCCTGCCCGCTCCGACCCACCGCCCCTACAGCAAGGGCATGCCCCGGACGGCCGGTGACCCCGGTCTGCTGCCCTGGGTCGCCATGGCCGACGCGGTCCCCGGACGCGCCCCGTTCACGGTGGTCTCGAACTACGGCACCGGTGGCGACCCGAAGGCCCGGGGGCGTCGCTCCAGCGCAGAGCCGTCCGCCACGGTCACCGGCAAGGTGTCCCGCGTCCGGGTGCTCGCCGACGACGGCACCGAGGACCGGTTCACCTGGGCCGAGGCGGGAGCGCTCCAGTCCTTCCCCGCCGATCACCCGTGGTCCGGGCGCGACATCGGCCAGCAGATCGGCAACGCCGTTCCGCCCCGCCTCGGCGCCGCCCTGCTCGCCGCCGCCCTCGACACCTAGTACCGGCCGTGTCCGCCGCCCTCGACTGGCGCGACGCCTCCCACTACGACCGCACCCGCACCCTGCCCTGCCGCTGGTGCGGCAAGCCCACCCCGCTCCGCGACGACCAGCGCAAACCCTCACACAAGGTCTGCGCCGAGAACGCGACCAACGACAACGGCGGCGGCCCCCTTCCGCCAAGAACCGGGGCCGCCGCCAATCCCAGCACCCTAGAGAACTGGAGACCCCCAGCATGACCCAACCCACCCCGATCCGGGGAGAGCACCTGACCACCGCGCTCGCCCTGGCCGCCTCCGGCGTGCCCGTGCTGCCGCTGCGGGCCGGGAAGGTCCCGTTCGGCAACTGCCGGACCTGCACCGGCAACGCGTGCGGCGGCCGGCCGAACATGAAGACCCCCGGCCCCTGCACCTGCCCGGCGCCGTGCCACGGCTGGGCCGCCGCCACCACCGACCCCGCCGTCATCAACTTCCCGCAGTGGGCGCGGGCCTGGCGGGACGCGGCGGCCGTCGCCTACCACCCCGGCGGCGCCGGGGTGACCGTCGTCGACCTCGACAACTCCGAGGCCATCGCGTGGGCGCGCGTCACCCTGCCCGCCACCCGGACCGTGCCCACGACCCGGGGCGAGCACTGGCTCTACCGGGGCGCCATGCCCTCCGCCAACGCGGTGCGGCCGGGCGTGGACATCAAGTCGACCATGGCCTACGCGCGGTGGCTCGGCTCCGGCACGGGCACCATGGCGGCCCTGCCGGAGATGGTCCGCGACCTGGTGGTGAAGGACCCGGTCCCGGTCCGGCCGGTCGCCGTCGCCGTGCCCGCGCTGGTCGGGGGCGGGAAGTGCCCGCACCGCACGCCCACGTTCCTGGAGCGGGGCATCGCCATGGCCGAGCAGCGCATCACCGACGCCGCCGGCGCCGTGCACAACACGGTGTACGAGACGTTCCTCGCCGTGCTCTCGACGCACGGCCGGTGCGGGTGCCTGACCGAGGCGCACACCGCCAGGCTGTTCACCTCGGCGCAGGCCAAGGGCGAGTCGCCGAGGCACTGCGCCGACGCGTGGGCCAACGCCCTTGTCCGGCTGGGGCTGTAGGCGTGGCCGAGGACGAGAAGAACCCCGCGCGAGAGATCATCGCCACCTACGCGCAGACGCACTTCCGGTACTTCCGCACCGCCGACGGCACCGTCTACGCCCAGCGCACCGGCCACCCGGTCGCCCGGCCGATCCGCTCCCAGGGCACGACCGGCAGCCACCGCCAGGAACTCATGGTCGGCCTCTACAAGGACGGCATCGGCGTCTTCAACGGCACCGCCCTCAAGGAGGCGTTGGACTTGATCGAGGCACTCGCCCTGTCCGAGGACGTGCAGCCCGTCCACATCCGCGTCGCCCCCGGATTCGACGGCGCCACCTGGCTCGACCTCGGGCGGGCCGACGGCCTGTCCGTGCGCATCCACCCCACCGGCTGGGACACCGCCGTCCCCGACCCGAACGAGGTCTGCTGGCGGCGCACCCAGCTCACCGGCGAACTCCCGATCCCGGTCAAGGACACCGACGGCAAGGGCATCGACCTGCTGCTGCGGCTGTGCAACTTCGCGAACGCGACGACGGAGTGCCTGGCCATCGCCTGGCTGATCGGCTGCCTCGGGCCGTCCGTGCCGGTGCCCGCCCCGTTCCTCACCGGGCCCCAGGGCGCGGGCAAGTCCACCGGCGGCCGGATGCTCGTGCGGATCATCGAGGGCATGAGCGGCGACCTGCGCAGGGCCCCGAAGGACGAGGAGAACCTGATCGCCGCCGTCGCGGCCGGATGGGTCACCGCCCTGGACAACCTCTCCCACATGACCCCCGACCTCTCCGACGCCATGTGCTGCATCGTCACCGGAGCCGAGTCCGTCAAGCGCGCCCTGTTCACCGACGGCGACGTCCACCGCTCCGCCTACCGCCGGCCCCTGCTCCTGACCGGCATCGACGTCGGCGTCATCCGCCCCGACCTCGCCGAACGCCTCCTGCCCCTGCGCCTGGAACGCCCGCGCATCCGGCGCACCGAAGCGGAGCTGTGGGCCGAGTACGCCGAGGTACTGCCCATCGTCCTCGGGTCCCTGCTCGACCTCACGGTCAAGGTCCGCGCGGCCCAGGCGGAGACCCCGACCGACCTACGGATGGCAGACTTCGCCCACCTGTGCGCCCAGCTCGACGCCGCGACCGGCTTCGGGGCGCTGGCCGCCTACCGGGCCAGCCTCGACGACCTGAACGACGACGTCATCGAGGGCGACCTCTTGGCGCAGACCGTCCTCAAGCACGCCGAGACCATCGCCCCCGGCACCGCGCAGCGCATGACCTCCACCGAGTGGCTGCACTGCCTGAGCCGTCTCTACAGCGGCGACGACCTGCGGGCCCTGCCCAAGGGCTGGCCCACCACCGGCAAAGTCCTCTCCGACCGGCTCAAGCGCCTTCAGCCCACCCTCGCCGCCCGGGGTGTCCTCGTCGACACCGGCCGCACGAAGGAGGGCCGATACCTCGAAATGGCCCGCCCCGCCAACGCCGTCCCGCACGAGCAGCAGCATCTGCAGGTCTGACCGGCGCTGGCGCCCGGACAAGCAAGAAGAGCACCCGTCGGCCCGCGCGGGTGCTCTTCTTGCTGTTCGGCGGAGCCGCCGGATGGCTCCCAAATCGCTCTTCGAGGGGGCCAACCACTACCGCAACCCCCTCCTTTTTCCTAAGTAGGGGAACGCTGCGTCACCCGCGTCACCCGGCCCGAAAAACGGCCCCTGACCTGCGCGGGAACGGGTGACGCAGACGACGGACGCCGCGTCACCCCTGCGTCACCCGCGTCACCCAATGACGCAGCCCAAGACGCAGAGGTGACGCAGACTCCGCAGCCTGCGTCACTCAAAACCGCAGCTCAGAGACCTAAATGACGCAGATGACGCGGTGACGCAGAAATCCGAACCTAGGACAGCGCGCGCCCCGGACACCGCCACCCGCTCCCCTCGCCAAGGAGTACCCGCCATGACCACCGCCACCCCAGAGGACATCCCCGACCACGACCCCACTCTCGTCGCCCTCACCGTCGAAGAGGCCGCCCGCCGACTCAGCATCGGCCGCACCACGATGTACGCCCTGATCCGCGACGGCGAGATCAGGACCGTCCCCATCGGCAGACTCCGCCGCGTTCCGGCGGAGGAGTGCGCCGCCTACCTCCACCGCAAGATGCACACCGCCGCCGCCTGACCGGAGAACAGATTTGGCAGACAACGAGAAGCGCACCCGCCGTCCCAACGGCACGTCGTCCATCTACAAGGGCGCTGACGGCAAGTGGCACGGCCGCGTGACCATCGGCGTCAAGGACGACGGAACCCCGGACCGGCGGCACGTCGAGCGCAAGACTCAGGCTGAAGTCATCAAGGCCGTCAGGGACTTGGAGAAGAAGCGCGACGCGGGGGCTGTGCCCAAGGCGGGCCAGAAGTGGACGGTCGGCAAGTGGCTGACCCACTGGATCAAGGAAATCGTCCCGGGCACTGTGGGGGAGAACACCTACGACGGCTATGAGGTCGCCGTCAGGGTGCACCTCGTTCCCGGGCTCGGCGCGCATCGGCTGGAGAAGCTGGAGCCGGAGCACCTGGAACGCTTCTACAGGAAGATGCAGGCCAACGGCAGCGCCGCCGGCACCGCCCACCAGGCTCATCGGACCATTCGGGTTGCGCTCGGCGAGGCCGTCCGACGTGGCCACCTGACCCGGAACGTGGCCACGATCGCCAAGGCGCCGCGACTCGAAGAGGAAGAGATCGAGCCCTACTCGGTCGGCGAGGTGCAGAAGATCCTGCTGGAGGTCGGACGCCGCCGGCACCCGGCTCGCTGGGTCATCGCGCTCGCGCTTGGTCTGCGCCAGGGGGAGGTCCTGGGCATGAAGTGGTCGGACGTCGACCTGGAGGTTGGTGTCATCAGGCTCCGTCGGGGACGCCTGCGGCCGAAGTACGAGCACGGCTGCGGTGGCGACTGCGGGCGGAAGGCCGGCTACTGCCGACAGCGGGTGCAGGTGCGGCGGGAGACGAAGGACACCAAGTCCCGGGCTGGCCGCCGTCCGATCCCGCTCCCGGACGAGCTGATCAACCTCTTCCGGAAGCACCAGGAGGGGCAGACCCGCGAGCGGGCCAACGCCCGGCAGCTCTGGGCGGACAAGGACTACGTCTTCGCCTCACCCACCGGGGAGCCGCTGAACCCGAACACCGACTACCACGAATGGAAGGACATCCTCGGGGCCGCCGGCGTCCGTGAGGCCCGACTCCACGATGCGCGCCACACCGCCGGTACCGTGCTGCTGCTTCTCAAGGTCCCCGAGCGGATCGTGATGGCCATCATGGGCTGGTCGTCCGCGTCCATGGCGAAGCGCTACCAGCACGTGACCGACCCCATGCTTCAGGAGGTCGCCGACAAGATCGGCGGATTGCTGTGGGGGCGTCCGGCCGAAGCGTCCGGAGAGAGCCCCGAGAAGGCCGACTGAGACGGAAACTGAGACGGGATACGACGAAGGCCCCGACCGGAACCCGGTCGGGGCCTTTCGTTTGCCCAGGTGGGCGAAGGCGGAGGATACGAGATTCGAACTCGTGAGGGGTTGCCCCCAACACGCTTTCCAAGCGTGCGCCCTAGGCCTCTAGGCGAATCCTCCGAGGGAGAGCTTAGTACATGTTTTGGGGTGGTCGCGACCACGTATGTCGGGGGTGAGGGGTGGGGGTGGCCTGCGGATGCGGGGGTGGGGGTGGTGGTGGAGGGGTGGGGCCGGGATCCGGTAGTGTTGGGGGCAGCCCCTCGTGTGGCGCCATCTTTTTGAACCCCCCCAGGGCCGGAAGGCAGCAAGGGTAGGAGAGCTCTGGCGGGTGCGCGAGGGGTCTTTGCGTTCCCGGGGCGAGGCCGGGGGAGGCCGCGTTTGTCGGTCCGTCCCGATATCGTCGGTGGTGTGTCCCTAGCCCTGTACCGCCGCTACCGCCCCGAGACCTTCGCGGAGGTCATCGGGCAGGAGCACGTGACCGCTCCGCTCCAGCAGGCCCTGCGCAACAACAGGGTCAACCACGCCTACCTGTTCAGCGGCCCGCGCGGCTGCGGCAAGACGACGAGTGCGCGCATCCTGGCCCGCTGTCTGAACTGCGAGCAGGGGCCGACGCCGACGCCGTGCGGCGAGTGCCAGTCCTGCCGGGACCTCGCCACGGGCGGGCCCGGGTCGATCGACGTGATCGAGATCGACGCGGCCTCGCACGGTGGTGTGGACGACGCGCGCGAGCTGCGTGAGCGGGCGTTCTTCGCGCCGGTGCACAGCCGGTACAAGATCTTCATCCTGGACGAGGCGCACATGGTGACCTCGGCCGGCTTCAACGCGCTGCTGAAGGTGGTGGAGGAGCCGCCGGAGCACCTCAAGTTCATCTTCGCGACCACCGAGCCGGAGAAGGTGATCGGGACGATCCGGTCCCGGACGCACCACTACCCGTTCCGGCTGGTGCCGCCCGGCACGCTGCGCGACTACCTGGCGGAGGTGTGCGGCCGGGAGGGGATCCAGGTCGAGGACTCGGTGTTCCCGCTGGTGGTGCGGGCGGGGGCCGGGTCGGTGCGTGACTCGATGTCGGTGATGGACCAGCTGCTGGCCGGCGCGAGCGAGGGTGGCGTCACGTACCAGATGGCCACCGCGCTGCTCGGGTACACGGACTCGGCGCTGCTGGACGAGGTGGTGGACGCGTTCGCCGCGCACGACGGGGCGACCGTGTTCCAGGTGGTCGACCGGGTGGTCGAGGGCGGGCACGACCCGCGGCGGTTCGTCACGGACCTGCTGGAGCGGCTCCGCGACCTGGTGATCCTCGCCACAGTGCCGGACGCGGGGGAGAAGGGGCTGATCGACGCCCCGGCGGACCGGGTCGCGGTGATGCAGGCGCAGGCGGACGCCTTCGGGGCGGCCGAGCTGAGCCGGGCGGCGGACATCGTCAACACCGGGCTGACGGAGATGCGCGGCAACGCGGCGCCCCGGCTGCAGCTGGAGCTGATCTGCGCCCGGGTGATGCTTCCGGGCGCGTACAGCGACGAGCTGTCGTTGCAGGCGCGGTTGGACAAGCTGGAGCGCAGGGCCGCGGCCGGTGGGCTGGCCGGCGGGACGGTCGGTGGCCTGGCGGCGGGTGCCGGGATGGCGCCGGTCGCTCCGGTCGCTCCGGTGGTGATGCCGGAGGTCGCGCAGCCGGTGCAGCAGCCGGTGGCGCCGGTGGTGCAGCAGCCGGTGGCGCAGCCGGTGCAGGCCGCGCCGGCACCCGCGCCCGCGCAGCCGGCCGGGCCGGCGCCCGGGGCGTGGCCGATCAAGCGGAGCTTCTCGCCGGGCGGGGAGGCGACGGCGCCCGCACCCGCAGCCGCGCCCGCTCCGGTGGCCCCGGCCCCGGCCCCGGCCCCCGCCCCCGCTCCCGCCCCGGCCCCCGCGCCGGTCGCGGCGGCCGGTGGGCAGCCGTCGGCGGCGGCGCAGCAGGGCGCCGCGCAGGTGCGGCAGCTGTGGCCGCAGATCCTGGAGGCGGTCAAGAACCGGCGCCGGTTCACCTGGATCCTGCTCAGCCAGAACGGCCAGGTGGCCGGGTTCGACGGCAGCGTGCTCCAGGTCTCGTTCATCAACGCGGGCGCCCGCGACAGCTTCGTCAGCAGCAACAGCGACGACGTGCTGCGGTCCGCGCTGTCCGACGCGCTGGGCGTGGACTGGCGGATCGAGTGCATCGTCGACCCGTCGGGCGGCACGGGCGGCACGGGCAGCGCCGGCAGCGGCGGGGGAGGGGGCGGCTGGGGTGCCGCGCCGGCGCGTCCGGTGGCATCCGCGCCCCCGGTGCAGCCCGCCCCTCCGGTGCCCGCGCCCGCACCCGTGGCCGCGCCGGTTCCGCAGCCGCAGGCGGCGCCGGTCGCACCGGTGCCCCCGCCCGTCCAGGCCCCGCCGCCGGCGGCTCCGGCGGCCCCGGCGCGTCCGGCGCGGGTGGTGGCTCCGGAGGACGACATCCCGGAGGAGGACGACCCCGATCTCAACGAGGAGGCGTTCTCCGGCCAGGAGCTGATCATCCGCGAGCTGGGTGCCACGGTGCTGGAGGAGATCCGGCACGGTGGGAACTGACCAGCACGTAGGCTCGTCGAGGACGTACCAGAGGACGTAGCAAGCGCAGACCGAACGCAAGGAGTGAGCCGTGTTTCCCGGTGGTGGCCAGCCCAACATGCAGGCGCTGCTCAAGCAGGCGCAGAAGATGCAGCAGGACCTCGCCCAGGCGCAGCAGGAGCTGGCCGAGGCCAAGGTGACCGGTTCGGCCGGCGGCGGCCTGGTCGAGGCGACGGTGACCGGTTCCGGGGAGCTGGTGGCGCTCACCATCGCCCCGGCCGCCGTGGACCCGGAGGACACCGAGACGCTGGCGGACCTGGTGCTGGCGGCCGTCCGGGACGCCAACCAGGCCGCGCAGAAGATGCAGGCCGAGCGGATGGGCCCGCTGACCCAGGGCCTCGGCGGCGGGATCCCGGGCCTGCCGTTCTGAGCGTGGTCAGGGGCGGCCCGAGAGGGGCCGTGACGGTCCGGAGTTCAGCCGATGGACCTGTGTGATTTATGCGGGAGTCGGGCGTCGGGCGGTGTGCCCGGCGTCCGATTCGTTGGATGATGGCACCGGAGCACCCCCTGCGGGTGCCACCGGTCCAACCCGAGGGAAGGCGCGACGTTGTACGAGGGCGTGGTTCAGGACCTGATCGACGAACTGGGCAGGCTGCCCGGCGTCGGGCCCAAGAGCGCGCAGCGGATCGCCTTCCACGTCCTGCAGGCCGACCCGGTCGACGTCCGCCGGCTGGCGCACGCGCTGCTGGAGGTCAAGGACAAGGTGCGGTTCTGCGCCGTCTGCGGCAACGTCGCGGAGGCCGAGCAGTGCCGGGTCTGCCTCGACCCGCGTCGTGACCTCGCTGTCATCTGCGTCGTCGAGGAGCCCAAGGATGTCGTCGCCATCGAGCGCACCCGGGAGTTCCGCGGCCGTTACCACGTGCTGGGCGGCGCGATCAGCCCGATCGAGGGCGTCGGCCCGGACGACCTGCGGATCCGGGAGCTGCTGGCGCGGCTCGCCGACGGCACGGTCACCGAGCTGATCCTGGCCACCGACCCCAATCTGGAGGGGGAGGCGACCGCCACCTACCTGGCCCGGCTCTGCAAGCCGATGGGCCTGAAGGTGACCCGTCTGGCGAGCGGCCTGCCCGTCGGCGGGGATCTGGAGTACGCGGACGAGGTCACGCTCGGTCGCGCCTTCGAAGGGAGACGACTGCTCGATGTCTGACCGGACGATCAACCAGCAGCCCCACACGCCCCACCAGGCCGGACCGGAAGAGGACCGGCGCGGCCCGCAGGACGCGCAGCATGATCCGCACGCCCCGCACACGCACGGGCACGGTTCGGAGCCGGACGACTTCGCGGTGCAGATCGCGGACTCGGTGGAGAGCTTCGTGCTCTCGGTGACCGAGGTCGCCAAGGGTGACGAGCCCGGCAGCGCCGTCTCGCTGCTCCTCCTGGAGGTCTCGCAGCTGCTGCTGGCCGGCGGCCGGCTGGGCGCCATCGAGGACGTCGTCCCCGACGACCGCTTCGAGCCCGACGCCGGGCCGGAGCCGGACGGCGAGCAGCTGCGCGAGCGGCTGGCCGAACTGCTCGCGCCGATCGACGTCTACCACGAGGTGTTCGACCCGTACGGGCCGCCGGAGAAGCCGAACGCCTTCCGGATCTCGGACGACCTGGCCGGGGTGGTGGGCGAGCTGCAGCACGGGTTGACCCACTACCGCGAGGGCCGGGTCAGCGAGGCGCTCTGGTGGTGGCAGTTCTCGTACCTGTCCAACTGGGGCACCACCTGCACGGCCGTGCTGCGGGCGCTGCAGTCGCTGATCGCGCACGTCCGGCTGGACAGCCCGATCGGGGCGGCGCCGGACGGCGCCGACACCGACAACGACGGACTCACCGACGAGCAGCTGGAGCAGCAGGCCGGCGACCTCATGGCGGCGGAGCTGGGGCTGGGGCGGTAGCCGCGGCGGAGGCCCGGGCGGGGCCTCGGCGCCGGGCCGGGCCGCGGACTGTGACGGAAGCCTCACTCCGCCTCCCGGGGCGGAAAACCCCGGGGCGTCCGTCCGTTCGTCCGCCGATTCTCCGGAACGGCGGCGGCCCGCCCGCAGACCTGCCGGTCCGGGTATCCGCACCCCCGCTCACCTGCCGAAACGTGTGTCTCATCATATGGAAAGCGGGGGGCGGAGCACCCTCGCTCGGTAGACTGGCGCCGACCGCACTGCCCCCGCCATCCGGGGGTGCGGGGGCCGATCGCCCCCGGAAGACGACACAAGTCGAGGAGCGCACGTGGGCCTTGTCGTGCAGAAGTACGGCGGCTCATCCGTTGCGGATGCCGAGGGCATCAAGCGCGTGGCCCGTCGAATCGTTGACGCCAAGAAGGCCGGCCATGAGGTCGTCGTCGTGGTGTCCGCGATGGGCGACACGACGGACGAGCTCATCGAACTCGCGGAGCAGGTGTCACCTCTCCCCGCCGGCCGCGAGTTCGACATGCTGCTGACCGCTGGAGAGCGCATCTCCATGGCGCTGCTGGCCATGGCGATCAAATCCCTGGGCCACGAGGCGCAGTCGTTCACAGGAAGCCAGGCCGGCGTCATCACCGACTCCGTCCACAACAAGGCGCGCATCATCGACGTGACGCCGGGCCGCATCCGCACCGCCCTCGACCAGGGCAACATCGCGATCGTGGCCGGTTTCCAGGGCGTGTCGCAGTCCAGCAAGGACATCACCACGCTCGGTCGCGGCGGCTCGGACACCACCGCCGTCGCCCTCGCCGCCGCCCTCAAGGCGGAGGTCTGCGAGATCTACACCGACGTGGACGGCGTGTTCACCGCCGACCCGCGCGTGGTGAAGAAGGCCCGCAAGATCGACTGGATCGCGTACGAGGACATGCTGGAGCTGGCCTCGTCCGGCTCCAAGGTGCTGCTCGACCGCTGCGTGGAGTACGCGCGCCGCTACAACATCCCGATTCACGTACGCTCGTCCTTCTCGGGCCTCCCCGGGACGATCGTCAGCAACGACAACCCGAACCAGCCCGAAGGGGGCGAGATGGAGCAGGCCATCATCTCCGGAGTCGCCCATGACACGTCCGAGGCGAAGGTCACGGTCGTCGGCGTCCCCGACAAGCCGGGCGAGGCGGCGCGCATCTTCCGCGCCATCGCCGACGCCGAGATCAACATCGACATGGTCGTGCAGAACGTCTCCGCGGCGTCGACCGGTCTGACCGACATCTCCTTCACGCTGCCGAAGACCGAGGGCCAGAAGGCCATCGACGCGCTCGACCGGGTCAAGGAGGGCATCGGCTACGAGTCGCTCCGCTACGACGACGCGATCGGCAAGATCTCGCTGGTCGGCGCGGGCATGCGCTCCAACCCGGGGGTCACCGCGACCTTCTTCGAGGCGCTCTCCGCGGCCGGCGTCAACATCGAGCTGATCTCCACCTCGGAGATCCGCATCTCGGTGGTCACCCGCGCCGAGGACGTCAACGCGGCCGTCCAGGCCGTCCACAGCGCCTTCGGGCTGGACAGCGAGACGGACGAGGCCGTCGTGTACGGAGGCACCGGGCGATGACCCGGCGGCCGAACCTCGCCGTCGTCGGCGCCACCGGCGCGGTCGGCGAGGTGCTGCTCGGCCTGCTCTCCCTCCGCCAGGACATCTGGGGCGAGATCCGTCTCGTCGCCTCCCCGCGCTCGGCCGGCCGCAAGGCGGTCGTGCGCGGGGAGCCCGTGGAGGTGCTCCCGCTGCGGGAGGAGGCCTTCGACGGGATCGACGTCGCGCTGTTCGACGTCCCCGAGGAGATCGCCGCCCGCTGGGCGCCGATCGCGGCCGCCAAGGGTGTCGTGGTGGTCGACAACTCCGGCGCGTTCCGGCTGGACGACGCCGTTCCGCTGGTGGTGCCCGAGGTCAACGCGGCGGCTGCCCGGATGCGCTCGCGCGGCATCGTGGCGAGCCCCGACTCCACCACCCTGACCATGATCGCGGCGATCGGCGCGCTGCACGCCGAGTACGGCCTTGAGTCGCTGGTCGTCGCCTCCTACCAGGCCGCCTCGGGACTCGGCCGGGTCGGCGCGGACGCGCTGCGCACCCAGCTCGCCCAGGTGGCCGGCACCGACGTCGGCGAGCAGACCGGCGACCTGCGCGCGGTGATCGCCGACCACGGGCCGTTCGCCGCCCCGCTGGCGCTCAACGCGGTGCCCTGGACCGGGGTGCTGACGGACGGCGGCTGGTCGTCCGAGGAGCGCACGGTGCGCGACGAGTCCCGCAAGATCCTCGCGCTGCCCCGGCTGAAGGTCTCCGCCACCTGTGTGCGGATCCCGGTGGTGCGCACCCACGCGCTCGCCGTGCACGCGGTGTTCGAGCGCGAGGTCACCCAGGAGCACGCCCGGGAACTCCTGGCGGAGGCGCCCGGGGTGGTGCTGTACGACGACCCGGCGGCGGGCGAGTTCCCCACGCCGAACGACGCGGTCGGCACGGACCCGGTGTGGGTGGGGCGGCTGCGGCGGGCGCTGGACGATCCGAACGCGCTGGACCTCTTCCTCTGCGGGGACAACCTGCGCCGGGGCGCGGCGCTGAACGCGCTCCAGATCGCGGAGCTGGTGGCCGCCGAGGGCGGCGACGCGGCGCCGGACACCGACCCGGGCTGGGACACCGACCCGGTCTGACCGGGTCCGGGCCGGGACACCGACGCGGGCTGACCGGGCCCGGTGCGGACGGTGCCGGGGCTCTGCGCGGGATGTTCGCCGACTGTGCCAGGAATCCTCGCCGAATCCCCTGGGCGCCCCTTCCGTCCATGCGGAAGAATGTCCGCCGGGCTGGGCAACCATGACAGGGGATCGAGTGTCCAACGGGCGTGGCGAACGTGATGGTGGGGGCAGGGACGGGCATCTCGGCGAGAGCCGCAGTGTCGTTCCCGTCGCGTGTCCAGTGGCCTGCGGACAGGCCGGAAGATAGCCAGATGACGGCAGTCGCACCCGGCGCCGCGGACTCCGGCGCCGGTAGCACCGGCACCGCCGCCGGGACCAGCGAGGATCTGCTCACCGAGACCTATCAGGCGCACTACCGCTCTCTGCTGCGACTGGCCGCGCTGCTCCTCGACGACCTGTCGAGCTGCGAGGACGTCGTCCAGGAGGCGTTCATCCGGGTGCACGCGGCCCGGCGGCGGGTGCGCGAACCCGAGAAGACGCTGGCCTACCTGCGGCAGACCGTGGTCAACCTGTCCCGCTCGACGCTGCGGCGCAGGATCCTCGGACTGCGGTTGCTGCAGAAGCCGATGCCTGACATGGCCAGTGCAGAGGAAGGCGCCTACGATGCGCTGGAGCGTGACCAGTTGAAGGTCGCTCTGCGGGGTCTGCAACGCCGTCAGCGGGAGGTTCTGGTGCTGCGCTACTTCGTGGACATGACGGAGGCGCAGGTGGCGGAGACCCTGGGCATCTCGCTCGGTTCGGTGAAGGCGTACGGCTCACGAGGGCTTGCCGCGCTGCGGGTCCAGATGGAGGCCGGGCATGGCTGAGAACGACGGTACGGGCGCGGGCGGGGGTGCCGCGTTCGGCGGGGGCGCCGCCTTCGACGGGGAGGAACCCCGTGAGCGCGAGGAGCGGCTGGTCCGGGAGCTGATGCAGCGGGCCGTGGCCGAGGTGCAGCCCGCACCCGGCGGCCTGCAGCACATCCGGCGGGCGGTGCCGCGCCGGCGGGCCGTCCGGCGCGGGGCCTGGACGGGCGCCGCCGCGGTGGTGGCCGCCGCCTCCTTCCTGATGCCGGCCCTGCACACCGCGGACCACCTCGGCCTGTCCGGCGGTCCCGGCTCGCCCGGAACCGCGAGCGGGAGCGCCTCCGCCACCGTCACGGGCACCGTCCCCGGCGGCGCCACCGGCACGCCCGAACCGCCCCCGGCCACCGACCTCGGGCTGCCGGTCGTACCGGGCATCCCGTCCGGCACCGTCGGCGGCTCGCCGAGCGCCGGCCCGAGCACCACCCGTCCCGCGCCCGGCACCGTCCCCCCGGCCGCCACCACCACCGGCGGGAGCGACGCCCCGACGCCGGCGCTGTGCACGCGCTCCGACCTCGGGCAGGGCGCCACGCAGCTCGGCGCCGCGGACGCGGAAGGGCGGATCTACGGCTCCTTCACCGTGACCAACGTGTCCGGGCGCAGCTGCCAGCTGGGCGGG
This sequence comes from Kitasatospora sp. NPDC057965, assembly GCF_042887135.1. NCBI lineage: Bacteria > Bacillati > Actinomycetota > Actinomycetes > Kitasatosporales > Streptomycetaceae > Kitasatospora > Kitasatospora sp. NPDC057965. Next base: position 45,216 of record NZ_JBHVPZ010000007.1, read on the forward strand.
CCCGGCTCGGTCACCGTCACCGGCGTCGCGACGCCGGACAGCGGCCGCGTCCGGATCGCCTTCCACACCGCAGGCGACCCGGCCACCGAGCTGCCCGCGCCCGGCCCCTCGTCCGGACCCGCGACCGGGAAGGACGCGGGGAGCGACGGCCCCGTCCTCGTACCCCGGGCCGGGTACCGGGTGGACTTCGCCTGGATCCCGGACCCGGCGGGCTGTTCGACGCCGGGAGGGACGGCCTCGCCGAGCGCCTCCACCGGGTCCGGGCAGCCGGGCACGTCGGGCGGCGGCGGGACCTCGGGCGGCGGTACGTCCGGGGGCGGCACGTCGGGCGGCGGCGGGAGTTCGGGCGGTGGCACGTCCGGGGGCGGCACCTCGGGCGGCGGGACGACGGGGGGCGGCGGGCCCGTTCCCGGCGGTACCGCGAGCACCGGACCGGGGGCGGGCCCGGGCGCGGTGCCGGGTGCGAACAGTGGTGGCGGTTCCGGCGGGACCGGCGGTGACACGGGCGGCTCGGGGAGCACGGGGGGTACGGCCTCCGGCGGCGGCTCGGCGGGCACCGGCGGCGGCGCGGCCGGCGGGGTCCAGACGAGCGGACCGATGACCTCGGCGGGCGGTACCAGCGGGGTGCCCGGGGTGGTCCCGGCGTCCGATCCCACCGCGGAGCCGACCACGCCGCCGCGTCCGAGCGCGACGACGGCGGGGACGCCCACCGGGGCGCCGAGCCCGTCGGCCACCCCGACGGCCGGCCCGAGCAGGCCCTCGACGAGCGTGACCCTGGCGTACACCCCGGCGCCGGGCAATCCGGCCGCCGCGACCGCCGTCCTGCCCGGCGCCTGCGCGGGGACGGTGTACCGGACGCTGCCGCAGCCGGTGCCGGCCGACGCCCCGGCCGGTGCGCCCCGCACTTCCCCGTCGGCGGGGTGATCTGCCGGCTGCCGGTGGGCGGGGTGCGGGGTGCGGTGCGCAGGAAGTCGGCGGGTCCGACTTCCTGCTCCGGCGGTGGTGTTCGGTGCGTTCGGAGCGGGTGGCGCAGGTCGACCGGTCCGCACATTTTTCGGGGGTGCGGGGGCCCTGGAGGCGGGCGAGGTGTGAGGAGTGGTTACCGTGGGGGGTGTGTACCGGTTTCTCCTCACCCCGCGCTGGCTGAGCGGCACCGCGCTGGCCGTCGCGGCCGTCGCGGTGTGCGTCTGGCTCGGCTCCTGGCAGCTCGGCCGGTTCGAGGACCGGGTCTCCTCGCACCAGGAGATCAGCCGGGCGGTGGCCGACGGCGGCGCGCCCCGGCCGCTCGACGACGTGCTCGCCGCCGACCGCCCGCAGGTCACCACCGACACCGTCGGCCGCGCCGTGACGGTCACCGGCACCTTCGAACAGGAGCACCAACTGCTCGTCCCCAACCGCGTGTTGGACGGCAAGCAGGGCTACTACGTGCTCACCCCGCTGCGCACCGCCGACGGCCGGACCGCCGCGGTCGTCCGCGGCTGGGCGGCCGGTGAACCCCCGGCCGGGGCGACCGTGCCCGCGCCGGCCGGTGAGGTGACCGTGACCGGCCGCCTCCAGGCGGGCGAGACCAGCGGCAGCGGCGGCGCCGTCGCCGGTGGCCTCCCGGACGGGCAGCTCGGCACGATCAACCGGGCCGCGCTCGTCAACAAGCTCGCCCTGGACGGCTGGTACGACGGCTGGGTGTCCACCGACACCGCGCCGGAAGGGTTCACCCCCGTGCCGACCGTGCAGCCGCAGGGCGGTGACGGGCTCTCCCTGCGCGCGTTCCAGAACCTCGGCTACACGCTGGAGTGGTTCGTCTTCGGCGGCTTCGTGGTGTTCATGTGGTTCCGCCTGGTGCGCCGCGAGGCGGAGGCGGAGCAGGACCGGGCCCTCGGGCTGGACCCGGTCCTGGACTGACAGCGGACGGCCGGTCGTCCGGCCCTCCGGTCAGCGGGTCGGCTTCGCCGGCGGAACGGCCGGCTTGGCCGGGACGGTCGGCACGCTCGGCACGCTCGGAGCCGGTGCCGTCGGCGTCGGTACCGACGGTGTCGACGCCGTGGGCGAGGGTGCGACGGTCGGCGGCGGGTTGTCGCACCGGCGGGCGCTGTTGTTGCCGTTGCCGCCGCCGTTGTTGTGGTCCGAGTCGTAGGTGTCGGTGTGGTGGCGCGTCTTGCGTCCGCTCTTCGAGCCCTTGGACCCCTTGGACCCCGTGGACCCCTTCGAGCCCGACTTGGCGAGCACCACCACGCCGCCGTCCTCCCCGGCCCGGGCCACCTCGACCGTGGTGGTGCGGAACGCCGCACTCACCACGGTCGAGGTGGCCGTCGGTGACGGGGACCACGACGGCGACGGCGAGGCGGGCGGCGGACAGGCCGCGCTCCCGCCGCCGTCACCGCCGTCCTGGCCCGAGCAGCCGGTGAGCACCAGCACCCCGGCCACCCCCGCCCCCACGATCGTCAGCAGGCGCCTCACCCCGTACCCCCCCGTTCCCGCGTCCCCTACGGCCGCGCGTCCGCCCGATTCTCGCCCACCGCCGCACCGGCGAGGTGCCGGCGGACGAACTCGATCTCCAGCCGCAGCTGCTTGATCCGCTCGTCCACGACCAGCGACCCGTGCCCGGCGTCGTACCGGTACACCTCGTGCGGCTTGCCGAGCTGCTCCAGCCGCTCGACGTAGTTGTCGATCTGCTTGATCGGGCAGCGCGGGTCGTTCACCCCGGCGCTGATGTACACCGGCACCCGCACCTGATCGACGTACGTCAGCGGCGAGGAGGCCGTCCAGCGCTCGGGCACCTCCTCCGGCGTGCCGCCGAAGAGCGTGCGGTCGATCGCCTTCAGCGCCTCCATCTCGTCCTCGTACGCCGTCAGGTAGTCCGCGACCGGCACGGCGGCGACGCCGAGGCTCCACAGCTCCGGCTGCGTGCCGAGGCCGAGCAGCGTGAGGTAGCCGCCCCAGGAGCCGCCGGACAGCACCAGCCGCTCCGGATCGGCCAGCCCGCTCGCCACCGCCCACTCGCGCACGGCGGCGATGTCCTCCAGCTCGATCAGCCCGACCCGCTCGCGCAGCGCGTCCGTCCAGGCCTGGCCGTAGCCGGTGGAACCGCGGTAGTTGACCCGGACCACCGCGAAGCCGTGGTCCAGCCAGGCGGCCGGTCCGGCGGCGAAGGAGTCGCTGTCGTGGTGGGTCGGGCCGCCGTGGACCTCGAACACGGTCGGGAACGGTCCCTCGCCCGCTCCGGCGCCGGCCGGCCGCTGGACCAGCGCGTGCACCCGCCCGCCGGGCCCCTCCACCCAGACGTCCTCGACCGGCACCGAGCCGGGCGGGACGGCGCCGGGCGCGCGCAGCACCACGGTGCCGGCGGTGGATCGCACGGCCGACGGCTCGGCGGCGGAGGACCAGAGGAACTCCACGGTGCCGTCCGGGCGCGGGGTGGCGCCGCCGACGGTGCCGCGCGGGGTGTCCAGCCGGGTGAGCACGCCCTCGTCCAGCGCGTACGAGAACAGCTCGCTGCGCGCCTCGTACTCGTGCTCGATCAGCAGCGTGCGGGCGTCGGGCCGCCACTGGGCGGAGAGGTCGCCGGGCAGCTCGCGGCCCTGCTCGTCGCGCAGCCGCAGCGCCGTCTCGGTGCCGGTCGCGACGTCCCAGATGATCGGCTCCCAGCGGCCGGTGCGCTGGTGGGCGACCAGCAGCCGGGTGTCGCCGTCGAGCGGCGCGAAGCCCAGGCAGGCCACCCCGTGCGGCTCGTCGTGGCCGGTGACCTCGTCCAGCTCGGCCACGGTGGTGACGTCGGCGCCCTCGGCGGGCAGCCGGACGACCCGGATCGCGCCGTGCATGGCGTCGCCGTGCTCGGTGTGGTCGATGGCCAGCAGGGTGCCGTCGTGGCTGAGGTCGCCGACGCCGCCGTACTCGGCGTGCCGGTAGATCTCGACGGCCTGCGCCGCACCGGGGCGGCGCAGGTGCAGGGTGGTGCCGCCGTCGTCGGTGGAGCGGCCGACCACCACGGTGCCGTCCCGGCCCAGGGCGAGGCCCGCCTCGTAGGACGGGGCGAGGCCGGGGACGGCCTCCTCGTCGGGGCCGTCGGCGCCCTCGGGGCGGCCGGCGAAGGGCTGACGGCGCCAGATGCCGAACTCGTCGCCGTCGCTGTCGTCGAACCACCAGATCCACTCGCCGTCGGGGGACAGCTCGGCGTCGGTGGTGCCATTGGGGCGGTCGGTGACCCGCCGGTGGGTGTCGGTGGCGCGGTCCCAGGCGTAGACCTCGTAGGTGCCGCTGGCGTTGGACACGTACAGCGCCCGCTCGGGGGCGTCCTCCGCCCAGTCCGGCAGGGAGACCCGTGCCGCCCTGAACCGCTGCTCCCACGCCGGTACGGCGCTCTTCTCCTCGCTCATCCACCCATCCAACCCGATCGGGGGGAGGAAACGGAACGGGAGGGCGGCAGGGAAGCGGAAGGGAGAGGGGACGCTCCGCGATGCGACCCCCACCCTCCCGTGCCCAGTGGCTCACCCCGTGCGGCGCGGCAGCAGCTGGACCAGGCCCGCGAGCAGCACCTCCAGCACCGCCAGCGCCGCGAGGCTGCGCCCGAACGCGGTGGCCGGGTTGTCGGCGGCGTAGTACAGGATGCCGATCAGCGCGACCCCGAGCGCCCCCGCCACCTGCTGGACGGTGGCCACCAGGCCCGCCGCCGAGCCGGCCAGCCGCGGTTCGACGACCGCCAGCACCGCGGACGTCACCGGGGCGATCACCAGGCCCATCCCGAGCCCGTCCACGAACAGGCCGGGCGCCAGCCACCAGACGCTGCCGGTGGTGCCCGTGGCGTGCACCGCGAGCCCGAGCAGGCCCAGCCCGGCGGCCATCAGCAGCCCGCCGAGCGCGATCGTCTGCCGGCCCAGCCGGGCGGTGACGCGGTGCACGGCGGTGGAGGTCACCAGGTAGCCGAGGCCGATCGCGGTGAAGACCAGGCCCGCGCCGAGCGCGTCCAGGCCGCGGCCCGGCTGGAGGTAGAGCGCGAGCACCAGGAAGAACGACCCCTGGCCGAGCGAGAAGGCCAGCTGCGCGAGCAGGCCGGTGGTGAACGCGCGGCCGGCGAACAGCCGGGTGTCCAGGAGCGGTGAGCGGCCCGCCAGGCCGCTCTGGTGCTGGTGGACGGCGAAGAGCGCGAGCAGGGCGATCGAGGCGCCCAGGCAGAGCCAGGTCCACAGCGGCCAGCCGGCCCCGGGGCCCTGGATCAGCGGCAGCACCAGGCCGGTCAGCGCGACGGTGACCAGCGCGACACCCACCGGGTCCAGGCCCGGCCGGTGCGGGGCGCGCGACTCGGGCAGGCAGCGCCGCACCAGCGCCAGGGCGGCCAGGCCGACCGGCAGGTTGAGCAGGAAGCAGCTGCGCCAGTCCAGGCCGAACAGGTCGGCGCGGATCAGCACCCCGCCGATCAGCTGGCCGAAGACGGCGCCGATCCCCATGGTCAGCCCGTACATCGAGAACGCCCGGGCCTGCGCGGCGCCGCTGTACGCCGTCCGCAGGATCGCCAGCACCTGCGGGCTCATCAGCGCCGCCGCCAGTCCCTGGGCCACCCGGGCGGCGACCAGCGCGTCCGCGGTCGGCGCCAGGCCGCAGGCCGCCGAGGCCAGGGTGAACAGGGACAGGCCGAGTCCGAACAGCCGGCGCCGGCCGTAGCGGTCGCCGAGCCGGCCGGCGGTGATCAGTCCGGCGGCGAAGGCGAGGCCGAAGCCGGCGACCACCCATTGCACGGCGGCCGGTCCGGCCCGTAGGTCGTTCTGGAGGGAGGGGATGGCGACGTTGACGACGAAGACGTCGAGGGCGGTCATGAAGGTCGCGGTCAGGAGGACCGGCAGCAGACCGCGCGGGGCGGGGGCGGCCGATGTCGTGCGGGCGGTCGGACGGGCGGTGAGCGTCCTGGACAACTCTTCGTCTCCTGGGGCAGGTCGGGGGAGCGGCGGGAACGGGCGGTGGGGCGCCCGCCCCCGCCGGCCGGAGGGGGCGGTGTCGACCTCAGGCGCCCGGGACGCGGTCGAGGAAGCCGTACACCGAGGCGATCCGGCCCGCCGCGTCGGCGACCAGCACGTCGAAGCCGATGACCAGCGGCTCCTCGCCGGCCGGGCCGAGGTTCCACGTGAAACGTGCGATGTCGTGGTGGGCGTCGACCGGGCCGAGGGTGAACACCAGGCCGGGGAACTGCGCCTGGGCGGCGCCGATCAGCGCGTCGACGGCCTCGCGGCCGGAAACGGCGGCCAGCGGGTCGGTGTAGCTGCCGTCCTCGGCCCAGGCGTCGTCGACCAGCTTCCGGCGGGCGGCCGGGTCGGTCTCGTTCCAGGCGGCGAGGTAGCGGGCGGCGAGCTGCCGGAGGTCGGTCGGCTGGGTGTCGGTCATGGTCTTCTCCCTTGTCCGGTAGGGCTGTTGGCGGGCCGTTCCCGCTGGTCAAGACGGTACGGACGGCGGGCGGCGGGCGAATCCGTCACGGATAGGTAGGGGTGTACGTAGGTCACCGCCAGTAGGGTCGGGCGTATCGGGAGGGGAGACCGGGTGCTGTACGGACGGGAACGGGAGCGGGCCGCCGTCGACGCGCTGCTCGACGGGGCGCGGGACGGCCGCAGCGGGGTGCTGGTGCTGCGCGGCGAGCCGGGGATCGGCAAGACGGCGCTGCTGGAGCACGCGGTGGCGACGGCCGGGGACGGCGTCCGGGTGATCAGGGCGACCGGCGTCGAGTACGAGGCCGAACTCCCCTTCGCGGGCCTCAGCCAGCTGCTGGCACCGGGGCTCGACCGGCTGGAGGCCCTGCCCGGGCCCCAACGGCGGTCGCTGGAGGGCGTGTTCGGTCTCGGGGAGGCGGCCGGTGGTGCGGACCGGTTGCTCACCGGGCTGGCCACGCTCGGGCTGCTGGCGGAACTCGCCGTCGAGCAGCCGCTGTTGTGCGTCGTCGACGATCTGCAGTGGCTGGACCCGTCCTCGCTGGACGCGCTGCTGATCGCGGCCCGCCGGCTCCAGGCGGAGGGCGTCGCGCTGCTGCTCGCCGCCCGGGACGCGGGGGCCGGGGCCGAGGTGCTGCCGCTCGCCGGGCTCCCGGAGCTGCGGCTGAACGGGCTCGCCGAGGCGGACGCCGTCCGGCTGCTCGCCGACCGCGCGGGCGGGGCGCTGCCCGAACCGGCCCGCCGACGGCTGCTCGACGAGGCGGCGGGCAACCCCCTGGCGCTCGTCGAACTCCCCTGGACGGAGGCGGACTGCGCGTCCGGAGGGCTGGCGCTCACCAGTCGGCTGCTGATGGCCTTCCACAGCCAGGTGACCGGACTGCCGGCGGCCACCCAGACGCTGCTCCTGGTCGCCGCGGCCGAGGAGAACGGCGAACTGGACGTCGTGCTGGCCGCCGCCGCCGTGCTCGGGGTGGACGCCGGGGCGCTCGCTCCCGCCGAACGGGTCCGGCTGATCACCGTCAGCGCCGCGCGCAGGCTCGTCTTCCGGCATCCGCTGCTGCGTGCCTCCGTCCTCCAACGCACACCCCTGCAACAGCGGTTGGAGGTTCACCGGGCGATCGGCGAGGTCCTGGAGGAGGGCGACCGGCGTACCTGGCACCTCGCACTGGCCGCCACCGCGCCCGACGCCGACCTCGCCGACGCCCTGGAGCTCACCGCCCAACGGGCCGAGGCGCGCGGTGCGCACGGCGGCGCGGCGGCCGCCTATGAGCGTGCCGCCGGGCTCACCCCGGACCACGACGGTGCCACTCGCCGGCTGGTGCTGGCGGCCGAAGCAGCCACTGAGGAAGGGAAGTTGGCGCAGGCGGAGGCGCTGGCGGACCGGGCCGGGCCGCGAACCGACAGCGTCTTCGCGCACGCCCTGCTCGACCAGGTCCGGGCGGTCGCGCACTTCTGGCGCGGCGCCTACCCGGCCGCGTACCGGCTACTGCTGGACGCCGCCGCCACCGACATCGAGCCCGCCTACGCGGCGCGGATGCTGCTCCAGGCCTTCCATGCCGCCTGGTACGTCGGCGAGGAGCCGGTGGCGACCGTGCTGGACCGGCTGGCCGCCCTCCCGCTCGGCCCCGACGAGCCGCTCGCCCCGCTGGCCCGGGACCTGCCGGCCGCCGTGCTGCCGGCCCTGGGGCGCCCCGCGGCCGGGCCGGTGCCCGACGTGCGGACGACCGCCGAGGCGGCGCGGAAGGCGGGGGCGGAGAGCCCGGTCGACCTGGTGCAGCTGTGCGGCGCGGCGCTCGTCCTCGGGCGCGACCACGAGACGCTGGAGCTGGCGGCGGAGCTGGTCGCGGAGGCCCGGGCCAAGGGGACGGTGGGGGTGCTGCCCACGCTCCAGTTCTTCCTGGCCGAGGCCGAGCTGTTCCACGGACGGCACCGCGATGCGGAAGTCACGGCGGCGGAGGGGCACACGCTCGCCCGGGACACCGGACAGCACCAGTGGACCAGCCAACTCGCCGGGATGCTGGCGTGTTTGGCGGCACTGGGCGGTGCCGACGAGCGGTGCGTGGAGCTGGCCGCCGACGCCCTGGTCTCCGGTTCGTCCGCGTCCGCCGCCGGTGAGCCCTGGGCGCAGTGGGCGCTCGCGCTGCTGGACCTCGGCCGCGGCCGCGCGGCGTCCGCCGCCGACCGGCTGCACACGCTCACCACCGGGCCCTACCGGCACCACATCGGCGCCACCCGGGCGGTGGCCGACCTTGTCGAGGCGGCCGTCCGGCTGGGCGAGCCGGAGCGGGCGGCGGAGCCGTACGAGCGCTTCGCGCGCTGGGCGGCAGCGGCGGGGACGCCGTGGGCTGAGGCGGTACGGCTGCGCTGCCAGGCACTGCTGGGGCCGGACGAGCTGGCGGAGTCCGCGTACCGGGCGGCGCTGGAGCTGCACGAGGGTACGCAGCGCCCGTTCGAGCAGGCGCGGACGGCGCTGCTGTACGGGGAGTGGCTGCGGCGGGGGCGGCGGCGGACGGATGCGAGGCCGCACCTGAGCGCGGCGCTGGAGACCTTCGAGCGGCTGGGCGCGGCGCCGTGGGCGGACCGGGCGCGGGGGGAGCTGACCGCCACCGGCACGGCGGCCCCGACGGCGCCGGCCGTTCCGGCGGGGGCGCTGGCGGTGCTCACCCCGCAGGAGTTGCAGATCGCCCGGCTGGCGGCGCAGGGGCTCACCAACCGGGACATCGCGGCGCAGCTCTTCCTCAGCCCGAGGACGGTGGGGCACCACCTGTACAAGGCGTACCCGAAGCTGGGGATCGCCTCGCGGACGGAGCTGGTGGCGCTGTTCTGAGGGGGCGGGGGCGGATTACGCTCGGCGAGGGGTCAAAGCCTCGGGTCAAGTGGACTGTTGGAAGGAGTGGGGAGGCCATGCAGCACATCGACCTTTCCGACGTTCGGTGGCGTAGGAGTACGTACAGCAGCAACGGCGGCGACTGCGTCGAGGCCGCTCCGGACTTCCCCGGCGCTGTCCCGGTCCGTGATTCCAAGGATCCGTCCGGTCCCGTGCTGGTCTTCACGTCGTCGGAGTTCGCCGCGTTCGTCGCCGCTGTCCGGGCCGGAGAGTTCGGAACCGTCTGACCGCTGCCCGGACGCGATGGCCCTGACCGACGCATCGGTCAGGGCCATCGGCGTGCCCAGGTCCTGGACGGAGCTATTCGGCGGGGGTGCCGCGGAGGAGGAAGGGGAGGTGGGTGCCGTTGGTGAGGGCGGTGAGGGCTTGGGTGGTGCGGCGGTGCTGGTCGGGGGCCATGGCGTCGGGGAGTTGGTGGGGGTGGAGCCAGTGGACGGCGGTGATGGTGGCGGGGGGTCGGTGGCGGGCGACGATCGTTTCCTGGGCGCCGGTGAGGTGGCCGCCCCAGTAGACGAAGTTGATGCCTTCGGGGAGGAGTTGGGCGTCGACGTAGTCGGTGGCGAGGATGTGGCGCAGGGGGAGGACGAGTCCGGTTTCGGTTTCGGTGTGGCGGCGGGCGGCGAGGTGGGGGAGTTCGTTGGCTTCGGCGCTGCCGCCGGGGAGCATGAGGCCGGACTTGTAGGCGGTGGCGATCAGGAGGACGGCGCCGTCGCGGTTGAGGATGAGGGCCTGGTGGCCGAGGCGTCGGCGGGGCGGGGTGGTGAGGATGGCGGGGAGGTGGTGCAGCATGTGGTGCTCCTGTTGGGCGAGAGCCGGGTGAAGCAGGCAGGCAGTCCGGCGGAGATTCCGGTGGTGAGGATCAGCCCGAAGATGAGGAGTTGGGGCGCGAGGGGCCCGTCGTGGATGGGCCAGCAGGCGGCCGTGGCGGCGAGGGTGGAGAGGGTGGCGACGCCGAGGACGGCGGCGAGCAGCTTCACGTCACGTCGGCGGTGCGCGGCCGGCTGGGGTGCTGGACGGTGACGAAGCGGGGCTCGGTGAGGGCCTGGACGTGTTCGGGCTTGGTGGTCCACTCGCAGCCGCCCGCCTCGGGGCGGAGGTGGACGAGCCCGGCGAGGGTGTCCATGTAGACGGCCTCGACGGGCTTGCCGGTGAAGTCCCGGTGCCCGAGGTCTCGGACGACCTCGCCGACGGTGGGGGTGTAAACGGGCATGCGGGGGCGACTGGGCATGGGGGCTCCTGGTTGCGCTGTGCATAGGGATCGCTACGACCCGTATCCATGGTGGGGCGATCTGGGCTACGATCGGAAGGGTTCGCACTGGACACTTCGGCCATGTGGGATTCGGGCTGCGGGAGGCGATCGAACATGCGGCGAACGGAACTTGACCCAACGTCATCGCCTGCGGCGGCCTTCGGAGTTCAACTCCGCAGATCGCGCGAGGCGAAGGGGTTCACCCAGGTCGATCTGGGGAAGATCATCGGCTACAGCGACACCCTCGTGTCCTCCATCGAAAGAGGGACGCGCAATCCCACACAGCTCTTCGCCATCAAGTCCGATGATGCGCTTGATACCGGCGGAACCCTGGAGCTGATGTTCTGGAACATCAGCAACACCTCACTCCTCGAAGGGTTTCCCGAGTACGCAGCCCAGGAGGCCAAGGCGGTCGAGATTCGGCACTTCGAACTTGGCATCGTCCCTGGACTCCTACAGACCCAGGAATATGCGGCGGCATTCGCCGCCGCTGCTGTGCGACGTGGAAAGATCACCCAGGAACAGGCGGACGACCGAGTCAACTTTCTGCTCACTCGCCAGAAGCTGTTGGAGCGAAAGCCCGCGCCTTGGCTTCACTTCGTCCTCGACGAAGGCTGTCTCCGTCGCCCGGTGGGCGGACGTGAGGTGATGCGACGCCAGCTCCGCCACCTGGAGGAGCGGGCAGCAAGGCCCAACATCACCATCCAGATCGCGCCGTACAGCCTCGCCGAGGAGCTGCCGTTCAGCAAGGTGGTCACTCTACTGACCATGGCGGACCGGTCACTCCTCGCCTACTCGGAGTGCCAGATGCGCGGGTTCCTCGCTCGGCAGAGCGAAACCGCCCGCCCTTTGGAAAGGGACTACCATCACCTCACAGTGGAAGCGCTGCCGAAAGCCGCCTCTCTGGAGATGATCCGTCAGGCGTGAAAGGAACGTCATGATCGGCCCCGTAGACCTGTCCATCGCAGCCTGGTTCAAGTCCTCCTACAGCGACAACGGGGGGACCTGCGTTGAGGTGACCCCCGACTTCCCCGGCCTCGTCCCCGTCCGCGACTCCAAGGACCCGTCCGGCCCCGCACTCGTCTTCCCCTCCGACGCCTGGCGATCCTTCGTCACCGCCATCCAGGCCGGCGAGTTCGGCACCATCTGATCACCACCACCCCGGGGCCCTGGCCGCCAAGGCGGCCTGGGCCCTCGCTATGCGGCCGGTTCTGGGATTCGCCTGGCCCCTCTACGCGTCTACTGTGGACAGAGTTCGGATCCACTCGAACTGGGAGGCCTCAAATGACGATCGACAGTGTCGAAGCGGCACTCGCGACGGCCCAGTGGTGCAAGAGCACGTACAGCAACAATGGGGGGTCGTGCGTTGAGGTCGCTCCCAACCTCCCCGGCCTCGTCTCCGTCCGCGACTCCAAGGACCCGTCCGGCCCCGCACTCGTCTTTCCCTCCGACGCCTGGCGATCCTTCGTCACTGCTGTCCAGGCCAATGAGTTCGGCACCATCTGAACCCCACGCTTCGGGGCCGTGACCGCACACCGGTCAGGGCCCTCGTTGTACGGCCAGTGGGGCTGCACCCAGTGCGGCTCGGCCTGGTCCTGAGAACCGCGCGGACACCATGGCTGTTTGTGTCGAGTGCCGCACTGCTCCAGCAGTGATCGAGGATCTCGACGTACAACCGCCACGGCCATGGTGTCTCGCATGCGCGACTGCCCTGGTGCGAGCCGGCGACCCCGTGGTGAGGTACCGCGCGCTCGACGACTCGGACGCCCGCCAACACGTCCTGGCGGGCGGCAGCACCACCGCCGGTCCTCCTCGGCCCCCGACCGGGCTCTCCGGTCGGGGGCCGCTGAACTCCTCACGTCTGCCGTAGATTTGCCGGTGCCCACGGCACAGCGGGGGCGGGAGGGCTGGAGACGCTTTGCGGGACGGTTTTTCCGATGGGTTCTTCACTCACCTGGCACGCGAGACACATCCGGTGGACCTGATGTGCCTCTACCTGCTGCACGGCTCCGCCGCACGGATCCCCGGCCTGCTCGTCGATCGGCGGACGCTCTCGTTCGAGTACCTGAGCCGGCACGTCCGTCCCGAGCACCGCTCCAGCTTCGACGACGCGGACATGTTCTCGCTCTCCATCAGGAGAAAGGTCCACGGGCGGCTGTACGGGCTGGAGTTCAGGCTTCACTTCATCGCCGGTGAGCCCTTCGCCGACGCGGTACTCCCCTTCGGTACCCCTGTCGACCTCCCCCGCTTCATGCACCGCCTTCGTGGGCACCACGCTCCTGGAACGCCCACGGGCGACTGGGACTTCGACGTGTACACCGACGTGCACGATCTCCGCGAGAGCATCGTGCTGTTCGGCAACCGGCGCGAGGTCTGGTTCCGGGTCGACCGGGGCCGGCTGGTGACCGGCCGCCTGCACGGCAACCGGTTCGGGACCGGAACCCAACTGCACGCCGGAAGCGTCCTGTTCCCCGACCGCCTCGCCGCCGTCCAGGGCGCCTCGACCGAGGCACGGGCGTACCGGCGGTACGTGGCCAGGCTGCGCGGCCCTCTGCCCTCCCGCACGGGACGCCCGGACCACCCCGGGTTCGGCCGCTCCGCGAACCGGGTCGTGTTGCGCATGCGTCCCGACGCCCTTCGGCCGCTACCCGGGGATGCCTGTGGACTCGGCTTCGTGCAGGCCGGCTTGGGCGGCGCCGTGGCGGAGTGTCCGGAGTCCGAAGGCCGTGACGGGGCCGTGGGCGCCGGGGGTGAGGGTGGCACCGGCGGTGGCGGCGTGGCTTGCGCCCCAGGCGAGGAGGGTGCCGGTCATCTCGTAGGGGTCGGGGCCGGTGAGGGCGGTGGTGGCCAGAGGCCGGCCTGCCGCGTCGCGGGCGGTGGCGATCACGAGGGCCCGGCCGTCGGGGTCGGGTTCGCGGGTGGAGCCGGGGAGGCGCTGGGAGAGCCTGGTGACGGCGCCGCGGATCGCGGGGGTGCGCAGGAGGGGTGCGGCGAGGTGGGTGGCGGTCTGGACCGGGCGGGTGGCCCGGCCGAACCAGCCGAGGCCCACGTCGACGCTGTCGAGGTGGGGGAAGGCCTCGGGCAGGCCGAGGTGTTCGGAGCCGCCGACGGTCAGTGCGGTGCGGGTGAGACCCGCGTAGCGGAAGGTGAGCAGGCGGGCGCCGGTGTGTTCGGCGGCGAGGCGGGCGGGGCCGCCGGTGCGGGGGCGGCGGTGGGCGAACGCTTCTTCGACGGCGGAGCCGACGAGTGAGGCGCGGGTGCCGCCGGTGGTGAGGGTGAAGGCGTCGCGCAGGGTGCCGCGGTAGCGCGTTTCGTCGCCGCGCCCGGAGCGGGTGAGGAAGTAGCCGATCTCGATGCGGCGGGCTTGTTCGCCGGCCCGGGTGAGGGCGAGGGCGCCGGCGAGGTTGCCGGGGACGTAGTCGTAGCCGAAGGCGGGGACGATGCTCGCGCCGCCGGCGGCGGCGATGTCGTTCAGGGTGAAGGCCTGCCGGATGAAGGGGGGTTCTCCGGTGGAGTCGAGGTAGTGGGCTCCGGCGCGGGCCGCGGCGGTGATCGCGGGCATGCCGAGCCGGACGAACGGTCCTACGGTGGAGACGACGACGTCGGTGGGCTCGAAGATGTCGGTGAGGGCAGCCGTGGAGGTGGCGTCGGCCTCGATGACGTCCAGGTCGGAGCGGAGGTCCTCGGCCAGGGTGAGCATCTTCGCGCGGCTGCGGCCGACCAGGGTCGGCCGCTCGCCGCGGGCGAGCAGCTCGCGCAGTACGCGCCGGCCGGTGAAGCCGGTCGCTCCGAGCAGGACGATTCTGCGCTTGTCCACGATGGCGCCTTTCGTGCGGGGACTCGGGGAACACTCACAACTTTACACTCTTCGAGTCCAGTGTTAACTTTGTAGCCATGCCGAAGGTTCCCTCCTCCCAGCTCGTCCTCGACGCCGCCTACCGCTGCTTCTGCCGCAACGGCTACCGCCGCACCACGGTGTCCGACATCGTCGAAGAGGCGCAGCTGTCCCGCCCGACGGTCTACAAGTACGTCGGGAGCAAGGAGGAGGCGATCGTCAAGGTCGTCGGCTCCCTGCTGGAGCGGGCCGCCGCCGCTTCGGATGCGGCGGCCGGGACCGCGGCCACCCCGGAGGAGAAGGTCCTCGCCGTGCTCGCGGTGAAGCTGGAGGTCGCCATCCGGCTCTGGCAGGACAGCCCCGCCCACGCCCAGGAACTGCTGTCCGCCGCCACCGCCCAGGCCCCCGGCCTGGTCACCGCCTACACCGACCACCTGGCCGGACTCCTGACATCAGCCCTCGCACCGGCCGCCGCGGACGGCGCGCGGCAGGCCGCCGCCGTCCTGCTCACCTTCACCCGCGGCCTGGAGGACGACCTGCGCGACACCGACGCCGTCCGCGGCGAACTCCTCGCCGGCGTACGGATGATCACCCGCGGGGCCCTCGCCCGCCCCGTGTCCATTCCCGGCTGACCCGCACGGGCCGGCCGCCGCCCGAAAGGCGCAACCCTCATGCACACCACCCCCGCCCCCGATCACTACCGCGACCAGCAGGCCTGGCGCGACCTCCAACAGTTCCTGCCCGAGCGGCTGCGCCTGACCGACGCCACCGCACCCGAGGAGGAGTACTGGGACTGGCGCGGGAACCGCGTCCACCTCGACCGCTACCGCAACCCGGACGCCAGGGCCAAGGTCGTCCTGCACCACGGCGTCGGCACCAACGGCCGCCAGATGTCCCTGATCCTCGGCGCCCCGCTCGCCCGACGGGGCTTCGAGACCGTCGCCCTGGACAACCTCGGCTACGGCCTCACCAAGGTCAAGCCCGGCAGCACCCCCTCCTACGACGACTGGGTCGACCTCGTCGTCGACTTCCTCGCCCACGAGCAGTCCCGCGACGACCGCCCCATCGTCCTGTACGGCCTCAGCGCCGGCGGCATGCTCACCTACCACGTCGCCGCCAAGGCCCCCCGTGGCACCCTGCGCGGAATCGTCGGCATGACCTTCCTCGACCAACGCGACCAGCAGGTCCGCGACGAGACCTCCCACGACAAGCTCACCGCCCGCGCCGGCGTCCCCCTCATGGGTCTGATAGCCAGGACCCCGGCCGCCTCCGCCAAGTACCCGATGAGCCTGGCCTCCAAGATGTCCGCCCTCGCCAACGACCCGGACGCCATGAAGGTCCTCATGAAGGACCCCACCTCCGCCGCCAACTGGGTCAGCGTCCGCTTCCTCGACAGCTACGCCACCTACACCCCCGCCGTCGAGCCGCCCGACTTCGACGCCTGCCCCGTCCTGCTCACCCAGCCCGCCGAGGACCGCTGGACTCCCCGCCACCTCAGCGTGCCCGTCCTGTCCCACATCACCAAGGTCCCCGTCGACACCGTCATGCTCGAGAACGCCGGCCACTACCCCCTCGAAGACCCCGGCCTCCAGCAGATGGAGGACGCCATCGCCGAGTTCGTCACCAGGAACACGGCCTGACCGACGCGCCCCGAGCAGCCGGCCCCGCACCGTCGACGGCTGGACTCCCGCCGCCGTTCAGCCGTCGACCCGGCGCCGGCTGACGCCGCGACCGCCGCCGGGTTCTCAGGCGACCTTCCAGCCGTGGGCGTACTCGATGTGCAGCGCGCCCGGGGTGTGGCGCAGGGGGCGGCCGAATCGGGCGCCGTCGTGTTCCAGGGTCACGCACTCATGGGTCTTCGGGTAGCTCAGGGCGCGGGCCGGGCCGTCGGCCACCAGGGAATGCACCAGTGCGCCGGTCGAGCGGAACGCCGTGGCGCTGCCGGTGAGGAACAGGGTCTCCGCGGCGTAGCCGAAGCAGAGCTCGTCGCCCCGACCCCCATGGTGCGCGGGCTGCTCGTCGTCCTCGTCGTCCCTCGGGAAGTCGGTCTCGGGGATCTCCATCGTCTGCGGCTTCCCCGCACCCAGCCGACCGCGCACCGCCTTCCAGCGCGAGGGCGGGAACCCCAACCCGGGCTGCACCAGCACCAGGTCCAGCGCCACCGACGACCGCTGCCACTCACCGGTCCCCGCCGGCCCCTCGCGGCCCGCCTTCAGCGGCACGTACACCAGCGACCGCCGCGACCGCGCGGCCAGCCCCCACGCCACCGCCAGGCTCTCCGCCGCCTGCCGGTCCACGTACATGTCCAGCGACCAGCCGTTGTCGTACAGCACGGCACGACCCGACCTCGGGCCGGCCTTCACCACCCGGTACTCCTCTCCGCCGTGCCGGACCCGGTGGACCGTGGTGCTCAACTTCACCGGACAATTCGTATCCCATCCGGACGCACCCTGTCCCCCGCGTTTGCGCCCCGCCGACCGGTCCACCCGCGTGTCGGCTTTCTGTGCTGTACTGCGCGCACCAACTCCCTCCCCTGCCCCAGGAGTCGACCGCTCGTGAGCGCCACCTGCCCGCAGTGCTCCGCCTCGGACCAGTCCGTCGCCGTTCCGCACGCCCTCGCGCCCACCGCCGAACCGCCGCTCGACGAGCCCACCCGGGCCCTGCTCGCTCCGCCGCCCCCGCCGCAGCCGGGCCGGCACCGGAGCGTCGTGGCGATCACCTTCTACTCCCTCTCGGGCGTGTTCGCCGTGTTCGGTCTCCTGAGCGTCACCAAGTCCTTCAGGGAGGACCTCGAAGGCGCCGAAACGGCCGAGCTGATCGCCTACTTCGTCGGCACGCTCATCGTCCCCGGGTTCCTGCTCGCCGTCGGGCTGATCGCGCACGTCGTCTCGCGCCGCCGCCACGAACGCAGGTTCGTCGAGAACTACGGCCTGCTGCACACCCACTGGCAGCGTCACCAGCACGTCTGGCAGGCCGCCTGGTTCTGCCGCCGCTGCCGGGTCGCCTTCTTCCCCGACGCCGTGCTGCGCCCCGACTTCCCCGCCTCACCGCCGATCCGGCTGGAGCAGTTCCCGCTCTGGGTGGTGACCGCCGCCGACCGCGCCCACGGCTTCCCGAACGCACCCGTCGCGCCGAGCTGACCGCGCGGCCGGTTCCTGCTTCCATGGGCGGATGCCCGAGACACCCTCGCCGTTCCTCCCGCCGCCCGCCGAGGTTCTCGGCGTCCGCCGCATCCGGCTCGTCGAAGTGCCCGCCGCCCGTCTGACCGCCGAGGAGCGGCGGGCCCGGGACCGCGTCTGGGCGGAGATGGTCCTGGCCAATCCCACACTCTTCGACGGCCCGGTGGTGGCGTGCGCGGGCACCTCGTGGCCCCGGCCGGGTGAACTCCACGTCTTCTGGTCGCGCGTGACGTACCGGCACTACGCGCTTCGCCACGTCACCGCCTCCGCCGCCCCCACCGCCTCCCTCTCCGTGAGCGTCCTGCAGCCCACCGACGACGGCCGCCTGCTCGTCGGCCGGATGTCCCCGACCACCGCCGCCCCCGGACGCTGGCAGCCGCCCGGCGGCGCCGTCGAACCCCCGCCCGATGGCGAGCGCCTGGACCTCGCCGCGCTGCGCCGCAACGCCGCCCGGGAGCTGACCGAGGAGACCGGGGTGACCGCCGGGCCGGGCGAGTTGGCGATGTGGGCGGTCACCCGGGGCCGGTACGGCAGCGTCGGCGTGCTCTTCCTCGCCCCGCCACAGCCCGAGCCCGTGCTGCGCGAACGCTTCGGCGCCCTCGCGCCGCCCGAGCGCGAGCTGGTCGAGCTGGCCTTCCTCCGCTCCCCCGCCGACCTGCCGGGCCTGCCCGGCCCGCACGCCGACTACCTCGCCCCGGTCGTCCGCCGCTTCGCCCGCCTCCGGCAGCCGGGCTAGGACACTCCGTCCGTCCACCGACCGGGGCGGGCTCCTCCGGGGCCGCCGGTCGGGAGCCGGTGCGCGCGGCAGTCCAGTCCTTCACTCCAAGAGCGCTACGCCCGCCCACGGGTGGCCCTGACCAAGTAGCGACGGGCCTCGGGGGCTGATGAACCTGGTCGTATCCGTCCGAACGGTGTCCGCGAATCGATCATGGAAGGCTCCCTGGATGAAGGTCAATCGACGACTCTCCGCACTGCTGCTGGCTGCCGCCCTCGGTCTGGGTGCTGCCGGCAGCACCCAGTCGGCCTTCGCGGGCGGGGGCGGGCACGGGGGCCACGGCTCCTGCCAGGCACACGGGTGCCAGGGCCCGGAAGGACCCGAGGGCCCGCCCGGTCCTCCGGGACCGGAAGGCCCGGCAGGTCCGGAAGGTCCGGAAGGTCCGGAAGGCCCGGCAGGCCCCGCCGGCCCGGCCGGCCCCCAGGGGCCCGAGGGCCCTCCCGGCAGGAACGGTGTGTCCGGTCCCACCATCACGGTGAACGGCCCGTCCGTGCCCGCAGACGGGGTGAGCGTGGCCACGGCCGTCTGCCCGGCCGGCTACACCGTGACCAGTGGCGGATACACCTCGGACGGCCCGAACACCTATGGGGGCCTCGGCGAGAAGGGGCACCCCAACAGCACCAACACGGGCTGGCAGGTCCCCGCCCCGCTCGACAACACCCCCGGTGCCGCGATCCACGCCTGGGCGATCTGCCTGCCGTACGGATAGCTCCGTCCGCTCCCACGCCGCAGCCGTCAGCTGACCTCGACCTGCCGGGGAAGCCGCGGCACGCCGCCGAGTACGCCGCCCGCCCGGAATCCGCTCGCACCGGGCCGGCGGCGTCGCCTACGGTGGAGCGATCACCGAGCGAGGAGCGGCAGTTGCGTCACGTCGAAGCCCCGGGGCCGGACCGGCTCGCCGTCTACGGCTCCATCGCGACCCGGCTGTCCCTCCTCGGCGACCGACGGCTCGGCGAGCTCGTGGCCTCCGCCCCGCGCCTCGGGACCGGCGTCGGCGGCACGTCGGCGGCCCTGGACGTCGACGGTACGCGGGTGTTCGTCAAGAAGGTGCCGCTGACGGAGCCGGAGCTCCGGCCGGAGAACGTCCGCTCCACCGCGAACCACTTCGGTCTGCCCGTCTTCTACCAGTACGGGATCGGCTCGGCCGGGTTCGGCGCCTGGCGGGAGCTGGCCGCGCACACCATGACCACCCACTGGGTCCTGGGCGGGGAGTACGACGGCTTCCCGCTGATGTACCACTGGCGCGTGCTGCCCGACACGCCACCCGAGGGCTTCATGGACTTCCTCGGCGGCGTCGACGGCGCCGTCGCCCACTGGGACGGTTCCCCGGCCGTGCGCGAGCGGCTGGAGGCGATCGGCCGGGCCCGCCACAGCCTGGTGCTCTTCCTGGAGCACCTGCCGCAGACGCTCGCCGCCCGGCTGCGCGAGCAGCAGGACGCGGGCCGGTACGGGTGGGCGGCCGACGCCGTGGCACGCGGCGCGGCCTTCATGCGCTCGCGCGGGCTCGTGCACTTCGACGCCCACTTCGAGAACCTCCTCACCGACGGCCAACGCGTCTACTTCGCGGACCTCGGGCTCGCGCTCAGCACGGACTTCGAACTCTCCCCGGAGGAACGGCGGTTCCTCGACCGCCACCGCGCCTACGACCGCGACCACACCGTGACCCACCTGCTCCGCCACCACCTCCTCACCCCCTATCGGGGCGAGACCGAGGCGACCGCCTTCCTGGAGCGGTGGCTCGCCGGCCGGCGGCCCGACGGCGTCCCGGCGGAGGTGGCGGCGATCGTCGACCGGCACGCCCGGACCGCCGTCGTCCTGGGCGGTTTCCAGCAGCGTCTCCGCGACGAGAGCAAGCAGACGCCGTACCCCGCCGCCGAACTCGACCGCGTCACCGCCGACGCCGGGTAGGCGGGCGGGGGCCGGCCTGCCTAGCCCTAGACCCACCCCTCGTCGAGGCGGACCGTCCAGGCGTCCCCGACCGCCCTGCGCAGCTCGACCAGGGCCGCGACGTCCGCGACGGCCGCCGGAGCGTCGGACAGCCGCAACGGGGAGGCGGGGACGCCGCGGCGGGTGTAGACCGGCAACTCGCCGTCGCAGCTGAAGGCGTGCAGCGACGGGGGCGCGTCGCCGAACCAGCCGGGGCGGTGCTCCTCGGCCCACGCCGCCGCGGCGTCCACACGGTCCGCATGCGCCAGCAGATGCTCGGGAGCCGGCCCGCAGCTGAACTGGACGAGGAAGCCCGCGGCGTCCACCGCCCACCAATCCCACGTGAATCCAGGCCGAGGGTGCCGCAGGATCGTCGTCATGCCGACACCGTATCCGCCCGGGGCAGGACCGCCGACACGAGGCAGGGCGGAGCGGCACGGAGTGGGAAGTCGGCCCCGCCGACTTCCCACTCCGCTCCTCGCCCGGCAACCGCCACCACCCCCGCGCCCGACGGCGGGCCGGGCGGGGCCCTTTGCGCTTTCTTGACTTGACGGTCCGTCATCCAGCCGCTTATCTCTTTACCTATGGAACTAGATAAAGGCGCCGACCAGCCCTCTCCCATCGAGTTCCGCCTGGACCCGGCCTCCGGCATCCCGACCTATCTGCAACTCGTGCAGCAGGTCGAACAGGCGTTGCGGATGGGCTGGTTGACCGAGGGGGACCGGCTGCCCCGGGTGCGCGAGGTGGTCGCCGGCCTGGCGATCAACCCCAACACCGTGCTCAAGGCGTACCGGGAGTTGGAGCACCGGGGCCTGGCCGCCGGTCGGCGCGGCCAGGGCACCTTCGTGCGCGGGCTGCCCGCCGGGGTGGTGCCGCTGCGCGAACGGGCCGCGCTGCGGCGGGGGTTGCTGGACTGGATGCGCTCGGCGCGGGCCGCCGGGCTGGACGAAGGGGGGATGGTTGCGGTGTTCGAGGACGCGCTGCGCGACCTGCGCGAGGGCCGTGACGGGGTGGTGGCCTGATGGCGGGGGACACGGTGATCGACTGCGGCGGGATCGGCAAGCGCTACCGTCGCTCCTGGGCGCTGAAGGACTGCAACCTGGCGATCCCCGCCGGGCACGTGGTGGCGCTGGTCGGCCCCAACGGCGCGGGCAAGACCACCCTGCTCGGCCTCCTGGCCGGGCTCTCCCTGCCCACCGAGGGTGCGATGAGCGTCCTCGGCGGCCGACTCCCCGGCTCCCCCGAGGCCTTGGACCGGATCGCCTTCGTCGCCCAGAACGCCGCGCTCTACCCGGGCCTTCGCGTGGGCGACCTGCTCGCGATGGGCCGCCACCTCAACCGCCGCTGGGACGACGCCCGGGCGCGCACCCACCTGGCGGACCTCGGCATCCCGGTCGAGCGCAAGTACGGGCGCCTCTCCGGCGGCCAGCAGGCCCAGGTCTCGCTGGCCCTGGCCCTGGCCAAGCGCCCCCGACTCCTGCTGATGGACGAGCCGTTGGCGGCACTCGACCCGCTCGCCCGGCACGACTTCATGGCCGCGCTGCTCACGGCCGTCGCCGAGGACGGCCTCTCGGTGGTGTTCTCCTCGCACGCCGTCAGCGAGCTCGAACAGGCCTGTGACTACCTGGTGGTGCTCGGCGGCGGCCGGGTGCAGGTCGCGGGGGAGGTCGACGACCTGCTCGTCGGCCACCGGATGCTCACCGGCCCGACCGCCGAGGCCGAGGAGGTGGCCGCCCGGCTGCCCGTCGTGCGCGACCGTCGCGCCGGAGCGCAGTCCCACCTGCTGGTGCGCACCGGCGGCGCGGACGCCCCGGTCTCCGGCTCCTGGAGCCAACAGCGCGTCGGCCTGGAGGAGTTGGTGCTCGCCTACCTGCGCGAGCCCACGGCCTCCGCCCTCCCCGGCCCACGTCGGGCCGTCCCTACCGGTGAAGGAGCACTGCGCGCGTGAGCACGCTGACCGCGACCCCGGGCGCCTCCGCGCTCGGGGTGACCAAAGCCGCCGCCCTGCGGCATCGCACGTCCCTGCTGACCCTGTTCGGCGTCCTCTCCGCCCTCGGCGCCCTGCTGTGGGCGCACGGCTGGTACGTGCACGACGGCCTCACGGCCACCGGGGCGGACACCTGCGACCCCGCCTCCGACGAGTGCATCACCATGTGGAAGAACTTCCTCCGGGAGTACGGCGCCGCGCTCCAGGTCGGCGACAGCTTGCTCTACGCGCTCGGCGGCGCGTTCGGCGCCTTCCTCGGAGGCCCGCTGCTGGCCAGGGAGTTCGAGCACGGCACCTACCGCTTCGCCTGGACGCAGGGCGCCGGCCGCGCCCGCTGGACGGTCGGCGTGACGGCCCTCGCAGGCGCCGCGCTGGCGGCGGGATCACTGCTGCTCGCACTGGTGCTGGCCTGGTGGAACGCGCCGCTCGCCCAGGAGAGCAGCCGCTTCGGCCGCGACCTCTTCGTCCAGGGGGCGCCGGTGATGGTGGCCCGCTCGCTGCTCACCTTCGCCGTGGCCGTCCTCGCGGGCGCGGTGCTGCGCCGCACCGTCGTCTCGATCGGCATCGCCCTGGCGGTGTCGGTGGCGGTGCCGTTCGCGGCGGAGGCGGTGCGGTTCCACTACCTGCCGCCGATGGAACGCACCGTCCAGACCCTCAACACGGTCACGACGGACCAGAGCTGGGTCTCCTCCGTCTGGTTCTCGGACCTGGCGGGCAACCGGTACACCTCGGAGGAGTTCTATCGCAAGGTCGACACCTTCACCCAGGGTCGGGCGCTGTTGCGCGACGGCACGTTCACCGCGCACGAGGTCTACCAACCGGCCCACCGCTACTGGCCGTTCCAGTGGATCGAAGCCGGCTGGATGTTCCTGCTGGCCCTCCTCCTGGCCGCGGCGGCCCTGTGGTGGGTGCGCCGCCGGGCGGTCTGACCCGGCACCGCCCCGCCACCGCGACCGGCCGCGCCCCTGCCCTGCGCGAGCTGCTCCCGCACACCTCGGCGCGGGCAGCCGCCGTCGCCCCCTGAGCGGTGCGGCCGAGGACGCCGGCGCCGTGGGACGTCGGCCGGTCCGACGTCCCACGGCGCCGACTCCCCACTGAACCGGCGCCCCACGGCGCCGGCTCTCCTACGAGCGTGCGCCCGGCGCCGCGCACAGGGCGTCGTCGACCAGCTTGCCCACCGCCCGCTCCACGCCCAGCACGTCGGCCTCGGAGGCGGCGAGGACGCCCGACAGGGAGACCGTGACGGTGCGCCGGCCGTCGGCGGTGGCGGCGGAGGCCGTGACCCAGCCGGCGTCGCCGCCCTCGTGGCCCCAGGAGCGCCCGCCGCAGGACAGCGGGCGGGAGAACAGCCCCAGGCCGTCGCGGGCGCGCGGCATCAGCGCGCGGAACTCCTCGCCGACCCGGACGGTCCGCTTCATCTGCGCCAGCTGCGCCGGCGGCAGCAGCCGGCCGCCGAGCAGGGCGCCGAAGAACCGGTCGAGGTCGGCGGTGGTGGAGACGAGCCCGGCCTCCCCGTTGGTGCCCGGGCCGACCTGCTCGGTGACGTCGACCAGCGGCTCACCGGGCCCGAAGCTCTGGTAGGTGCGGGCGTGCGGCTGGGGCAGCGTGGGGGACGTCCCCGGCCGGAAGGTGTGGTCGAGGCCGAGCGGGCGGACGATCCGGTCCCGGACCGCCACGTCCCAGGTCTGCCCGGTGACCCGCTCGACGATCATGCCGAGCAGGACGTAGCCGGTGTTGCCGTAGCGCCACTGCTCACCGGGTTCGGAGTCCGGGCCGTGGCCCATCGCCCGGGCGACGATCTGCTCGGGGGTCCAGCTGTCGTCGCGGTGCCGCTGGAAGTCCTCCGCCGAGGTGTAGTCGGGGTAGTCGTCGTGGAGGCCGCTGGTGTGCTGGAGCAGCTGGCGGACGGTGATCGCACGCCCGTCGTTGCCGTTGCCGGACACCACACCGGGCAGCCACCGCTCGATCCGGTCGTCCAGCGAGAGCCGGCCCTCGCCGACGAGTTGCAGGACCACGGTGGCCACGAAGGTCTTGGTGACGCTGGCGATCCGGAAGTGGCCGTCGGCCGACACCGGCCGCCCGTCCGCCAGATCGCCGACGCCGCTGGTGGCGGTCGCGTCGCCGCCGGCGGAGGTGGTCAGGCGGGCCTGCACGCCCGTCACGCCGAGTGCGGTGATCGCGTCGGCGTCGCGCTGCAGGCGTGCCTCCGGGCGCTCGGCGGCGGCCGTCGCGCCGGGCACGGTGGTGGCGAGGGTCGCGGTCACCACGGCGGCCAGCGCCAGGCTCCGCGCGAAGGACCGCATCGTCGAGCGGGAAGCCGGTCGGGAGACCGGTCGGATTGTCTGCTGGGCCATCGGTCGGGCCGTCGGTCGGGTCGTCATGGGTGTCGACGGTAGGTCCGGCCGGGGCCGCCCGCGCTACCGCCCACGGGTGGGAGAACAGGGTGGCGGGCTGTAGTGCCGGGCGCGGTGATCATGCCTCAGACTTGGCCGGATGAAGCACCGGGGGACCGATCGGCTGTCGGCGACGTGGCGCGCGCTGGGCTATCTGCTGGGAAGCCTGGGCGCCGCCGCGCTCGCCCTGCTCGCGCTGCCCGTACTCCTCGTCGTCCCGAGGGCGGCCCGGGCCTGGGCGTCCTGGCACCGCCGCCGCGCCGGCCGGCTGCTGCGCGCACCGGACGACGGGCCCGCCCGGGTCGGGACGTGGCGCGTACTCGGGTGGCTGGGCAGCTCCGTGGTGAGCGGTCCGGCGTTCGGGCTCGTCGCGGTGGCCTGCGCGGGCAACGCGGTCACGACGGCCGTCACGGTGCCCCTGTGGTGGGCGCTGCCCGCCGGCACCCGCGCGGGCGGCTTCGCCGCCGGGGTGCCGCTGACCGGCTGGGGCACCGCGCTGACCCTGGGGACGGCGCAGTTCGTCGTGCTCGCGGCGCTGACCCTCTGGCTGCTCCCGCCGCTGGCGCGGCTGCACGCCCGGAGCTGCGTGGCGCTGCTCTCCCCCACCGCCGCCGAGCAGTTGGCGCGGCGGGTGGAGGCGCTGACCGAGACCCGGGCCGGGGCCGTCAACGCGCACGGTCGGGAACTGCGCCGCATCGAACGCGATCTGCACGACGGCACCCAGGCCCGGCTGGTGGCCATCGCGATGCGCCTGGGCCTGGCCCGCGAGCTGCAGGACACCGACCCCCGGATGCTGGCCAGGCTCCTGGAGGAGGCGCACGAGAGCGCCGAGGAGGCCATGACGGAGCTGCGCGCGGTGATCCGGACGATCTACCCGCCGATCCTCGCCGACCGCGGCCTCAGCGGGGCCCTGACCTCGCTGGCGAGCCGCTCGGCGATCGACACCACCCTGGACATCGGCACCCTCGGCACCGTCCCCGCCGCGGTCGAGGCCGTCGCGTACTTCACGGTCGCCGAGGCGCTCACCAACGCCGCCAAGCACAGCCGGGCCACCCGGACCACCGTCCGCGTCGCCCGCGACGGCGACCGGCTGTCGATCGAGACCTCCGACGACGGGGTCGGCGGCGCCGACGAGACACGGGGCACCGGCATCGCCGGGATCCGCCACCGCGTCCTGGCGCTCGACGGCACCCTCCGCCTCCACAGCCCCGGCGGCGGCCCGACCACGATCACCGTGAGCCTGCCGTGCGGGTCGTGATCGCCGAGGACAACGTCCTCCTCTCCAACGGGCTGGAACTGCTGCTGACCGCCGCGGGCTTCCAGGTCGCCGCGATCGTCCAGGACGCCCCCGGCTTCCTCGCCGCCGTCGCCGAGCACCGGCCGGACGTCACCATCGTCGACGTCCGGCTGCCACCGGCCTTCCGCGACGAGGGCATCCACGCCGCCATCGAGGCCCGCCGCCGGCACCCCGGCCTGCCCGTGCTGGTCCTCTCCCAGTACGTCGAGCAGCAGTACGCCGGCGAACTGGTCTCCGACGGGCGCGGCGGCGTCGGCTACCTCCTCAAGGACCGGGTGAGCCGGGTGAGCGAGTTCATCGACGCGCTGCGCCGGGTCGCCGCGGGCGGCACCGTGATGGATCCCGAGGTGATCGCCCAGCTCCTCACCCGCCCCGCCCACGACCCGATCGCCGCCCTCACACCGCGCGAACGCGAAGTCCTCGGCCTGATGGCCGAGGGAAAGGACAACGCCACGCTCGCGACCCGGCTCGTCATCACCGAGAACGCCGTCCACAAGCACATCGGCAACATCTTCGCCAAGCTCGGCCTCTCGCCCGCCGACAGCGGCCACCGCCGCGTCCTCGCCGTCCTCACCTACCTCAGCCGTCACTGACGGCGGTTGGGGTCCCGGTCCTGACGAGGAGCACTCCGCCGCAGGGCGGCGCTCCCGCGGAAAATGGCGGGACCGGTGGCCTCGGCGGGGGCAGAATCGGCTCCATGGCGGACATCGAAGCGTTCCGGGACGCGGTCACCGACTGGGCGGCCGGCGGCCCCGGCGGGCCGGCGGGTGAGCTGGCGGAGCGCCTGGGCGTGCGGACGGCGGTGCTGGTGGAGGGGCCGAGCGACCTCGCGGCCGTCGAGACGCTGGCCGCCCGGCGGGGCCGGGACCTGGCCGCCGAAGGGGTGTGCGTCGTCTCCATGCGCGGGGCGATGAACGTCGCCCGCTTTGCCGCCCTGCTCGGGCCGCCGGGGCTGGGACTGCGGCTGGCCGGGCTCTGCGACGCGAACGAACAGGGCTTCTACGAGCGCGGGTTGCAGCGGGCCGGGGCGCCGGACGAGGGCTTCTTCGTGTGCGTGTCCGACCTGGAGGAGGAGCTGATCCGCGCGCTGGGCGTGGCGCGGGTGGCGGAGATCGTCGAGGCCGAGGGCGACCTCCCGGCCTGGCAGACCTTCGTCCGCCAGCCCGCGCACCAGGGCGGGCGGCCGGAGGGGCAGTTGCGGCGGTTCCTGGGGACGAAGTCGGGCCGCAAGATCCGCTACGGGCACCTGCTGGTCGGGGCGCTGGACGGCGGGCGGGAGCCGGCCCCGCTGCGCGGGCTGCTCGCACACCTGTGACACGGCGTCAGAGGTCGACGGCGTCCAGGTGGTAGGTGGTGTCGACCAGGAAGCCGCCGGCGTCGGCCTTGACGGTGAGCACGTACTGCCCGGGCGCCAGCGGGTCGAGGGCGCACCACAGGCCCCAGGCGACCCGCGGGATGCCGGTGGCCAGGAAGCGCCTGGAGGCGAACTCGTGCACTTTCAGCGGGACTCCGTTGAGCGCCGCCTCGGCCTGGGAGGCCTCGACGCGCCACGGTGCGGAGGAGAGGCCGAGGGCGATCCGCTGGGTGTTGAAGACCGGGAAGAAGACCGGCTTCCCGGCGGCGATCGGACAGCGGCGCACGACCCGGCCGCCGTAGGTGCCGGCCAGGAACCAGACGTCCGAGGGCTGCCGCCAGCCGGCGAACTCACCGGTGGTGTCGGCGACCGGGCTGCGCTCCATCGGGGCGGACAGCGCCCACTTCCACCAGCGCGCCGCGAGCTCCGCGCCCCGGCGGGGGTCCACGGTGTCGGCACCGGTCTCGGGGGAGACGGCCTCGCCCACGTCAGCTCCTTCGGGTCCACGCGCGCACCGCACATCGGCCCGCGTGGCGACCCTATCCGGTGGCGCCCGGGCCCTCCTGTGCGGGAGGGCCCGGGGCGGGCGGGCTCGTTCGGCCTCGGACCTCCGGGCGGCGGACGGTGATCTCGCACCGGTCGACCGCGCCCTCCCGGCTGATGACCACGGAGCCGTCACCGTCCTCGCCCCCGGCCGCGTCCTTCCCGGCGAGCGGCCGGCCGCCGTGTCAAGCGTCGTTCCAGGAGTGCAGCACGCCAACCGACGATCCCCGCCCCGGGGCCGGCTCAGCGGCTGTAGTTCTTGAGGACCTCGGTGTCCAGCGTGACGTCCAGGCCGGGCAGTTCCACCCGCTCCCCGTAGTCGTAGCTCCGGATCTCACGGTAGCGGCCCTTGACCGGCTCGCTGTGGACGGTGACGGTGTCACTGTCCCGGTCGATCAGCAGGTAGACGGGAATGCCGCTCTCGGCGTAGGCACGGGGCTTCCTCACCCGGTCACGCTCATCGGCCCTCCGGTCGAACGACGTGACCTCCGCGGTCAGCAGCACGCCGCGCGCATCCGCCCACTCGCCCTGGCCCGCGAAGTACTCGGCCGGCGCGAGGGTGCCGTCCGGACGCGCGTCGCCGTTCTCGTACGAGGGGATGCGCAGGCCCTGTTCGGCGAAGAGCCACAGGTCGGGGCGGTGCTGCATGCAGATCCGCTGAAGCCACGCGATGATCTGACCGTGGTCGCCGTCGGGCACGGGCTTGACTCCGATTTCACCGTCGATGAACTCGAGCGCGATGTCCTGGAGCGCTGCGGCCTCGGCGATGGACTCGAACGCCTCAAGGCTCATTTGCGGCCGGTCATGGGTGATCACGGCGTCTCCCTCTCTGCAGGCTCCTTCGAGGTACAGCAGTCACCGTACGCCAGCGGGCGGTCAGCCGGTGGCGCGGACGTAGATGTCGGCGGCCCCGGGGAGGCCGGCGGGGTCGGGGGCGATGTAGATGCGGCGGGCGCGGGCGGGCGTCGGGGTGACGACGGGGGTGGGGGTGGGGTCGGCGGTGGGGGTCGGGGTGGGCGAGGGGGTGTCCTCCGGGGCCGGGAGGGGTTGCTCGGTGGCGGTGGCGGGGTCGGTTTCGGCTGCGGACCCGGCCTCGGACTCAGCCTCGGACTCGGATTCGGTGGCCGGGGCGATGTGGCCGGTGGGTTCCGGAGTGGTGGGCTCGGGCTCCGCGGCGGGGGTTTCGCCCGGGAGGGCGGACGGGTCGGCGGACGCGGACGCCGTCGGCACCGGCGAGGACGGCGAGGACGGGGTGGCGAACGGGTCGGGGACCCCGACCTCGCGCGCTTCGGCCGGCTCGTCGCCGCCGAGCGCCTCGGCGAGGTCGGCGGGCAGCGGAGTGATCGCACCGGGGGCGGCCAGGTCGTAGGTGCGCAGGAAGTCGCCGACGCCGACCTCGTGCCCGCCGGCCAGCCGGTAGTGCAGGTAGGCGACGGGCAGGCCGTCCGCGGTGTGCGTGTAGACGGCGCCGACCGGTACGTAGTAGCGGCCGGCGCCCGGGTGCTGGGAGGGGTGGAGGCCGGCCAGCAGTTCGGCGCGGTCGCGGTCGGTCTCGATGGCGCCGCGGCCGACGGTGAGGGCGTTGACGCCCCGGACGGCCAGGGCGGCCAGCACCGATACGAAGATCACCAGGCCGATCGCGACCGTACGGCGCAGCACCGGTCTGCCGTGCAGCGCCGGCCACGAGTCGCTGGGCACGCGTTCCGGCGACAGCCCGCGGTCGGGCCCTCGTTGCCTCACTCTTCCTGCTCCCCCGGTCCGTCGTCGTGGCGGCCAGGCACGGCGCGACCACTCGTAGTGCTCGACGTGGACCCTACGCTCCGAGTTCCGCACCGGACCACCCGGCCCGACCGGCCCCGCCGGCCTGTCCCGTACCCGTCAGCCGAGGTACGCCGGGGCGACCGCCGCGTCGAGCAGCCGCCGCGCGGAGCCGGTGCCGTCGGCGGGGACGGTCCACAGGTCGGCGCCGAAGTCACCCGGCATGGCGTACAGCAGGGTGTGGTCGTCGGACCAGACGGCCTGGTCGTCGATGCTGCGCTGTTCGGCGGTGGGGGTCTCGGTCATGGTGGCGAGGTCCAGGACGTAGAGCCGCCAGGGAGCGTCCTCGGAGGCGCCGGGCACGCGCTTCTTGTAGGCGACCCGGGTGCCGTCCGGGGAGAGCGAGGGGCATTCGACGTTCTGGTGGAGGGTGGTGAGGGTGCGGGCGCCCAGGGCGCCGCGGACCAGGTAGGTCTGGCCGCCGGTGGCGACGGTGGCGTAGAAGGCGTCGTCGTCGACGAAGGTGACGCCCCAGACGTTGACGTCGGGCGCGCGGTACGGCTTGCCGTCCTTGATCACGTCGAAGTCCTCCAGGTTCTCCCGGAGGTTCCAGTCCCGGACGTCGACGATCGAGGTGCGGGTGGAGAAGTCGGTGCCGGCGTAGGAGTCGCCGCTCACGAAGACGGTCCAGGCGGCGAGGTGGCCGGAGGGCGAGACCCGGGAGCGGGTGGGGATGCCGGCGAGCGGGAAGGAGCGCCGTTCGCGCAGCCGGTCGTCGAGCACGACGGCGCGGTAGGTGTCCTGGAGGGCGCCGCGTTCGGCCCGCAGGCAGATGCCGGTGCCGGCGGCGGCGTAGAAGCGCAGGCACTGGACGCCGGAGGAGGTGCGCGGGCCGTCGGGGTGGTCGGCGGGGACGGTGGCGATCTCGTCGCGGTGCGGGCCCCAGGCCATGTTGCGGAAGACCAGCTGCCGGGTGGCCGGGTCCTTGAGGGTCACCTCGCCGGGGGTGACGACGGGGCCGCCGGCCTGGACGCGGTCGCGGTCGGCGGAGCGGTCGGCGGCCCACAGCACGGCGCCGGTGCCGACCGCGCCGAGCAGGACGACGGCGACCAGCAGGATCAGCACCCGGGTGCGGTTGCGGAGGGGGGCGGTGGTCACTTGGGCACCTCGGGGTCGACGGGGCCTTCAACAGCGGGGTCTTCAACGGCGGGGTCTTCAACGGCGTGCGCTTCGACGACGGCGGGCTCGCGCAGCACGAAGGCCGCCCCGGTGACGCTGCCGGCCAGCGCCAGCGCCGACCAGGTCAGCGCGGTGGTGCCGCCGACGACGCTCCACAGCGCGCCGAACGCCAGCGAGCAGGCGAACCGGGCGAGCGCCTGCCCGGTGCCGACCAGGGCGAGCCCGGCCCCGCGCTGCCCGGCGGGGACGGTGTCGGCCGCGGCGGCGGCGAGCACGCCGTCGGTGGCGGCGTAGAACGCGCCGTGCAGCAGCAGCACGCAGACCACCACCGGCAGCCCGTCGAGCGGGGAGAGCAGCAGCCCGTAGGCGGTCAGCAGGACGCCGTGGCCGGCCAGGAAGAGCCGGCGGCGCCCGATCCGGTCGGCGAGCGCGCCGAGCGGGACGGCGAGCAGCAGGAAGGCGCCGGCGGTGCCGAGCGGGAGCAGCGGGAAGTACTCGGTGGCGAGGCCGAGCCGGCGCTGCACGAGCAGGTACAGGAAGGAGTCGCTGACGGTGGTGAGGCCGAGCAGCACGGCGCAGACGGTGAGCCGGCGCAGGCCGGGGATGCGCAGCAGGGCGAGCCCGTCGCGCAGCCGGGGGTGGAGGGTCGACGGCTCGTCGGCCCGCAGCCGGTTCGGTACGAAGAGCAGCAGGACGAGCACGCCGAGCACCGCGACGCAGGCGCTGACCGCGAACACCGCGTGGTAGCCCTGCTGCTGGCCGCCGTCGGCGAGCAGCGGACCGCCGGCCATCCGCAGCACCAGGAAGGCGGTGAGCGGTCCGAGCAGCGCGCCGGCCGTGTCCATCGCCCGGTGGACGCCGAACGCCCGTCCGCGGTGGGCGGGTTCGGTGGCGAGCGAGATCATCGCGTCGCGCGGGGCGGTGCGCAGGCCCTTGCCGGTGCGGTCGACGGCGAGCACGGCGCCGATCAGCGGCACGGTGTGGACGAGCAGCAGCAGCGGCTTGCAGAGCGCCGACAGGCCGTAGCCGACGGCGGCGACGGCCTTGTGCCGGGGCGCGCCGTCGCGCCCGCGCCGGTCGGCGAGGTGGCCGCCGGCCAGCCGGACGACGGCGCTGAAGCCGTTCTGGATGCCGTCGAGCAGGCCGAAGCCGAGCGGGGACAGGCCGAGGCCGGTGAGCAGGTAGAGCGGCAGGACGGCGCTGACCATCTCGGAGGAGATGTCGGTGACCAGGCTGACCACGCCCAGGACCAGGACGGTGCCGGGGACCGCCGCCCGGGCGGCCCGGCCGGCGGTGGCGCCGGGGGCCGCACGGGTGGCGCCCTCGGCGGCCTCCCGCCGCCCCGGCCGGGTGTCGGCCGGGGCGGCGGGGGCCTTGGAGCTGCGGGAGTCCGCGACGTACACGGGCGTCAGTTCCAGATGCCGGTGATGGTGGCGGCGGAGGCGGCGTTGCCCGCGTGGGTGGTCAGGCCCGCGAGGTCCTCCAGCGTGCGCAGCACGTTGTAGTGGTTGTAGGTGGTGGCGGTGGTGGAGCCCGGGGTGACGTGGGCGCCGTAGAAGACGGTGGGGATGCGGTTGCCGGACAGCTTGTTGTCCTCGTCGAAGGTCATGACGAGGATGCTGTTGTTGTTCTTGGCCCAGGCGGCGTAGGCGCCGAGCTTGTTCTGGATCCAGGTGTCGCCGGTGGCGACCGAGCAGTCGTGCATGTCGTTGCACAGGTCCGGGACGACGAAGGAGACCTTCGGCAGGCTCGCGAAGTTCGTCGGGAACTGCGTCATGGTGTACGCGGTGTTGGTCGGCACGTTGCCGAAGCCGAACCACGGGTTGTGCTTCTGCGCGTACTTGCCGCTGGAACAGGTGGTCGAACCCTGGCTCGGCAGGCCCTCGTTGTAGCTGCCCCAGCTCTTGCCGGCGGCGATCAGCTCGGAGGCGAGGTTGGGCTGGTTGATCGAACCGACCGGCACGCAGCTGTCGTCGGTGCGGCCCTGGTTGGAGCCGGAGAACAGCTGGTAGTAGTTGGGCTCGCTGGGGTGGGTGAGCCCGAACGACTGGGTGAGGGTGGCGCCGCCGGCCGCCAGGGTGTTGTTGATGTACGGCGCGCCGGAGCTGCCGATCACCTGGGTGTAGGCGTGGTTCTCCATGACGACGACGACCACGTGGTCCGGGGTCGGCAGCGCGGCGGCCTGCGCGGTGGTGCCGGTGGCGGCCCACAGGCCGAGCGAGCCGGCGACCAGGGCCAGGCCGGCGGCGGAGGCTGTGAGGGTGCGGCGGCGGGGGCGGCGCGGGGCGGCGCCCTCGGCGGCGGGGGTCGTGGCGCTCATGTCAACAGTCTCCTGGTTCTCGGGCATGCTGTCCTCCGTACGTCGGGGGCGGCCGGGTGGGGAGGTGGCCCGGCCGCGCGGGAACTGCCGGGGTGGGAGAGGCCGCCGATCGGGGAACCGGCGGTTTCGGAGCGCCGCAAACAGTAGGAGCGGCGCGGTGGCGCGGGCCTCGGCGGCCACATGAAGAAACGGCGAACAGCGGTGGGTGGCCGAGGACCGCCGCCGGACGCGGGTCACAGGCGTCGCGATTGACCCGTCCGTCACGGGCGTGGTGGGATTCCGCCTGTCCGCGACTGCCGGTACTGGCCTGACCTGGGCATTCCGGGCGGCCGGGGGCGACGGGTTTCGGCCGCCCCGGGCGGGCGGGCACCGGGGCCGGTCGGCGGGCGGCCCTCGGGCAGGTGTCGGGCGGGTGACGTGGTGGAACGGGACGTGAGCAGGGCGTGAGCGTGGCGTGAGAGGGCCGGACGGGAACGGTTCGGACGGCATCGGTTCCGGCGCGTTGGGCGGTCCGGGTGACGGCTCGGACGTGGCGGCGCCCGGCCGCGGGCGGCTCGTCGTCGGGGTGGGTGTGCGCGGCTCGGCGACCGCGGCGGAGCTGCTGGACCTGATCCGGCACACGCTCGCCGCGGCCGGGCTGCCGGCCGGCGCCGTCGGCACGCTCGCCACCCTCGACGGCAAGGGCGGCCACCCCGCCGTCCGCTCGGCCGCGGCGGCGCTCGGCGTGCCGGTGGCCGAGTACCCGGCCGCGGCGCTGGCCGCCGTCCCCGTGCCCAACCCGTCCGGCGCCGTCGGCGACGCGGTCGGGACGGCCAGCGTGGCCGAGGCGGCGGCGCTGACGGGGGCCGGCGGCGGGCGGGCCGAGCTCGTCGTCCCCAAACGGAGGTCGGCCGCCGCGACGGTGGCCGTCGCCCGCGCCCCGCGGCCCCCGGCGGCCCACCGCCGTCCGCAGCCCCGGCAGAATCCAGGAGAGCAGCCGTGAACCCTCACTCCCCCACCGAAGGGGCGCGCACCGAAGACGCCCCGAGCGAGCCCGACCTGCGCCACCACGGTGACGCCGAGGTGCGCGCCGACGGCGCCGGACTGGTCGACCTCGCCGTCAACGTCCGCACCGGCACGCCCCCGGCCTGGCTGCGCGCCCGCATCGCCGCCACCCTCGCCGACCTCGCCGCGTACCCCGACGGCGCCGCCGCCCGGGCCGCGGTCGCCGAGCGGCACGGCCGGCCGGCGGCGGAGGTGCTGCTCACCTCGGGCGCCGCCGAGGCCTTCGTCCTACTGGCACGCGTGCTGACGCCTCGTCATATCGCGGTGGTGCACCCGCAGTTCACCGAGCCGGAGGCCGCGCTGCGGGGCGCCGGACACCAGGTGCGGCGGGTGCTGCTCTCCGCCGCGGAGGGCTTCCGGCTGACCGCGGGAGCGGTGCCGGAGGAGGCCGACCTGGTCGTGCTCGGCAACCCCACCAACCCCACTTCGGTGCTCCACCCGGCCACCGCCGTCGCCGCCCTGGCCCGGCCGGGGCGCACCCTGGTGATCGACGAGGCGTTCATGGACACCGTGCCCGGGGAGCGCGAATCCCTCGCCGGCGCGAGGGACCTGCCGGGCCGGGTGGTCGTCCTGCGCAGCCTCACCAAGACCTGGGGGCTGGCCGGTCTGCGGATCGGCTACGTGCTCGGCCCGGCGCCGCTGATCGCCGAGCTGGCCGCGGCCCAGCCGCTCTGGCCGGTCTCCACCCCGGCGCTGGTGGCCGCCGAGGCCTGCTCTGCCCCGGCCGCACTCGCCGAGGCGGAGGCCGCCGCCCGGGAACTCGCCCTCTGGCGCGCGTACCTGCTGAAGGGCCTGGCGGCCTTCCCGGCCGTCCGGGTGCACGGCGAGCCGGCGGCGTCCTTCCTGCTGGTCGAACTGCCCGGCGCCGACGCCGTCCGCGCCCGGCTGCGCGCCCTGGGCTTCGCCGTCCGCCGGGGCGACACCTTCCCCGGCCTCGGCCCGGACTGGCTGCGCATCGCCGTCCGGGACGAGCCCACCACCGACCGCTTCCTGACCGCCCTGGCGCAGGCTCTCGACGGCTGACGCCCGGCCGCCGGTGGCCCCCGCGCTCAGCGCACCAGCACCACCGGGTCGCCGACCGCCACCCGCCCCGGGGCCAGCACCCGGGCGTACACGCCGACGCAGGGCAGCGCGGGCATGCCCGGCAGCGGGACGAGCCGGTTGCGCTCCGCGAGCGTGCGCAGCGCCGCCGCCGAGCGCGGCACCCCCGGGCCGTGCGCGAGGGTGGGGACGGCGCAGCGCGGCGTCGCCGTGACGACCCGCAGCCGCAGCCGCTCCCCGATCGCCAGCTCGCCCTCCACCCAGCCGTTCTCGACGAAGCCGGCGACCGCGTCGGGGGTCCGGACCACCACGTTCGGGCGGTACCGCTCGGCCGCGGCGCCGCCCGCCCCGGCACCGCCCGCCGCGGCGAGGGCGGCCGTGGTGAGCAGGTGGAGCGGCGCGAAGTCGAAGAAGGTGCCGGGCGGCGCGCCGCGCCCCAGCTCACTGACGGTGAACCCGACCTCGGCGCGCGGACCGTGTTCCAGGACCTCCTCCGGGACGGACCGCTCGACGCTCGCACCCGGCGGCGGCTCGTCCACCAGCCGGACCTTGCGCCCCAGCCGCTCCGACAGCCCGCGCTCGTCGACGACGGCGCCGTCCGGGCCGGTGACCACCACCTCACCGCCGGTCCCGGTCCGGACGGTGAACCCGAGCACGCCCGCCCACAGCCGCGGGTGCTTGGCGCTCACCACCCGCCCGGTGTCGACGTCCAGCAGCGCGTACGCGCGGTCGCCGCGAATGCCGCGCTCCGTCACGGACGCCTCGCGGAGCTCCTCGCCGAGCATCGACTTCACCGGGTGCCGCCGCAGCCGCTCCACCGTACCGACCCTCACGCCCCGGCCCCCACCTCCGCCCGCGCCCAGCCCCGCAGGGTGGCGAAGTCCTCGGCCCGCAGCCCGATCCTGGGGTCGATCCGGAAGGTGGCCGCCGGTCCCGGGTGGTGAGCCGCTATCCACTCGGTGTCCTGCGGCCCCAGCTCGTCGTCCACCCAGACGAACGGCCGCCCGGCCGCCCACTCGACCAGCACCCGGGTCTTCCAGTGCAGGCCGTCGGGCTCCTCCTGGTCGATCCGCGGCCAGGGGACGTAGGGGAGTTCGGGCAGGCCGACCAGTGGGGCGATCAAGGAGTTGGCCTCGTGCTGCCAGGCGGTCGCCCAGACCAACTCGAAGGGCAGGCCCAGCAGTTCCGGCCCGTGGCCGGGGTTGAGCCAGAGCCGCAGCGGCTCGACCTCCTCGGCCGGCCGACCGGGGAACCGGTTCAGCCGGAAGTCGGGGCGGAGGTGGTGGGTGCGGTAGCCGGCGGGCTGTTCCTGCGGCACGGCGGCGTACGGGTTCAGCGGGCCGTCGACGTCGAGGAGGAGCAACGGGAGTTCGGTCATGGGGTCGATCGTCCCTCGTGACAGGGGTGTTGACCATCCCTTGTCGGCGCATCGGGCTGGGACAGGATCGGGATGTTTCCCGCACCCGGCCGTGAACGATCCCGTCGTACGGTCGTGCCGCGCCGGTGAACGACACCGGCGGTCAGGACTCCGGGGGATCCCGCATGCGCTCGCACCGACTCGCTCTCACCGCCCTCGCCGTCGCGGCGCTCGCCGTCACCGCCACCGCGTGCGGGCCGGAGAACAGCGACGCCGCCGGGCCCGCGTCGAGCCCGGCCGCGACCACCGCGCCCTCCACTCCCTCCGCGCCCGCGACCACCGCCGCGAAGCCGTCCGGGACCGCGAAGCCCTCCGGAGCCGCCAAGCCCTCCGCCTCCGCGTCCGCCCCCGGCCAGGCCGCCGGCACCTGCGGCGCCAAGGACCTGGTGCTCACCGCCAAGGCCGAGTCCCAGGCCGGCGGCTACGTCCTGATCGCCGCCAAGGCCAGGCCCGGGGTGACCTGCACGCTCCCGCCCCGGCCCCCCGTCATCGCCTTCGGCTCGGGCGGCATCGAGGCGTCCAAGGCCGAGCAGGGCGTCAGCCGGCCGATCAGGCTCAGCGGCTCGGACACCGCCTACGCGGGCGTCATGACGAAGACCACCAAGGACAACCAGGCGGTCCAGTTCACCGACATCATCGTGGGCATCGGCAGCCCGGACCCCGACCCGGTCAGCCTGCCGATCGGCCCGACCAACGTCGACAGGCCGATCGTCACCAACTGGCACGACCTGCCGGAGAACGCCGTGCCCGTCCACTGAGAAATCCGCTGGTCGCGCGGCCGGATCCCTGCTTGGATCCGGCCATGACCAGTGACACCGGACTGCCGGACGGCTACGAGATCTCCACCGACCCCGCGCGCCTCGACGCCGGTCTGATCCACCGGTGGCTGTCCGAGGACGCCTACTGGGCGATCGGCCGCAGCCGCGAGAAGCAGGACCGGGCGATCGCCGACTCGCTCAACTTCGGCCTCTACGAGCAGGCCTCGGGCGCCCAGGTCGGCTACGCGCGGGTGGTCACCGACCGCGCCACCTTCGCCTGGCTGTGCGACGTCTACGTCGCCCCGGCCGCCCGCGGCCGCGGCCTCGGCACCGCCCTGGCCGCCGCCGTCCGCGACGGGCTCGCCGAGCACGGCCTGCGCCGCGTCCTGCTCGCCACCGCGGACGCCCACGGGGTCTACGCGAAGGTCGGCTTCGAGGCCATGGCCAAGCCCGAGAAGTGGATGGTGCTGGGCGAGCAGTAGGCGCCGGCCGGCCCGGGCCCTACTGCCCCGGCCGGCTCCACAGGCCCCGGGCGGCCAGCACCGGCAGCACGCCCTCGCCGAACCAGTACGCCTCCTCCAGGTGCGGCATCCCGCTGAGCACGAACTCGTCGATGCCCAGCTCGTGGTACTCGGTGACGAGGTCGGCCACCTCCCGGTGGCTGCCCACCAGCGCCGTCCCGGCCCCGCCGCGCAGCAGCCCGATGCCCGCCCACAGCCCGGGGTAGATCTCCAGCCGCTCCGCCGAGCCCCCGTGCAGCGCGATCATCCGGCGCTGCCCCACCGACTCGCTGCGGGCCAGCGCCCGCTGGGTCTCCCGGACGCGCTGCGGGTCCATCGCCGCCAGCAGCCGCTCGGTCTCCGCCCACGCCTGCGCCGAGGTGTCCCGGGTGATCACGTGCAGCCGGATCCCGAACCGCACCGTCCGCCCCTGCCGCTCGGCGAGTTCACGGATCCAGGCGATCTTCTCCCGCACCTGCGCGGGCGGCTCGCCCCAGGTGAGGTACACGTCCGCGTACCGGGCGGCGACCTCGCCCGCCGCCGGCGACGACCCGCCGAAGTACACCGGCGGCACCGGATCCGGCAGCCGGTTCAACTCGGCCCGCTCGACCCGCAGATGGACACCGTCGTGGTCGACGCTCTCCCCCGTCCAGAGCCGCCGCACGACCGACAGGAACTCCCCGGTGCGGGCGTAGCGCGCGTCCTTGTCCAGGAAGTCCCCGTACGCGCGCTGCTCCGCCGACTCCCCGCCGGTCACCACGTTCAGCAACAGCCGCCCGCCGGAGTGCCGTTGGTACGTCGCCGCCATCTGCGCCGCCAGCGTCGGCGCGATCTGCCCGGGCCGGAACGCCACCAGGTACTTGAGCCGCTCGGTCACCTGGGTGAGCATCGCCGTCGTCAGCCAGGCGTCCTCGCACCACGCCCCGGTCGGCGTCAGCGCCCCCTCGAACCCCAACTGCTCGGCGCTGCGGGCGATCTGCCCCAGATACCCGAGGGACGGCGGCCGGTCACCGCCGGCGCCACCGGGCGTCGACCCGTGCCCGCCGCCGACGACGTGCCGGCTGTCACCGTTGGTGGGCAGGAACCAGTGGAACGTCAGGGTCATGAACACACACTCCGCTGCCGGAAGAGCCGTCTGAAAGGACCAACACCGGGACGCTCACCGGCGACAGGCAGCCGCCCACACTCTCCCCAGGTCCACGTGCAACCGACGCACGAGCCCCCCGGACACCCCAGCAGCAGAAACGTTCACACCCGCCATTCTCCGCCCGGCCCCACCCCTCGATCAAGAGAGCCGACAGACCCCACCCCTGTCAGCGAACGCGGGCAACGGATCGTCACACCGACCGGCCGGGGGGAACGGGTGTCCGAGCACCGCGCACCCACCGACCAGGACGGGCCGTGACGGCCGCAGGGCCTCCCCGGTGAGGTGGGGAGGCCCTGCGGACGTGCGGGGTGGTGCTGCCGGCGGACCGGGATCAGACCAGGCCGGCCTTCTCCAGGGCGGCGCAGCAGGTGTTGATCAGCAGGCGGGTGACGACGTAGGGGTCGACGTTGGCGTTCGGGCGGCGGTCCTCGATGTAGCCCTTCTGCTCCACCTCGACCTGCCACGGGATGCGGACCGACGCGCCGCGGTTGGAGACGCCGTAGGAGTAGACGTTCCACGGGGCGGTCTCGTGCTTGCCGGTCAGGCGGGACTCGATGTCGGCGCCGTACTGGGTGACGTGCTCCAGGACCTTCTCCTGGGAGGTGCCGAGCGACTCGCAGGCGGTGATGATCGCGTCGTAGTTCTCGCGCATCGCCTTGGTGGAGAAGTTGGTGTGCGCGCCGGCGCCGTTCCAGTCGCCGCGGACCGGCTTCGGGTCGAGGGTGGCGTCGATGCCGAACTCCTCGGCGGTGCGGTAGAGCAGGTAGCGGGCGATCCACATGTCGTCGGAGACGGTCAGGGCGTCGACCGGGCCGATCTGGAACTCCCACTGGCCGGGCATGACCTCGGCGTTGATGCCGCAGATGGCCAGGCCGGCGTCCATGCAGCGGTCGAGGTGCAGCTCGACGATCTCGCGGCCGAAGACCTCCTCGGCGCCGACGCCGCAGTAGTAGCCGCCCTGCGGGGCCGGGTAGCCGCCCTCGGGGAAGCCGAGCGGGCGGGAGCCCTTGAAGAAGGTGTACTCCTGCTCGATGCCGAAGATCGACTCCTGCGCCTCGTACTGCTCGGCGACGGTGCGCAGCAGGGCGCGGGTGTTGGACTCGTGCGGGGTGCCGTCGGTCTCGTGGACCTCGCAGAGGACGAGGATGTGGTCGCCACCGCGGATCGGGTCCGGGGTGACGCGCACCGGCGTCAGCACCCGGTCCGAGGCGTGACCCTCGGCCTGGCTGGTGGAGGAACCGTCGAAGCCCCAGGTGGGGATCTTGTCCGCGTTCGGCAGGACACGAGTCTTGGAGCGGAGCTTGGCGGTCGGCTTGGTGCCGTCGATCCAGATGTACTCGGCCTTGATTGCCACGGCGGTGTACCTCGCAAACTGAGTGGTGGGTGCCCGCGTAGCGTTGCAAGCCGCCGTTTCCCGGTTGTTCCTCTTGTGTAACGCGCATGTGAACCAACCGTCCGCATTGGCACGGTCACGGTGCGGGAGTGCCGCGGGTGGCACTCCCGCATCCATGGGGTCCGGGGACGGGCTCCGGGGCGGGCCCCCGGGGTCAGTGCCGGCGGGCGTGGGCCGGGGCGGCGGCCCGGCGGCGGCGGGTGGCCCAGAGGGCGCAGCCGCCTCCGGCCACCAGGGCGGCGGCCCCGGCGGCCAGCCGGCCGGTGGCGTCGTTGCCGCCGGTGGAGGCGAGGCTGTCGGGCGCGGCGGGGTTGGCGGAGCCGGAGGCGGCGGGGGCCGCGGTCCGGCGGGCGGTGGCGGAGGACGAGGCGGAGACAGGGGCAGGGGCGGCGGTGGCGGTGGCGGACGGGGTGGTGTCCGCGACCGGCTGCGCGGCCGGGGTCTGCGTGACGGCGGTCGCGGGGGTGGCCGACGCGGTGGCGGTGGCCGTCGGGGCGGCCGGGACGGGCTTCTCGCAGCTCACCGAGGCGACCTTGACGGTGCCGGTGACCTTGGCGACGTTGAGGTTGAGCGGGTCCACCGCCACCTGGACCTCCAGGGCGGAGGCGGCGGCCGTCGTCGAGGTGGTGGTCCTCTTGGAGAACTCCACCGACACGCTTCCGACCAGCGGCACGTCCACCTTGGTCGGCCCGTACAGACTGACCGTGACCGGCTTGCCGAGGACGGTGAGCCCGACGGGTGCGACCACGTCGGCGGTGGGCTGCCCGTCGACGGGACAGGTGGCGGTGGCGCTGAGCGCCTTCAGGCCGAGCAGGGTGGTCCCGGGCAGGCCGGGGGCGTGCACGTCGGCGTCGGCGAGCGTGACGGAGGCGGTGGCGCCCTTGGCGTCGACCTTGGTCACCGACTTGCCGACCTCGGCCTTCACCAGGGTGACCGGGCCGGTCTGGTCGACGCCGTCGACCATGGCGGTGAGGACGGTGCCCTCGCGCTGCGCCGGGGACTCGACCTTGTTGAGCGAGACGCCCACCGGGACGTTCACGGCGTTGCTCAACAGCCGGACGTCCAGGTCGAGTTCGGCGGTCACGGCGCGCGCCCTGCCCGGCGCGGAGGCCGGAACGGAGGTCGACGCGGAGGCCGACGCGGACGGCGAGGGCTCGACGGCCCCGGCCGGCGGCACGGTGAGAACGGTGAGAGCGGTGCAGGCCAGCACGGCGGCGGCTGCGGAAACGATTCGTCGAGAAGACATGGTGGTACCCCCCACGGCTGAATGGATGAGCCGCCAGTCTTCTCAAACGATCCGTCACATGAGCCACACAGAGCGTCATTTCACCCGTTGGGGTGAAGTTGACGCTCCGCGCTGACCCGCGTCTGCTACGGCGGAGCGCCCGGCCGCCTACGGCAGGCGCCAGTCCACCGGCTGCGCCCCCTGCCGCACCAGCAGCTCGTTGGCCCGGCTGAACGGGCGCGAGCCGAAGAAGCCCCCGCTCGCCGAGTACGGGCTCGGGTGCGCCGACTCGATCGCCGGGATCTCGCCCAGCAGCGGCCGCAGATTGCGCGCGTCACGGCCCCAGAGGATCGCCACCAGCGGACCGCCGCGCGCCGCCAGGGCACGGATCGCCTGCTCGGTGACCTCCTCCCAGCCCTTGCCGCGGTGCGCGGCCGGCTTGCGCGGGGCGGTGGTCAGGGCGCGGTTCAGCAGCAGCACGCCCTGCTGCGTCCACGGCGTGAGGTCACCGTTGGACGGCTGCGGCAGGCCGAGGTCGCTGCCGTACTCCTGGAAGATGTTGATCAGACTGGCCGGGATCGGCCGGACCTCGGCCCCCACCGAGAAGCTCAGGCCGACGGCGTGGCCGGGGGTCGGGTAGGGATCCTGGCCGACGATCAGCACCCGCACCTCGGCGAACGGCTGCTGGAAGGCGCGCAGCACGTTCGGGCCGGAGGGCAGATAGGTGCGGCCGGCGGCCAGTTCTGCGCGGAGGAAGTCGCCCATCGCGGCGACCCGCCCGGCCACCGGCTCCAGCGCGGTGGCCCACCCGGGCTCGACGATCTCGTTCAGTGGACGCGGTGCCATGGGCGTAACCCTATCGGCCTACACCGACCGCCCGTTCACCGAGATGATCACACCGCGGCGCCTCGAACCGCGGCTCACGCCACCGGGCGCCCGCGCAGCACCACCAGCCGCGGATCGGCCAGCACCCGGACGTCGGCGCGCGGGTCGTGCGCGTACACCACGAAGTCGGCCGGCGCGCTCTCCTCCAGGCCGGGGCGCCCCAGCCAGGCGCGCGCGCCCCAGGTGGCCGCCGACAGCGCCTCGGCGGGGGTGAGCCCGGCCTTCACCAGCTCGGCGACCTCCTCCGCGACCAGTCCGTGGGCCAGCGAGCCGCCCGCGTCCGTCCCGACGTAGACGGGGATGCCCGCGTCGTGCGCGGCGCCGACCGTGTCGTAGCGGCGCTCGTGCAGCCGGCGCAGGTGGGCGGCCCAGGCCGGGAACTTGCCCTCGCCGCCGGCCGCCAGCTGCGGGAAGGTGGCGATGTTGACCAGGGTCGGCACGATCGCGACCCCGCGCTCGGCGAAGGCCGGGATCAACTCCTCGGTCAGGCCGGTGGCGTGCTCGACGCAGTCGATGCCGGCGGCCAGCAGGTCCGGCAGCGACTCGGCGGCGAAGCAGTGCGCGGTGACCCGCGCGCCCTCCTCGTGCGCCGCCGCGATCGCCTCGGCGAGCGCGTCGCCCGGCCAGCAGGCGGCGAGGTCGCCGCGGTCGCGGTCGATCCAGTCGCCGACCAGCTTGACCCAGCCGTCGCCCCGCCGGGCCTCGGCGCGCACGTAGGCGGCGAGGTCGCCGGGCTCGATCTCGTGCGCGTAGTTGCGGATGTAGCGGCGGGTGCGGGCGATGTGCCGGCCGGCCCGGACGATCCGGGGCAGGTCCTCGCGGTCGTCGATCCAGCGGGTGTCGGCGGCGGACCCGGCGTCGCGGATCAGCAGGGTGCCGGCGTCGCGGTCGGTGAGCGCCTGCTTCTCGCTGGTCGCGGCGTCGACGGCGCCGTGCGCGTCCAGGCCGACGTGGCAGTGCGCGTCCACCAGGCCGGGCAGCACCCAGCCCCGGACCGTCCGGACGTCCGGGCCGGCGGCGCCCACGGCGGCCGGACGGGAGAAGGTCACCCGGCCGTCCACCACCCAGAGTTCGTCCCGGACGTCCTCCGGACCGACCAGCACCCG
Organism: Kitasatospora sp. NPDC057965; assembly: GCF_042887135.1. NCBI lineage: Bacteria > Bacillati > Actinomycetota > Actinomycetes > Kitasatosporales > Streptomycetaceae > Kitasatospora > Kitasatospora sp. NPDC057965. The sequence goes on from NZ_JBHVPZ010000007.1 coordinate 88,818, forward strand.
ACCCCGGACGTGCAGCACCGCGCCATCGCTCATGGCCGCACTCTACCGACGGCGTCGTTCCCTGTAAGCAGCGAAGATGGGGCAGACTCGTTCCCGGCCACCCGCCGCTCCCTCCCTCGCACCCCCTCGAAAGGCCCAGTGACCGTGAGCCCCTTCCTCGACCTGCCCCCGCTCACCGCCGCCGACTTCGCGGCGATCGAGGACCAGGTCGCCGCGCTGCTGCACACCACCGCCGACGTGATCGTCACCCAGGGCGAGGCGCTGCTGCCGCTGGAGGCCGCCATCCGCGGCGCCGCGCACCCGGGCTCGACCGCGCTCAACATCGTCACCGGCCCGTACGGCCAGACCTTCGGCAACTGGCTGCGCGACTGCGGCGCGAAGGTCGTCGACCTCGCCGTGCCGTTCGACAGCGCGGTGACCGCCGAGCGCGTCGCCGCGGCCCTGGCGGCCGAGCCGGCCATCGACTTCGTCTCGCTGGTGCACGCCGAGGCCGCCACCGGCAACACCAACCCGGTCGCCGAGATCGGCGCCGTGGTGCGCGAGCACGGCGCGCTGCTGATGGTGGACGCGGTCGCCTCGGTGGCCGCCGAGCCGCTGCTGACCGACGCCTGGGGCGTCGACCTGTGCGTGATCGGCGGGCAGAAGGCGATGGGCGGACCGGCCGGCGTCTCGGCCGTCTCGGTCTCCGAGCGGGCCTGGCAGCGGATCGCCGCCAACCCGGCCGCCCCGCGCCGTTCCTACCTCTCGCTGCTGGACTGGAAGGAGCGCTGGACGGACGCCGGTCGCACCGTCCTGCCGCACGCGCCCGCGCAGCTGGAGATGCTCGCGCTCGGCGCCTGCCTGGACCGGATCGCGGCGGACGGCCTGCCCGCCGTCATCGCCCGCCACCGGGCGGCCGCGGCCGCCACCCGCGCGGGCGTCCGGGCACTCGGCACGCTCAGCCCGTTCGTCCCGGAGGACGCGCACGCCGCGCCGGTCGCCACCACCCTGCGCACCCCGGCCGGCCTGGACGCCACCGCCCTCGCCGCCGAGCTGCGCCGGCTCGACGCCTCGCTGCCGGTCCAGGCCGGCGGCGGCGTGCTGGCCGCCGAGATGCTGCGGGTCAACCACTACGGCACCGCCGCCGCCCTCGGCACCGTTCGCGCCACCCTCACCGCCCTCGCCACCGCGACCGGCGCCGACGCCGCCCCCGCCCTCACCGCGGCCGAGCAGGCCTGGCACGCGACCGTCTGAGGCCGCTCAACGGCCGCCCGACCCGCCCCGTCCGCCGCAGCGGGCGGGGCGGTCCGCCGTCCGGCCCGGCGCGGGCCCGCCCTACGCCGGCACCTCGGCGAGGCGGCGGAACTCCCGGGCGCGCCCGGCCAGCACGTCGGGATCGACGGTCGCGCCGTCGAGGACCTCCGAGAAGCCGGCCCACATGCTGCCGTCCGCCCAGGTGCAGACCGACAGTTCGCCGTCCTCGAACCCGGCCAGGCCGCACTTCATCACGCCGCCGCGCTCGCCCGGGTCGACGTCGTGCAGGTCGGTGTAGGTGTAGCCGCTCGCGCGCTGCGCGGCGATCGCGTCGTCGAGCTGCGAGGCGGGCAGGAAGATGTGCGTCTCCGCGACGGTCACGAAGACCAGCCGCTCGCCGTCCGGGCTGCGGTAGCTGGTGGTCGAGACGCCGGAGCCGCCGCCGATCCGCCAGGACTGCTTGTCGCGGGTGCCGTCGGAGGCCTTCGGCAGACCCTGGAACTGCTCCGGCGGCCGGTAGTCGTAGGCGCCGAGGGCGGCGAAGTTGTCGGCGAAGGCCACCCCGAAGGCGGTGCAGCCGAGGACCGCGGCGGCGGCGAGGCCGATCCGGAGCCGGCGGCGGGAGGGGCGCACCGGGTGCGCCTCGGCGGACGGTTCGACGGGCGCCTCGGCGACCGGGGGCGCGTCGGCCGGCGGTTGATCATGTTCGAGCATCGGCACATCCGAGCAGGTCAGGTCCCGCTCGACAAGGGGTGCCGGGCGTTCGGCCCGGCACTGTTCCCGAATCGTTCACTCCCCCGGCACCCACGGCTCACCGTCCCCCGGCAGGCTCCAGCGCGACGGAGAAGTTGGCTATACAACTTCGATCACCTTCGATCAACTTCGACCCCCACGCCCCCGGGCCGCCGAGGAGAAGACCATGACCACCACCGAGCCGTCGCCGTACTGGCTGCGCGACAACTGCCCCTGCGCCGAGTGCCGCGACCCGCGCAGCGGGCAGAAGCTGTTCCAGATCACCGACCTGCCGGACGGCCTCACGATCGCCGCCCGGGCCGAGCTGGACGGGCACCTGGAGGTGCTCTGGTCCGACGGGCACCGCTCGCGCCACCCCCTCGCCTGGCTGGCCCGGGAGGCCGACGGCGACGGGCGGACGGAGGCCGACAAGCGGCTCTGGGAGGCCGCGGACTTCGCCGCCGGCATCCCCGAGGCCCAGTGGTCGGCCTACCTGGCCGACCCGGCCGAGCAGGCGGCCGTGCTGGCCGCCGTCCGCCGCTCCGGCTTCGCCGTGCTGCGCGGGGTGCCGGTGCGCGAGCGGCAGGTGCTGGCGGTCGCGGAGAGCTTCGGCCACGTGCGGGTCACCAACTACGGCGAACTGTTCGACGTCCGGGTCGAGCCGGACCCGAACAACCTGGCGTTCACCAGCGCCGCGATCACCCCGCACACCGACAACCCGTACCGCGACCCGGTGCCGACCCTGCAACTGCTGCACTGCCTGGAGAACTCGGCGACCGGCGGCGACTCCGGCCTGGTGGACGGCTTCCGGGCCGCCGCGCTGCTGCGCGCGGAGGCGCCGGAGCACTTCGCGGTGCTGACCCGCACCCTCGTGCCGTTCGTCTTCCGCGACCGCGCCGCCGAACTGCGCGCCGACCGGCCGCTGATCGACGTGGACCCGCTGGGCCGGATCCGCGAGGTGCGATTCAACAACCGCTCGATCGCCACCCTGCGCGGCTCGGCGGCGGAGCTGGACGCGTTCTACGCCGCGTACCGCGCCTTCGCCGCGATCACCCTGCGCCCGGAGCTGCAGCTGGAGTTCCGGCTCGACCCGGGCGACTGCCTGGTCTTCGACAACACCCGGCTGATGCACGCCCGCACCGCCTTCGCGCAGGACGGCCGCCGCCACCTCCAGGGCTGCTACGCGGACCTGGACTCGCTGGCCTCCACCCTGGCCGTGCTGCACCGCCGTTCGGCCGCGCTGGACGAGCTGGCCGCGCTGTTCGCGGGCGAGGGCGCCGGGGAGTACCTGGGCGAGGCGGTCACCATGGCCGAGCACATGCTGCAGGCCGGCGCGCTGGCCGAGGCCGCCGGGGCGGCCCCGCAGCTGGTCGCCGCGGCCCTGCTGCACGACATCGGCCACTTCCACGGGGTCCTGCACGGACGGGACCTGATGCAGGGTCAGGACAACCGGCACAGCGACACCGGAGCCGACTGGCTGGCCCGCTGGTTCGGCCCGGAGGTCACCGAGCCGGTCCGGCTGCACGTGGCGGCCAAGCGCTACCTGTGCGCCGTCGAGCCGGACTACCGGGCGAAGCTGTCCGAGGCCTCCGAGTACACCCTCCAGGTGCAGGGCGGCCCGATGTCCGAGCAGGAGGCCGCCGACTTCGCCGCCCACCCGGGCGCCGAGGACGCGGTGGCGGTGCGCCGCTGGGACGAGCTGGCCAAGGAGGCGGGGGCGGTCACGCCGGACTTCGCCCACTTCCGGCTGCTGCTGGCCTCGTTGATGCGCTGACGATCCGCCGCCGAAAGGGCGGCCCGCGAGCCGGGCCGCCCCGCCGCAGGCCTCAGTCCATCTCCCGGGCGTGCCGCGAAAGCGCCGAGGTGGCCAGCGAGTTGTGCACGCTGAACGCCACCGTGCCGGGCAGGTAGCGGTCCTGGGACCACTCCACCGGCGTCCCGGTCGGGTCCGTCGTCCGGCGCCGCTCGCGCAGCAGCGGGCCGCCGCGCCGGCAGCCGAGCAGCCGGGCGTCGTCCCCGTTGGCGGCGACGATGTCGATCGTGTGGTCGGCGTCGGTGAACAGGATCCCGTGCTCGCGCAGGACTTCGGTGTGCGAGACGACGTCCGGCGGCAGCTCGGCGACGATCTCGCCGACCCGCGGCGGGTAGACGGTCCGCTCGACCATCACCGGCGTGCCGGAGAGCGTGCGCAGCCGGACCATGACGTAGACCTCGTCGCCCGGTTCGAGGCGCAGCTGCTCGCGCTCGGCGGCGTCGGCGGGGCGGCGCACCATCGAGTCGAGTATGCCGCCGGGCTCCTCGCCCATCGAGTACGCCCAGCGCGTGAAGCTGAGCAGTTCGGAGAAGCTCTGCACCCGGGCCGTACCGAGCACCACCCGGCGGGTGCCCCGGCGCGAGGTGACCAGGCCGTCCGAGCGCAGCACCGCGAGTGCCTGGCGGACGGTTCCGCGGGAGACCCCGTACTGCTCGGCGAGCGCGCCCTCGGCCGGCAGCCGTCCGGCCTCGCCGAACGCGCCGGTGGTGATCGCCTCGCGCAGGTCGGCGGCGACCTTGCGGTAGAGCGAACCGGTCCCGCGCTCGGCTGCGGAAGCGCCCCCGGATGCGCCGGCCGGCGCATCCGCCGAACCGGCTTCCGGGCGCCCCGACTCCAGTGCCACGTCAGTCAATGTCCCTCCTGGGCGGTGTCCTGCGCAGCCCTTCCGGCGCCGGACAGCCCGACCTTATCCCGCTGCGCTCCCGAAGCATCGCATTCGCCGAATGCTCCGCCGCCGACCTGATTCGACCGTTCCCGCAGCCGACCCCGGGGCTGGGCCATCCGTTCACCTTCCCGTCACCGGGCTCCGGCGTACTTACCCACGTCAGCGAAGTTGGCTAGTCAACTCGGACGACGTCGATCGGCCGCTCACCCCGGCCGACCCGCCGCCCTTCGCGAGACGCCGGCACGCGGAACCCCCCGCGGACGCCCCCTCGCAGTACGCCCCCTCAACAGGAGAACTTCCCCGTGACCGTGCACCGCGCCCGCGCCGCCGCCTTCGCGGCCGTACTGACCGCCGCCGCGCTCTCCCTCACCGCCTGCGGCTCCGCCGGGTCGAGCGCCAAGGCCGGCGACGCCGCCAAGGCCGGCACCAAGGACGCCAAGGAGGCCACCTCCGCCGCCGACTTCGGCGGCATGGACGGCCTGGTCGCCGCCGCCAAGAAGGAGGGCAAGCTGCACGTCATCACGCTGCCCCGGGACTGGGCGAACTACGGCAAGATCATCGACTCGTTCAAGGCCAAGTACGGCATCGAGGTCGAGGAGGAGAACCCGGACGGCTCCAGCCAGGACGAGATCAACGCGATCAACTCCCGCAAGGGCCAGGACCGCGCCCCCGACGTGGTCGACCTGGGCAGCGCCTTCGCCCTGCAGGCGGTCAAGGACGGCATCCTCGCCCCCTACAAGGTGGCCACCTTCGGCAAGGTGCCGGACACCATGAAGGACGCCAACGGCGCCGCCGTCAACGACTACGGCGGCTACGTCTCGATCGGCTGCGACGCCAAGAAGATCGCCAACTGCCCGAAGACCTTCGCCGACCTGCTCAAGCCCGAGTACAAGGGCCAGGTCGCCCTCAACGGCAACCCGACCAAGTCCGGCTCGGCCTTCGGCGGCGTCTACGCGGCCGCGCTCGCCAACGGCGGTTCGCTGGACAACATCCAGCCCGGCATCGACTTCTTCGGCAAGCTGAAGCAGTCCGGCAACTTCAACCCGGTCGAGTCGACCCCGGCCACCATCGAGAAGGGCGAGACCCCGATCTCGATCGACTGGTCCTACCTGAACGCCGGCTACACCGACGAGTTCAAGGGCAAGGGCATCGACTGGCAGGTCTCCATCCCGGTCGACGGCTCCTACGCCCAGTTCTACAACCAGGCGATCAACAAGTGGGCCCCGCACCCGGCGGCCGCCCGCCTGTGGCAGGAGTACCTGTTCAGCGCCGAGGGCCAGAACCTCTTCCTCGGCGGCTACGCCACCCCGTCCACCTTCGAGGCGCTGAAGAAGGACGGCACCCTGGACGCCACCGCCGCCGCCAAGCTGCCGGCCGTCGAGAAGCCGTTCACCACCTTCCCGACCGTGGACCAGATCAACGCGGCCAAGAAGGTCGTCACCGAGAACTGGACCAAGGCCATCGCGGGCTGACGCCCCACCGGCCGCGTACCACCCATCGGGCTGAGAAAAGGCACTCATGACCACGGCTCCCACCCCGGTGCCGACCACCCCCGCCGCCACCGTCCCCGGTGGCGGCGCGGGGGCGTCCGCCACCGCCACCGCCACGACCACCACCCCCACCCCCCGGCGACGCCCGCCGGCCCGCCTGCGCGGCGCCTCCTGGCTCGCCACCGTCCCGCTGCTGCTGTTCTTCCTGATCGGCTTCGGACTGCCCACCGTCGCCATCGTGATCGGCGCGTTCACCGCCTCCAGCGACGCGGAGAACGGTGCCGGGCAGTTCACCTTCGACAACCTGACGGCCTCCGTCCAGGGCGGCTACCTGACCGCCATGCTGAGCAGCCTCAAGCTCTCCGCGCTGACCGCGCTGCTCGCCACCGTGATCGGCCTGCCGCTCGCCCAGGCGGTCGTCACCTCCCGGCACGGCTGGCTGCGCCAGGCGGTGCTCACCGCCTCCGGCGTGCTCGCCAACTTCGGCGGCCTGCCGCTGGCCTTCGCGTTCGTCGCTACCCTCGGCAACGCCGGTGAGATCACCAAGCTGCTGCACCTCACCGACCACGGCTGGTCGCTGTACTCGTTCACCGGCCTGACCGTCGTCTACCTGTACTTCCTCATCCCGCTGATGGTGCTCACCATCACCCCGGCCCTGGACGGCCTGCGCGCCCAGTGGCGCGAGGCGGCACAGAACAACCGCGCCACCACCGTGCAGTACTGGCGCCACGTGGCCCTGCCGATCCTGCTGCCCTCCCTGCTCGGCGGCTTCGTGCTGCTGTTCGGCAGCGCCTTCGCCGCCTACGCCACCGCCGCCGCCATGGTCGGCGCGACCGTCCCGCTGGTCAGCCGCTCGATCGCGGACGCGCTCTCCGGCAACGTGCTGGTTGGCCAGGGCAACCTCGCCCTCGCCCTCAGCCTCAACATGATCGTCGTGGCCGTCCTGGTGATGGCCGTGTACCTCCCCCTCCAGCGCCGGAGCGCCCGATGGCTCAGCTGACCACCTCCGCCCCCGCTCCCGCCCGGCGCCGCCCCGTGCGCTGGTGGCGCGGCGCCGTGCTGCTGCTCGCCGGCGTGTACTTTGTCGTCCCGCTCGCGGCCTCCTTCTGGTTCTCCATCGACGACCCGCAGGGCATCTCCTTCGAGGCCTACACCGGGCTGCTCTCCGCCCCCGGCTTCCTGGACAGCCTCTGGCTGACCCTCGGCCTCGCCGTCGTCACCGTCCTGGTGCTGCTGGTGCTGCTCGTCCCGGCGCTGATCGCCGTCCGGCTCGGCGCGCCCAAGCTGCGCCCGGTCATCGACGTGCTCTGCACCCTGCCGCTGGTCGTCCCGCCGGTCGCGCTGACCGCCGGCCTGATCGGCGTGCTCCGCTGGGGCCCGGACTACCTGATGGACACGCCGTTCTTCCAGACCTTCGTGTTCATCCAGGACCCGGACTTCCCGCTGGTGCTGGTCATCGCCTACGTGCTGATGGCCCTGCCGCTCGCCTACCGCGCCCTGGACGCCGGCCTGCGCTCGGTCGACGTGCGCACCCTCGTCGAGGCCGCCCGCAACTGCGGCGCGAGCTGGCCGCGCGCGGTGTTCACCGTCGTCCTGCCCAACCTGCGCGGGGCCCTGCTGAACGCCTCCTTCCTCACCCTGGCCCTGGTGCTCGGCGAGTTCACCGCCGCCTCGATCCTCGGCTTCCAGCCCTTCCCGGTCTGGATCTACTCGGTCGGCAACAGCCAGGCCCACATGTCGGTCGCGGTCTCCATCCTGAGCCTGCTGCTCACCTGGCTGCTGCTGCTCCTGCTGGCCACCGTCGGCCGCGAGCGCCGCCACAAGCCCGCCACCTCCTGAACCCCCGGAGTCACCCATCATGACCACGGCCACCGCCCCCGTCACCGGCGTCCCCCTCGCCCCCGGCAGCGCGACCGTCGAGTTCCGCTCGCTGCGCCGCGCGTTCGGCGCCACCACCGCGCTGGACGGCCTCGACCTCACCGTCCACCCCGGCGAGCTGCTCGCCCTGCTCGGCCCCTCCGGCTGCGGCAAGACCACCGCGCTGCGCATCCTGGCCGGCTTCGAGCAGCACGACTCGGGTCAGGTCCTGGTCGACGGCACCGACATCACCGCGATCCCCGCCCACAAGCGCGACGCGGGCATGGTGTTCCAGTCGTACAGCCTCTTCCCGCACCTGACCGCCGCCGACAACGTCGCCTTCGGCCTGCGGATGCGCGGCACCGGCAAGGCCGAGCGCCTCAAGCGCGCCCAGGAGCTGCTGGAGCTGGTCGGCCTGCCGCAGCACGCCGGCCGCTACCCGCACCAGATGTCCGGCGGCCAGCAGCAGCGCATCGCGCTCGCCCGCGCGCTCGCCCTGCAGCCGCGGGTGCTGCTGCTCGACGAGCCGCTGTCCGCGCTGGACGCCAAGGTGCGGCTGTCGCTGCGCGAGGAGATCCGCCGCCTCCAGCAGGAGCTGGGGATCACCACCCTGTTCGTCACCCACGACCAGGAGGAGGCGCTGTCGATGGCCGACCGGGTCGCCGTCCTGCGCGCCGGCCGCCTGGAGCAGTGCGCCACCCCCTCCGAGCTGTACGCCCGCCCGGCCACCGCGTTCGTCGCGGAGTTCGTCGGCACCATGAGCCGCATCCCCTGCGAGCGCTCCGGCGAGGGCGTCGAGGTCCTCGGCCGCCGCCATGCCGTGGACGGCACCCTGCCCGCCGACGGCGAGCTGCACGTGCTGGTCCGCCCGGAGAACGTCCTGCCGGCCCCCGACGAGCACGGGCCCGCCCTGGTGGTCTCCGCGTCCTTCCTGGGCGCCGTCACCCGCCTCACCGTGCGCCTGAACGACGGCACCGAGGTCAAGGCCGACCTGCCCACCGAGGCCGCCGCCGCGCTGCCGATCGGCTCGCGCGCCGCGCTGACCCTGCCGGAGCGGCCGGTGCTGGTCGACCGTCGTACGGTCTGACCGACGACCGACCGTTGCTCCTTCTCGTGAACCCTCGAAGGTACCGCCATGCCTGACACTCCCCCACCCGCCGCCGTCCTCTTCGACATGGACGGCACCCTCGTCGACACCGAGCAGCTCTGGTGGCAGGCCGCCGCCGAACTCGCCGACGAACTGCACCACTCGCTCACCGCCGCCGACGCCCCCGAGGTCCTCGGCCAGGCCATCGAGCACACCGCCGCCCACCTCCACCGGGTCAGCGGCACCTCGTTGAGCGAGTCCGAACTCGCCACCCGCCTCGGCGACTCCTTCGCCGGCAAGGTCGCGGCCGAGACCGTCCCCCGCCCCGGCGCCCTCGCCCTGCTCGCCTCGCTCCGGGACGCCCGGGTGCCCACCGCGCTGGTCTCCGCCTCCCCGCGGCGGGTCGTCGACATGGTGCTGGGCTCCATCGGCCGCGACTGGTTCGCCGTCACCCTGGCCGCCGAGGACACCCCGCGCACCAAGCCCGCCCCGGACCCCTACCTGGCCGCCGCCTCGCTGCTCGGCCTGGACCCGGCCACCTGCGTGGCCGTCGAGGACACCCCGACCGGCGTCGCCTCCGCCACCGCCGCCGGCTGCGCCGTCCTCGCCGTCCCCTCCAGCGACGTCCCGATCCCGGACGGCTCCCGGGTCACCCTGCTGGACAGCCTGGAGCACGCGGACCTGGCCCTGCTCGGGAAGCTCACCGCCGCGCCCGGGGTTTGAGCCCCCATGCCTTACGTACTCCTCACCCTCGCCATCCTCAGCGAGGTCTGCGCCACCAGCTGCCTCAAACTGACCGAGGGCTTCAGCAGGTTCTGGCCGAGCGTGGGCGTGGCCATCGGCTACGTCCTCTCCTTCGCCCTGCTGGGCCGCGCCCTGAAGCACATCCCGGTGTCCGTGGCCTACGCCGTCTGGTCCGGCGCCGGAACGGCGGCCGTGGCCGGCATAGGCGTCGTCGCCTTCGGCGAGTCCCTGGGACGCCTCCAATGGCTCGGCATAGCCCTGGTCATCGTCGGAGTCGTCGTCCTCAACCTGAAGAGCAGCCACTGACACCGCACGGACCCCGTACACACCGCGTACGGGGTCCGTTCCGCTGCTCCGTGCCGATCACGGCGGCCGTCGGCGGTGTCAGGCGCGGGGGCCGAGGAAGAGGCCGCCGGTGGCGTCGATGATCTGGCCGGTGATCCAGCGGGCGGCGTCGGAGGCCAGGAAGGCGACGATGTCGGCGATGTCCTCCGGGGTGCCCAGGCGGCCGAGGGCGGTCGCCCGGGTGATGGAGTCGGTCAGGCCCGGGGCTTCGAAGACCGGGGCGTTGGCCGGGGTGCGGGTGGCGCCGGGGGCCACGGCGTTGACGGTGATGGCGCGGGTGCCGAGGTCGTTGGCCAGGGTGCGGGTCATCGTCTCGATCGCGCCCTTGGTCATCGCGAAGGAGGTCTGGGCGGGGTTGGCCATCCGGGTCGCCACGGAGGAGATCGTGATGACGCGGCCGCCGTCGCGGAGCAGCGGCAGGGCGCGCTGGACGGTGAAGTAGGGGGCCCGGACGTTGACCGCGAAGAGGTGGTCGAACTCCTCCCGGGTCGTGACGCCGAGCGGGCCGGCGGGTGGGGCGGCCGCGTTGTTGACGAGGACGTCGAGCGGGCGGCCGGCCAGTGCCCTCCCCACTCCGGCGAAGAGCGTGTCGACGTCGTCGTCCGTGCCCAGCTCCGCGCGCACGGCGTAGGCGGTTCCGCCTGCGCCCTCGATCGCCTCCACCGTCGCCGCCGCGCCGGCCTCGTCGGTGCCGTAGTGCACGATGACCGCCGCCCCGCCGGCGGCCAGGCGGGTCGCGATCACCTGGCCGATTCCGCGCGACGCCCCGGTGACCAGAGCCGTCCTCATCCCCACCACCCCATCCCGGTCGTGACTGCCGTTCAGGCAGGCGTACCACAGGCCGGGACAGCCCTCAACGCCCCGCGCCCGGCGGGGAGTCGCGCCACTGGAGGCCGTAGGCGGCGGTGAGGGCGACGGCGCGGTCCTCGTCGCGGGACAGGGCGATGAGCGCGCGGGTGGCGGTCGGGCCCGGGATGTCCACGAGGGCCTGGGTCAGACGGCGGCGGGCGGGCGGTTCCGGGGCGGGTGGGCCGAGACGGTCGGTGAGGGCGGTGGCGATCCGCTCGGCGGACGCCCGGTCGGCCGCCAGGGCGCCCAGGGCGTCGGCGGCTTCGGCGTCCTTCGTCCCCTCGACGACCAGGTCGACGAGCCGCGGGACCGCGTCGGCCGACCCCCGCGCGCCGAGGACCAGCGCGGCCTGGCCGCGGACCACCGGATCGGGGTGGCCGAGGGCCTCCCGCAGCGATGCGGTGGCCGCGGCGTCCGGCAGTTCGGCGAGCGAGCGGACGGCGCGTTCGCGCACCTCCGCCGAGGGCGAGTCGAGACCCCGGGCCAGCAGCGCCGACGCCTCCCCGCCCGCCTGTGCCAGCGCCCAGCGCAGGGCCCCGGCGACGTTCGGGTCCGATTCGCCGAGCACGGCCTCGACCAGCGCCTCCACCGGCGCCGGTGCGTCCTCGGCGGCGGACAGTGCCGCGCGGTGGCGCGTCCTGGCGCTCGCCGACCCCAGTGCCTGGAGCAGCGCGACGGTCCGCAGGACATCCTCCCAGCCCGCCGGTTCGGCGGCGCCGATCCGGCGCAGCCGCGTCAGCAGCTCGGTCTCCGCCGCGATGCGCTCCCGGGTCTCGCGGATCAGGTCGTCGACGAGTGCGGCGGGCGCGAAGCCGGGGTCGTCGAGCGCCCGCCCGACGTCGCGCAGCGACAGCCCCAGCGACCGCAGGCTCTCGATGTGGAAGATCCGTCGGACGTCCTCGTCCGCGTACTCCCGGTAGCCGGCGTCGGTGCGCCCCGTCGGCCGCACCAGGCCGAGCGCCTCGTAGTGCCGGAGCATCCGGGCGCTGACCCCGGACCGTCGCGCGACCTCACCGATCAGCACCGGTCTACCCGCCCTCCCCGCCGGCCCCGCCCAGGGCCACGACGCGCTTCGCCTCCTCGATCGCGAGCTCGAAGCCGGCGTCCGGATCGCGCCACAGCCGCTCCGTGGCGAGCGCGTGGGCCCGCACCCGGGGGTCGGGAGCCGCGGCGGCGGCGTCCAGGGCCGGCCGCATCACCTCGCCGAGCGCGATCAGCGCCCGGCTGAGGCTCAGCTGTGTCTCGCGCTCGCCGCGACCGAGTTGTTTCGCCAACTCTACGGCCAGGCCGGGCCGCTCACACTTGGGCGCGAGGACGACCGCAGCCCGCCAGGCGGTCCGGGCCACCTCGTCGTCGGCGTCGGCGAGCAGCGCCGGTGTGATCCCCGGCCAGGCCCGCCGGTCCCCGATCTTGGACAGCGTGTGCAACGCCTGGCTCCGTGCCTGGGCGCGGTCCGAGCGGAGTTCGTCGACCAGCGGCGGAACCGTCGCCGACGGCTCGTGGCGGGTGAGCGCCCAGGTCAGCATCTCCCGTACGGAGAACTCGGGCTCGGCCGCGCAGCGCTCGACGAGCTTTCCGACGAACCCCGGGGCCGGCGCGGTGCCGACCGCCAGCGCGGCCTGCAGCCGGACCGACGCGTCGGGATGCGCCAGCGCCCGGAACGCCCGCGTCGTGGTCGTCTCCTCCTGCGGCAAGGTCATCAGTGCCACCTCCTGGTCCGCAGTCAAGACCTTGCCACCGTGTCAAGGTCAAGCGGCGGCGTCCGCCGCCACCCGGAACCCGATGTTCCCGGCCGAGCTGTCCGGCGTGTTGGAGCTGCGCGCCGCCACCCGGTAGCGGTAGCAGTAGGAGGCGTGGCACATGTGGGAGCCGCCGCGCATCACCCGTGCCTCACCGTCCGGCGGGCCGATCGGGTCACGGCTCGGGCCGGTGCGGTGGAAGTCCACGCTGAACCGGTCCGCGCACCACTCCCAGACGTTGCCGACGGTGTTGTACAGGCCGAAGCCGTTCGGCCGGAAGGCGGTCACCGGGGCGGTCCCCCGGTGACCGTCGGCCGCCGTGTTCCGGGTGGGGAAGACGCCCTGCCAGGTGTTGCACATGTACCGGCCGCCCGGGGTGAGTTCGTCGCCCCACGGGTAGCGCGCCTGCTCCAGGCCGCCCCGGGCGGCGTACTCCCACTCGGCCTCGGTCGGCAGCCGGGTGCCCGACCAGGCGCAGTACGCCTGCGCGTCGTGCCACGAGACGTGCACCACGGGGTGGTTCTGGCGGGTGGTGACGGAGGAGCCCGGCCCCTCGGGCGCGCGCCAGCTCGCCCCGGCGACCGCCCGCCACCACGGCACGGCGGCGACCTGCGGGGAGGTGGTGGCCAGCCGTTCCGGCAGGAAGCCCTCGAAGACGTAGGAGAAGCCGAAGGTCTCGGCCTCGGTGCGGTGGCCGGTGGCCTTGACGAAGGTCGCGAAGGCCGCGTTGGTCACCGTGGTCGGCGCGATCCGGAACGGGCTCAGCTCGACGGCGCGGACCGGCCCTTCGCCGTCCTCCGGGTAGCCCTCCCGGTCGTCGGTGCCCATCAGGAACCGCCCGCCGGGCAGGCCGGTGAGCTGCCGCGCCACCCGTGAGACGGCTCCGGGGGCGGCAAGGGTGAGGGCGACGGGCGCGGCGGCCCCGTCGCCGTCGCGGCCGGGGGCGCAGCAGGGCTTGGTGGTGGACACGGTGGTTCCTCGTTCTGATCGGGGGTCGGGGGTCCGGGGGTGGCGGCCGGCCACCACCCCCGGACCATCAGGGGGAAGGGGAAGGGGAAGGGGAAGGGCCCGGGGGGGTCAGGCGGCCCGGTCGGCGGCCAGCTGCGCCGCCAACGCCGGCACGCCGAGCGCCTGTTCCTGCTGCGGTGTGGCCTGGTACAGCAGGTTGCTCAGCTGGTAGGGGTCGGCCGCAAGATCGTAGTACTCGCGGAACTTCACCTCACCCGTGCCGGACACCGTGCCGTTCGCGTCGGTGTGCAGCGCGTAGTACTCGGTGTACTGCTTGTCGGCGGCCACGTACGAGGACCAGGTGGGCGGGCCGCCCGCCGCCGTGCCCTGCTTCCACCACTCCACCAGCAGGTGGTCCCGGTCGGCGGCGGTGAGCAGCGAGTGGCCGTCCTGCGGGGTGTCGGGCGTGATGCCGACGGCGTCGAGGATGGTCGGGGCGACGTCGATGTTGGCGACGATCCGGTGGTCGGTGGTGCCCGCACCGAGGCCGCCGGCCGGCCAGGAGAGGTAGAACGGCACCTCGTGCGCCGGGGAGTAGGGCACGGACTTCTTGAGCCAGCCGTGGTCGGCCCAGGTGTAGCCGTTGTCGCCGAGGTAGATCACCAGGGTGTTGTCCAGCTGGCCGAGCGCGACCAGCTTGTCGTGGATCGCCTGCACGGCGTCGTCGACGGAGAGCAGGGTGCGCAGCTGGCGGGTGCGCACCGCCTGGGCGTCGGCGAGGGTGGCGGTGGCGTTCTGGATGTAGCCGGGCTTGTCGCTGCGGTCGTCCTCGGGCACCGAGGGGCGCCCGTTCCACGGCGGGACGACGGTGTCCGCGTACTTGGGGGCCGGCACGTTGGGCTCGTGCGAGGCGTACGGGGTGACGTAGGCGAACCAGGGGCGGGTGTCGGTGGCGGCCTTGTCGAGGAAGGCCAGGGTGCGGTTCTTGATGATGTTGGTGGTGTAGCCGGTGAGGGTCTGGACGTCGCCGTCGATGTTCCAGGTGGCGTTGTTGTAGGCCGGCTGGAGCAGCGCCCACTCCTCGAAGTGCGGCGGGTTGTCCGCCACCGCCCAGGAGTTGAGGTACTTGCCGAACAGTCCGGTGCGGTAGCCGGCCTGCCGGAGGTAGCGCTGGACGGTGGTGTGCTGGTCGAGGCTGTGCGAGGCGCCGTTGTTGCGCACGCCGTGGTTGTGGGCGTAGCGGCCGGAGAACACCGAGGACCGCGAGGGCGCGCAGAGCGGCGTGGTGACGTGGCCGTGGGTGAAGCGGACGCCGTGGCCGGGGATCCAGTCCACGATCTGCGGGGTGGCCCACTCGGTGTGCTTGGGCTGGTCGTCGGTGACGATCAGCAGGATGTTGGGCCGGGTGGCACCGGCCCCGGCAGCGGCCTCGGCCGCCGCGGCGGCGGGACGCGCCGCCGCGAGCTGGAGCGCCGCCGGGGCGGCGGCGGTGGCGGCCGCGGCCGCGGCGCCGGCGAGGAAGCCGCGCCGGCCGACCCGGGGCGAACCGTTCGTTTCCGAATCGCCGATCTCGCTCATGAATTCCCTCCATGCTTTTCGGTGATTCCGGACTCGGCGGCCCCAGGGAAATATCGGGGGGCGGCACCGGAATCATTCACGGGGAAGCGGTCCACCGGCCCGCACGACGGTCGCGCCCGCCTCCCGGACGGCGTGCACGGGCGCGCGGTCCGACCGGGGATCCGCGGCGAAGGAATCGGGGCACCTCATCGACCTGCACGAACGGTGCGGGGACGAGCCACCCCGGGAAGGCCCGGCGTCCTGCGGCGGCCCCGTCCACCCGTCCGGGGTCCGCCGCCGGTTCACGCCGGAGCGGCCGTACAGAGGGCGCTCGCGAGCCGTCCGAAATCGACGTGCCGGCGAGCAGCCAGGAACTCTCCAGCTGCCATGCGTGCGACTTTAGGAGTTCCCGGCGAACACTGGCAATACCCGGACGCCATTGTTTCGGCGGCGTTTCGAATATCCGGCCGCGGGTTTCCGCTCGTCAACAACCGGGGGTGGAGGCGCGCGAGGGAGCCGGAACGCGCCGCCCGGCCGGGGCCCGTCGCACTCCTGGAGCCCCGGCCGCGACGCCGTACGCCTCAGTCGTCGAAGGACAGCACCGCCTTGCCGTGGAGCCGGCCGGCGAGCAGGGCGTCCACGGCGTCCGCGGCGTCCCTCCAGCCGCCGCGCCAGGTGATGCCCGGGTCCAACTCCCCCGCCGCGACGCGGTGCGCCAGCCAGGTGAGGTCCCGGTCCAGGCCGGTGCAGGCGAGCAGCATGAAGGTCACCAGGCTGCGGTCGTGCCGGTCCCGGTCCCCGAAGAGCGCGCCGAAGGGGAAGCTCTCCCCCTCGCCCGCACTGTGCCCGGCGGCGACCAGCGTGCCGCCCGGCCCCAGAGCCTCGTAGGCCTCCACCAGTTGGGGCCCGCCGACCAGGTCGATCACGCCGTCGGCGGGCCGCGGGGACTCCTTCGGCGAGCCGACCACCTCGTGCGCCCCCAGGCGCCGCAGCAAAGCGCCGTTCCGGTCCGGCGCACCGGTGGAGGCGATCACGTGCGCCCCTGCGGCGCGGGCGAGTTGGACGGTGTAACGGCCGACTCCGCCGGTGGCCCCGGTGACCAGGACGGTACGGCCGAGCAGTGGCCCCACCCGGTGCAGGGCACGCACGGCGGTGGCACCGGCGACCGGGACGGTGGCGAGGTCCGCCGGGTCGGCCCCGGCGGGCGCCACGCCGATCAGCCCGGTGTCGACGGCCCGCAGTTCGGCCCAGGCGCCGGCGGGCATCAGGGTGGTCACCGGGGTGCCGGGCGCCGGCCCGGAACCGTCGGCGGCGGCGCGTTCCACGATCCCGGCGGCGTCCCAGCCGAGCACCGTGCCGTCGGCCGCCGAGTCGAGGGCGAAGGCGACCTCCCCGTAGTTGAGCGAGGTGGCGGTGACCCGGATCAGCGCCTGGTGCGGGGCCGGTTCCGGATCGGGGGCCGTACCGAGGCGCAGGCGGCCGGGGGCCGAGCTGTCGACCAGAAGCGCACGCATGGAAGGTCCTCCCCAAGATTCTGCCACTGAGTGGCATAAGCCTACAGGTGGCATTACTCGCCGCGATAGGCTGACCACGATGACTCCCGAGACGGCCGCCCCCGCGAAGCCGCCGCTGCGTGAACGCAAGAAGCTGCGCACCCGGCAGGCATTGATCGACACCGCGCTGGAGCTGTTCGGCGAACACGGCTTCGACGGCGTGACACTGGACCGGCTGTGCGAGGCGGTCGAGGTCTCGAAGCGGACCTTCTTCCGCACGTTCGGCAGCAAGGAGGACGTCGCGATGGCGCCCACCCAGGACCTCTGGGTGGTGTTCCTGGAGGTTCTGGAGAGCTGCCCGCCGGACGGGCGCCGGCTGGTCTCGCTGTACGAGGACGCCCTGGTCGAGTCGATCGGCCGGATGCCGGCCGGGGGCTGGGCCGAACGCGTGCTGGCGAGCCGGAAGCTGGCCGCCCGGACGCCCTCGATGAGCGCCCACGGGCTGGCCTTCTGCGACCGGGTGGGCCGGGAAGCGGTCGCCGTCGCCGTGCGGCGCTTCACGCTGGACGCGACCGCGGACGGCGCCGCCCGGCTGCGCGCCCGTCTCGCGCTCGACATGCTGCTGTCGGCGTTCCACCAGGCCCTCGCCGCATGGGTGGAACAACCGTCCGGGCACACCCGCGAGGACCTCGTCCGGCGCCTGCGAACCGTCTGCGCCGAGCTGCCGGGAGCGCTCGCGGCGACGGTGGAGGCGCGCGGCTGACAGGCCGGCGGGCACACCGGCCACAGCGGATCGGGCGAGCCGCGCGGGCCGGCGAAGGCCCAGGCCGGTCAGCGCGCTCGGGCGGGGAAAGCCGACCGGGCGGGCGCGCCTCCCGCCGCGCCCGCCCGCCGGTGATGGTGTGCCGGCCCCGGCTCAGCCCGCCAGCAGCGCGGGCAGCTCGGCGACGGACGCCAGCACGTGCGTCGCCCCGTCCGCCCGCAGCCGCTCCTCGCCGTGGGCGCCGGTGAGGACGCCGGCGACGACGGAGGCCCCGGCGCGCGAGCCGGTCAGCATGTCGTAGCCGGTGTCGCCGGCCACCGCGATCCGACGGACCGAGTCCGTCCCGGTGCGCAGCAGCGCGGTGAGCGCCAGGTCCGGGTACGGGCGGCCGCGGCCGGCCTCGGCGGGGCAGAGGGTGAGGTCGGCGATCGACTCCCAGCCGAGGGCGGTGAGGATACGGTCCTGGGTGGCCCGGGAGAAACCGGTGGTGAGGACCACCTTGCGGCCCTGGCCGCGGAGTTCGGCGATGGCCTCGGCCGCGCCGGGCAGCGCCTCGCAGTGGCCGGCGTCGACGAGGTCGTGGTAGGCGGCCTCGAAGGAGGTGTTGGCGCGCTGGGCCTTCTCCTCCTCGCCGAACAGGTGGCGGAAGACGGAGATCTTGGACTCGCCCATGGTGGCGCGGACGTGCTCCAGCATGCGGGCGTGCTCGGGGCTGCCGGCCTCGACGCCGAGCGAGCCGGCGGCGGCCTGGAAGGCACGCTCGACCAGGCCGTCGTCGGCCACGGTGGTGCCGGCCATGTCCAGGACGACCAGGCTGATGTCGTACGACATGATGTTCAGTTCCTCCGACGGTCTTGCAGGCGGGCTTACAGGTTGGCGAGGTTCGCCGTGGTCTCGGCGATGGCGGGCGAGCAGGTCATGCCGCGGCCGCCGGGGCCGGTGACCAGCCAGACGCCGTCGCGCACGCGCTCGCGGTGGACGACCCGGGTGGTGTCGACGCACTGCGCGTACACGCCGGCCCAGCGGCGGCGGATCCGCGGCAGCGGGCGGCCGAGCAGGTCCTCGACCACGGCCACCAGGTGGTCGTACGGGTCCTCGACCACGTCGAAGCCGAAGGGCTGGTCGTACTCGTGGGTGTCGCCGATGGTGAGGCCGCCGTCCAGGCGCTGGACCATCAGCAGCTGCATCCTGTGCTCGGCGGCGACCGGCGACTGCGGCTGGACCTCGCGCAGGCGGTCCAGGGCGCTGCCGGCGAAGGCCGGGTAGTAGCGGAAGGAGTCGCCGTCGGCGACCGAGGTGGTCAGCGGCTCGCCCAGCGGGTCGGTCTGCATCATCTGCAGCCGCACCTTGCGGACCGGCAGCTCGGGCGCCAGCTCGCGGACCAGGCCGCCCAGCCAGGCGCCGGTGCACAGCACGACCAGGTCGCCGGTGTGGACGTCGCCGTGGTCGTCGCGGACGGCGTTCTCGCCGATGACGTCGCGGACCTCGCGGCCGGGCAGGAAGGTGTACCGGCCGGTGGCGGTCAGGGCGGCGCGCAGCGCGGGCTGGGCGACGCGCGACTCGACGGCGGCGTCCCGCTCGCAGTGCAGGGCGCCGAGCAGCTTGCCGCGCAGGGCCGGGTTGAGGGCCCGGGTCTGCTCCGGGTCGAGCAGCCGGTAGCCGCGCAGCTCGGCGTCGGGCAGCGTCAGCGCCTGTTCGGCCACCGCGAGCTCCGCCTCGGTGCGGATCGCGGTGAGCGATCCGTTGGCGCGGAAGCCGAGGCCGGGCACCTGACCGCCGATCCGCTCCCACAGCTCGCGGGCCCTCACCGCGGTGTCCAGCTCCTCGCCCTGGGCCCGGCCGCTGACCCAGACCAGGCCGAAGTTGCGCACCGAGGCGCCGCGCGCCTCCGCCTCGCGCTCCAGGTGGACGACCTCGTGACCGCGCTCGACGGCCTGCCAGGCGTGCATGGTGCCGAGCACGCCTGCTCCTACGACGATGACTCTCATGCGGCCAGACTGATGCCGCCAGGTGTCCGAGGGGCGTCCGAACAGCGGATCCCAGATGAACCGACCGATAAGTTGTACAGACAACCTGGCGGACCGTCCCGCCACCGGGTCACCTGGCCGTCCCGCCACCCCGGCACCACCCGGCCACCGGAGCGGAGCGGCTCAGCGCCGTACGGCCGCCCGCAGGTAGTGCCGCCGGCCGAACTTCGGCTCGTCCACCGCCGTCAGCTCCTCCACCTGGAAGCGGTACAGCGCCGCCGCCCCGCCCCCGGTCAGGAACTGCCGCCGGACCTCGTCGTCCTGCGCGAAGGCGGGGTAGCGCCCCTGGTAGGCGGCCAGCGCCGCCTCCGCCTGCCGCCCCCACGCCTCGCCCGCGCTGCCGGTCAGCTGCAGGCCGCGCAGCTGCTCGCCGAAGAGCGGCGGCGGCAGGAACACCGTGGCCGCCGCCCGGGCCTCCTCGGCCAGGTGGTGGCTGTGCCGGGTCGCGCGCTCGCTGACGAAGTAGAGGACGAGGTCGTCGTCGTGGGCGAAGAAGGCGAGGTTGGCGTGCGGGCCGTGCTCGTGGCCGGCGGTCGCGAGGGTGAGCACCATCGCCTCGGCCAGCAGTCCCTCGACGCCCTTGGCGAGCTCCTCGGCCGGCCAGTCCCCCTGGGTGATGTCGAGTCGGTACGGCATGGGCAGCACTTCCCTCCACTGGCACGCCCGGCGCGCGGCGCCCTGGCACGACTGAGCCGGGCGGGTGCTCCCCTGGGGGGCAGCCGCGCCCGGCTCACATGCTCTCCCCGCCACCCCGGCCGCACAAGGGCCGGGACGGCGGACACGCCCTGGTCGGGGTCCGCTCCGGGGCCGTCAGTCCTGCCGGGCCCCGACCGGCCGCCCGGCCGGCTCAGCGACCGCCTGCGGACCGGCGCCGAGCAGCGGCCGCAGCGGGCCGGAGCGGGCCCGTTCCACCAGCGGACCTGCCGCGCCGGCCGCCAGCGCGAGCGGGAGGGCCACCAGCAGGCCGACCAGCGCGCCGACCAGCACGTCGTGCGGGTAGTGCACGCCGACCCAGACCCGGGAGGCGCCCATCAGCACGGCGGCCACCGCGGCGACGGCGCCGATCCGGCGGTCGGCGAACCAGAGCGCGACGGCCGCCGCGACCGCGATCACCGTGTGGTTGCTCGGGAAGGACCAGTCACCGGCGCCCGGACAGGCCTCCAGGGTGTTGCGCACGTGCAGCTGGTCGCACGGGCGGACCTCCTCCACCAGCCCCTTGAAGCCGGAGTTCACCGCGTAGGCGACGACCACGATCAGCGGCGAGGCCAGCACTCTGGCCTGCACCGCCGCGGCGCCGCCGCGCGCCCGCCACCAGGCGGCCAGCATCAGCAGCGCGAAGAGGCCGAGGCCGATCAGCGACCACACCTCGACCAGCCGGTTGAACCAGTGCGGCGCGGCGTCCGCCCAGCCGACCACCCGGCGGTACAGGCCGCCGTCGATGCCGCTGCCGTCGTACGCGGCCAGCTCGTTGAACGTCATCACCGGACCTCACCACCGCGTCGGTGGGCCCGCCGGGGGCCGAACACTTCGAGAACAATCGGGAGCATGGAGACAACTACTACCAGAAGAAGGGTCATCGACACATAACGGTCGATACCGGTCACGAACGGGCCGAATACGGACCCCGCGAGGGCGCCGAGCACACCGAGCACATCCGTGCCGGCGGGCGCCGCATCGGCGAACGACTGGAACACGACCGGCGGACCTCCCGTACGTTGGTGGGCGGCACCGCAGCGCACACCCGATCGTCTACAGTCGCGTAGACGGTCTACATGACTGTAGACGATAGCTGGAGGAACCCCCGCCATGTCCGACGTACCGTCCGCCCGCCGGCCCGCCGGCGAGTTGGAGGCCGAGGTGCTCGCCGCCCTCTGGGCCGCCGACCGGCCGCTGACGCCGCAGGACGTCCAGGGGGCGCTCGGCGCCGACCTGGCCCGGACCACCGTGACGACGATCCTCGCCCGGCTGCACGACAAGGGGACGGTGCACCGCACCCGCGCCGGACGCGGCTACGCCTACGTCCCCGCGGTCGCCGACCCCGCCGGACTGGCCGCCCGCCGGATGCACGCCGAACTGGGCCGGGAGGCCGACCGCTCGACGGTGCTCGCCCGGTTCGTCTCGGACCTCTCCGTGGAGGACGAGCGCCTGCTGCGCGACCTGCTCGGCGACGAGGACGCCGCCCGGTGATCGTCGCGGTCTGGGCCCCGCTGCTGCTGCCCTTCCTCGCCGTGCTGCCGGCCCGCCGGCTCGCCGAGGCGCTGTCGCCGCGCGCCGCCGTCTGGACGCTGGCCGCCACCTCGGCCGTGCTCGCGGGCGGCACACTGTGCTCGCTGGGCCTGCTCACCGTCGCCGGGCTGCTCCGGCTGCCGCCGGTCGCCGCCCTCGGCCACCTCTCGCCGCACTGGCTCGCCGCCGGGCTGCCCGGCCTCCCGACGGCGGCCGCCGTCTCGGCCGCCCTGGCGCTCGCCGCCCTCGTCGCCCTCGGACTGCGCACGGTGCGCCTGCGCCGACGCGACCTGGACGCCGCCCGCACCGCCGTCGACGCCGCCTCCCCCCGGGCCGCCTCCCCCGGGCCGGCCTCCACCGGGCACGCCGAGGGAACCTCCGCCGACGCCGCCACCCGGACCCCGGGCCCGCCGCACGGCCCGAACGACCACCATTCGGACACGCGCCCCCCGCGCGCACCCATGCGCCGGGCGCGCACCCCGTGGCCCCAGCGCGCCAAGCGACTGCTCACCACCCCGCCCGCCACCGAACTCGCCGTCCTGCCCGACGAGCAGGCCGACGCCTTCGCCCTGCCCGGCCGCCCGCGCCGCCCCGGCCGGCCCGCCGAACCCGGCCGGATCGTGGTCACCGCCGGCATGCTGCGCGCCCTGGACGCCCCCGAACGCGCGGCCCTGCTCGCCCACGAGCGGGCCCACCTGACCGCCCGCCACCACCTGTTCCTCGCCCTGGCCGCCCACGCGGCCGCCGCCCACCCGGCCCTGCGGGCCCTGCGCGCACCGCTCGGCTACCACCTGGAACGCTGGGCCGACGAGTCCGCGGCCGCCCGGGTCGGCGACCGCCGGGTGACCGCCCGCGCGGTGGGCCGGGCCGCCCTCGCCGCCGGCCGCTCCCCCTGGCCGGGGCGCCCCCGGCACGCCCCGGCGGCCCATGGCGGACCGGTCCCCCGCCGGGTCGCCGCCCTGCTCGACCCGCGCCCCGCCGGGGCGGTCGCCTCCCGCCGGACCGCCGCCCTGGCCCTGACCGCCTGCCTCGCCCTCACCGCTGTGACCAGCCTCGACGCCACCGCCGACCTCCACCACACCGTCGAGACCGCCCAGCAGCGGACGCCTTCCCACTAAGACGCACGGGCCACCATTCGTTGGCATGACCACTCTCATACCGTCTGGTATTCCGAGTTGGCAGACCCCATCCCCAGGAACCGGTGGCGCCCGTACGCTTTCGTCAGCGCGTCGGCCCCGGCGCGCCCTCGAACGGCGGCGAGGAGCGACACGAGTGCGGCAGTCCGGACGGCAGACCCGACGACCCGAACGCCGCACCGCGCAGAGCGCGGCCGAACTGGCCAAGGTCCACGAGCGCGCCCTCGCCGAGGCCGCCGCCCGCGCCGCCCACCGGGACGCCACCGCCGCCGACGATCCGCCCTTCCTCCAGCCCCGCCCCGAGATCGGCGACTCCTGGGAGCGCCTGCGCCGCCTCGGCCTCGACCCGGACGCCGGCGCCGCCGCCGTCCACCTCGGCCCCGCCGAGATCGAGCACCGCCGCCGGGCCAGCGGCCTCGACCCGCTGCTCCCGATCCTCCGCGGCACCCTGGTCGAGCAGGTCGAGCAGCCCCCGCTGATCCTCGCGATCACCGACGCCGACGGCCACATCCTCTGGCAGGAGGGCGAACGCGGCCTGCGCCGCAGCGCCGACCGGATCGGCTTCCTCACCGGCGCCCGCTGGGTGGAGGAGCGGGTCGGCACCAACGGCATAGCCGCCGCCCTGCGCGCCGAGCGCCCGATGCACGTCCACTCCGCCGAGCACTACCTGCGCAGCCACCACTCCTGGACCTGCGTCGCCGCCCCGGTGCACGACCCCGGCACCGGCCGGCTGATCGGCGCGATCAACCTCAGCGGCCCGGCCCACTCCGTCCGCCCGTACCTGCTCCAGCTGACCGCCACCGCCGCCAAGCTCGCCGAGACCGAGCTGCGCGCCCGCCGGCTCGAATCCCTGCACCACCTGCGCACCCTGGCCGCCCCGATGCTGGCCCGGGTGAACGGCCCCGCCCTGGTCGTGGACGCGGCGGGCTGGACGGCGGCCGCGGCGGGACTGCCGCCGCCGGCCCGGCTGCGGCTGCCCGCCGAGGGCTGGGACTCGGCCGCCGTGCACTGGCTGCCCAGCCTCGGCGAGTGCGTGATCGAGCCGCTCGCCGACGGCTGGCTGGTCCGCCCGCTCCTGGCGCGGGACACCGCCCCGGCCGCACCGGGCGACCCGGACGGCCCCGGCGGTCCGGGCGGGGACACCGCCGGCCCCGCCGCCGGACTGCTGGCCGAGCAGGCCGAGGGGGCCAGGGTCCGGCTCGACCTGCGCCGCGCGGGCAACCCCGGTCTCTCGGTGCACGGCGCGGCCGGCAGCTGGTCGCACGCGCTCAGCCCGCGCCACGCCGAGCTGCTGCTCCTGCTCGCCACCGAGCGCGAGGGCCTCAGCGCCGCCCAGCTGGCCGACGCGCTGTTCGGGGACCCGGCCCGGACGGTGACGGTGCGGGCCGAGCTGTCCCGGCTGCGCCGCTACCTCGGCGGTCTGCTGGCCCACCGCCCGTACCGCTTCGCCGAGTCGGTGCTGGTCGCGGTGGCCGGCCCGGACGATCCGTACGACCTGCTGCCGACCTCCTCGGCGCCGGCCGTGCGCAGGCTCCGCGCGGGGCTGGTCGGCGGAACGGTCCGGCTGCCCGGGACGCCGCCGTTACCGGACCCGCGCCCCCCGGCCGACGGGTCGGCGCCGCCTCGCCCCCGAACCGGCCGTCTCCCCCTGCCGCCCCCGCAACCCTCGTAACCCTCACCGCCCCCGCGGCCCACCGTCTCCCCGGGGCCACCGCCCCGGGGCCCTCCGTCCGCCGGGCCCGCCGTCCACCGGGCTCAGTGGCCGCCGGCGAGCAGTTCCGAGAGCTCGTCGTCACTCGGCCCATGGGCCTGCTCGGCCGTCTCCGAGACCATCGCGTACGTGCGGTCCAGCCACTCCTGGACCTTCGGCCTGGAGGCCTCCAGCAGGGCACTGCCGTGCGGGGACTCGAGCGCCAGGTGCAACGTCGAGCCGTGGCACGGGCAGTACGCCGGCCACAGCTTGACGTCGCCCTGGCCGCTCAACGAGCGGAGGCCGTCGCGCAGCAGTTCGCGCGAGAACACCCAGTCGGCCTCGTCCGGCCGCCCCAGGTGGAACGTCAGCAGCACCTCGTACGGGCGGGCGGCGTCGAACCGGAACCGCGTACGGACCTCTCCGACCACCTCCTCGCCCAGCGAGATCCGCAGCGTCAACACCTCCTCCACCGCCGCCGGAGCGGCGGTGGAGCCTGCCTCATCGCCGCCCGTGGGGGTAGCGGCGAGGGGGGCACTGAAGGGTGCTGGCAGCGGGTCGGGCGGCATGACGGTCTCTCCGGGACGGCGTGGGATGTCCTCCAGCGTCCTCCGCCGCGCGATGTTCGGGCAAGGGTTGCAAGGGGGTTGCAATAACCCCCGTAGCGCCCGACCATCCCTTACCGGCCTTGTCAGACGGACCGTCAACTTCCGCTGGTCAAAGGGTTGTCCACGGATTGGATCAATTCCGTCCGACCACTGGCCATCGCCCGGGGGCCCGCTGCTACGCTCGTCCCCCTGCCGGCGCACGCCCGCGCGCGTGCCCGGTCGGACTCCGCACGCGCGCCCCCGCACGACCCGGCCGGACCGTGCCCGAACGAATCCTGACGACGTCCCGACCGGACCGGACCAGCCGGTACCGCATCGGACCGGATCGGACCGGATTCGACGGGACCGGACCGAACGCGCCGGCCGCACCGGGGAGCCGGCGGCCGTCCGCCCGGTCCGGCGGCACCGGCACAGCCGTCGGCACGTGGGAGAATGCCACGACCGCAACGGCGACTTCAGGGGAGGGAGGGGTCCGGTGACCTTGTCCGACGACACCGGGCAGGACGCGACGCACGCGTCCGACCGGTACCGCACGCGCCACGGCCGGCACGGTCGTCCCGGCCCGTTCGGGGGCCGGCTGCGGCTGCCCACCCTGCGGTTCTCCGGCGCCGCGATGGCGATGTCGACCGTCGTGGGCATCAGCATCGCCACCACCTTCCTGCTCAACGAGCAGCAGGGCGTGGGCCGCCGGGCCGGGGTCGCCCGGGTCGGCTCCAGCGCGCCGCCGCCCAGCCCGTCCACCTCCCCCGACACCATCGGCGGCAACGGC
Organism: Kitasatospora sp. NPDC057965; assembly: GCF_042887135.1. Lineage (NCBI taxonomy): Bacteria > Bacillati > Actinomycetota > Actinomycetes > Kitasatosporales > Streptomycetaceae > Kitasatospora > Kitasatospora sp. NPDC057965. Next base: position 114,810 of record NZ_JBHVPZ010000007.1, read on the forward strand.
ACGACCTCCGGCACCGGGACCGCCTCCGGCCCGGACGCCGCCGGGCCGAACACGACGGCGGGCCGCCGTTCCGCCGCCCCGGCCACGCCCGCGCCCGGTGCCTCCGGCCCGGCGGCCGGCACCCGCGCCCCCGACTCCGTGCCCGCCCAGCGCTCCGCCGGCCCGGCCGCGCCCCGCACCGAGGGCTCCCCGTCCACCGCGCCGCTCGCCGGGGGCCCCGCGCCCCGACACGGCGTCACCGACGGGCCCGCCACGGAGCAGCCCGGCCCCGGCGGCGCCCCGGAGACCCTGGCCGGCGGCCGGCCGGACCACCCGCAGTCCGCCGACGAGCAGCTCGCGGCGGCCGACGGCGCGCAGACCGCCCGCCGGCCCGCCGAGGACGCGTCACCGACCGGCGCCTCCCCGTCGCCGTCGCCCTCCGTACCCGCGGCCTCCCCCTCGTCGGCCACGCCCCGCCCCTTCGTCCCCGCCGCCCCGGGCCCCGACGCGCCCGCCCCGGCGCCGCGCGAGTGGACCGGCGGGACCCTCGGCACGGCCGACACCGCTGCCGACGGCTCGGCCGAGCCCGCGACCGACAGCGTGGCGCCGGGCCCGACGAAGGGCAGTACGAAGGACACCGGCGTGACCCGTCCGGCCGCCGGCACCGACGCGGCCGACGACCAGGCGCTCGCCGGTGCGGCCGTGGTCCAGTCGCTCGGCCGCGACGGGACCCGGCACGTCCTCGCACTGACCGTCGGCGAGCCGCTCACCGCGCTGCAGGCGGAGTTCCGCCTCGCCCCCGGCACGGCGGCCCCGGGCGTCGGCACCGCGTGGACGGACCTCGCCGGCGCCGTGGTCACCGCACACCAGGAGCGCGGCGCGGCGGTCTACCGCTTCACCACCCCGCCCGGTACGGACGTCCGCCCCGGCCGCTACACCTTCAGCGTGCGCGGCACCCGGTCCACCGGGCAGGCCGGCCCGGCCCGGAGCGTCGGCCCGCGCACCCCCGGGTCCTGGAACGCCAGCGCCTTCGGCATCGGCCGCCCGCGCGCCGTCGCGGCCCTCGGCACCTTCACGGCGCCTCCGGCGGTCCCGGCGCCGGCCCCGCTGCCGGCCCCCCGCGCCGCCGCCCCGACCGGCTGACCGCCGCACCGTTCCCCCGCCGGACCGCGCCCCGCCACCGGTCCGGCGGCCCGGGGCAACCCAACAGGTCAGCGCCCCGTTCGGGCTCATCCGACCGGGCTCGTTCGTTACTGTGGTCGCCAGCCGGCACAGCCGCCCCAACGCCGGGGCCGGCGCCGCACCACCGCATCCCAGGAGGAGTTCGTGTCCACGGTCCTGACCCAAGGCGGCAACGCCCCGCTGACCGCCGCGCGGGTGACCGTCGAGGTCACCGCACCCAAGGCGCTGGATGTCTCGGGCCTGCTGCTGACCGACGCCGGAAAGGTCCGCTCGGACGACGACTTCGTCTTCTACAACGCACCGAACGGGCCCGGTGTGACCCACCGTCCGGCCGCCGCCGGAACGCCGGACGCCATCATCGTCGACACCGCCGCCGTCCCGGCCGGGATCACCAAGATCGTGGTGACCGCGAGCCCCGACGAGGCCGGTGCCACCTTCGCGGGCATCGAGCCGACCGCGACCGTACGGGACGCCGCGACCGGCGCGGTGCTGGTCACCTTCACCCCGCCGCCGCTCGGCCGGGAGACCGCGCTGATCGTGGTCGAGGTCTACCAGCGCAACGGCGCCTGGAAGGTCCGCGCGGTCGGCCAGGGCTATGCGAACGGCCTGGCCGGCATCGCCACCGACTTCGGCGTCAGCGTCGACGAGCAGCCGGCCGCGGCGCCCGTCGCGCCCCCGGCCCCGGTCGCCCCGGCCCCGGTCACCCCGCCGCCGGCGCCCGCCGCCCCGGTCGACCCCCGGCTCGCCATGGCCTCCGCCCCGCCGATGCCGCAGACCGCGCCCCCGATGCCGCCCGCTCCCCCCGCACCGCCGGCCCCGCCCGCCGCTGCCCCGTCCTTCACCAAGGTCACCCTGGACAAGGGCCGGGTCAGCCTCACCAAGGGCGGCTCGGTCTCCCTGGAGAAGAACGGCAAGCCCTTCCTCTCCGCCGTCCGGATGGGCCTCGGCTGGGAGCCCGCCGGCCGCGGCCGCAACATCGACCTCGACGCCTCCTGCCTGGCCTTCGACGCCCAGCGCGAGAAGCTCGACACCGCCTGGTTCATGAAGCTGGGCATCTTCAACGGCGCCATCGCCCACTCCGGCGACAACCTGACCGGTGAGGGCGGCGGCGACGACGAGTCGATCACCGTCCACCTGGACGGCCTCCCTCCGGAGGTCTGCGGCCTGGTCTTCGTCGTGAACTCCTTCTCCGGCCAGAAGTTCACCGAGGTCAAGAACGCCTACTGCCGCCTGGTGGACGCCGCCACCAACCAGGAGCTGGTCCGCTTCGACCTCACCCACTCCGAGCCGCACACCGGTGTGGTGATGTGCAAGCTGATCCGCCAGTACTCGGGCGAGTGGGTGATGACCGCCATCGGCGAGTACGTCGACGCCAAGACCGCCCGTGCGATGGTCAAGCCCGCCGCCGCGATGCTCTGACCCGCCCCCCACGGCGCCCCCGGCACACCACCGGGGGCGCTGTCGTCTCTCCTCACTCCTCGATCGCCCCGCCGATCCGCCGCAGGTGCCGCCGGAAGCTGTACTCCGGGTCGGCCTCGCGGCGCTCCAGGTACTCGTCGAACGCGGTCTGCCGGCGCAGCGTGTCACCCGAGCGGATCCGGTCCGCCTGCGCGCGCTCGGTGCGGGCGATGCCGGCCGCCGCCTCCAGCACCTCGTCCAGCCGGGCCCCGGGCACGAACAGCACGCCGTCGGAGTCCGCGAACACCACGTCCTCGACGCCCACCAGGTGCGGCCCGAACCTCGCACTGGCCAGCGCCTCCGGCTCCCGCCCGTCCAGCCGCAGCGGCCCGGCCGGCAGACTGCCGTAGCTGAACACCAGCACGGCGAGGTCCCCGACGCAGGCCTCGTCCAGCCGTCCGCCGTTGTCGATCACCACGACGTCCCCGGGCTCGGCCGCCCCGTACGCCTCCAGGAAGACGTCCACGCTCCCGTAGTGCCGCACCGGCAGCACCCGCCCCGCCACCCGGCCCCCCGGCACCACCGCCCGGACCCCCGCCGGCGCCGCCCGGACCGCCACCCCCACCCGCACGCACGCGTCCGCCACCAACGGCGTCGACAACTCCGCGAACCGCTTCACCACCACGCCAACTCCTCACCCGGCACCACGAGTTCACCAGCGTGAAGATCCTACGCCGGGCCCCCTCGCACGATCGGGTGAAAACCCGGCGCACCCCGCCCGACCGAGCTACCGTTCCCTGGCACCGGCCGGTCGCCTAAGCCCACCGCCTCACACCATCGGGTGAAAGATCACCGTGCACGGCATAACTCGGCTCAGCCCGGCACTAGCGTGACGTCCACCTGAAGGAGGGGCATCATGAGTGCTGTGGCGCATGAGAAACCGATCACGGATTCCCCGTCGCAGGAGGACATCCTGCTGGAGAGCTTCCTGAGCCTGCACTCCCCCGAAGGCTTCCGGGCCGAGCTCATCGAGGGAGAGATCAGCGTGGCACCACCGCCGGATGGCGATCACGAGGACTACATCGACCTGCTGATCGACCAGGTGAAGGCAAAGTCCCAGGTCCACATGCAAGTGTCAGGGGGCAAGGGCCTCCGACTCGTCAGCGGCGGACTCTGCCCGAAGAACCATGTCATCCCCGACGCCACCTTCGCCCCCAGGGAACTGCGCCTCTTCCGCGGCGCCCCGTCCTGGATGGAGCCGGACGGCGTGGCGATGGTGGCGGAGGTGACGTCGAGCAAGCCGGACCAGGACCGGATCACCAAACGCCACTGCTACGCGCGCGCCAAGATCCCTCTCTACCTGCTCATCGACCGTGACCGATCGCAGGTCAGCCTCTTCAGCAGCCCGCACCGCGAGGAGTACACCGAGGTGCACCTGGCCGCCTTCGGCGAGCCGCTCGCGCTTCCGGCGCCGTTCGACTTCGAACTGGACACCAAGGACTTCCTGTAGGACCCGGACGCGCGACGGCCCGCGCCCCCGGTGGGGGCGCGGGCCGTTCGGCGTTCGCGCGCGTCAGCCGCGGGTGGCCATGGCGCGCAGGAAGAAGGTGAGGTTGGCCGGGCGCTCGGCGAGGCGGCGCATGAAGTAGCCGTACCACTCCTGGCCGTACGGGAGGTACACGCGCATGGTGTTGCCCTCGCCGGCGAGGCGCAGCTGCTCCTCGGGGCGGATGCCGTACAGCATCTGGTACTCGAAGGAGTCGCGCTTGCGGCCGTTCCACTGGGCCAGCTGGCCGGCGATCTTGATCATGTTGGGGTCGTGCGAGGCGATCATCGGGTAGCCCTCGCCGGCCATCAGGATCTTGAGCGCGCGGACGTACGCGAGGTCGACCTCGTGCTTGCCCTGGAAGGCGACCGACTCGGGCTCCTTGTAGGCGCCCTTGCACAGGCGCACGCGCGAGCCGGCGCCGGAGAACTCGCGGCAGTCGTCCTCGGTGCGGCGCAGGTAGGCCTGGAGGACGACGCCCAGCCAGGGGAAGTCCTGGCGCAGCTCGCGGGCGATGCCGAGGGTGGAGTCGGTGGTGGTGTGGTCCTCCATGTCGAGGGTCACCGTGGTGCCGGCCTCGGCGGCGGCCTCGCAGATCCGGCGGGCGTTCTCCAGGGCGATCTTCTCGCCGTCCACCGGGAGGAACTGACCGACGGCCGAGAGCTTGACCGAGACCTCGGCGCCGGCGGCCAGGCCGGTCTCCTTGAGCGCCTTGAGCAGGTACTCGTAGGCCTCGGCGGTGCCGGCGGCCTGGGCGGCGTCGCGGGTGTCCTCGCCGAGGTGGTCCAGGGTGACCTTGCGGCCGGTGGCGACGAGGTCGTCGCAGGCGGTGACGGCGTCGTCGAGGGCCTCGCCGGCGACGAAGCGCTCGACTATCGCGTGGGTCGGCGGGAACTTCTCGACGACGGTGCGGACCTGCGAGGACCGGGAGGCCGCGAGGAGGGCGGAACGGAGCATCGTGACTCCTGGAGCTGGTGCTTCTAAGGGTGGCAGAAAGACGGGCGGCGGACCGGGGAGTGGGGTCCGCCGCCCGTGGGGACGCCGCCCGGCTGCGGGACCGGGGGCGTCAGGGGACCGCGAAGGGGTCCCGGTGGGGCACTCAGCCCATGTGCGGGTAGCGGTAGTCCGTCGGCGGGACGAAGGTCTCCTTGACCGAGCGGGTCGAGGTCCACCGCGCCAGGTTCTGCTTGGCACCGGCCTTGTCGTTGGTGCCCGAGGCCCGGCCGCCACCGAACGGCTGCTGGCCGACGACCGCGCCGGTCGGCTTGTCGTTGATGTAGAAGTTGCCGGCGGCGAAGCGCAGCTTGTGCATCGCGTGCTGCACGGCCTCGCGGTCCTGGGAGATGATCGAGCCGGTCAGGCCGTAGGCCGACACCGACTCCATCTGCGCCAGCATCTCGTCGTACTTGTCGTCCTCGTAGACGTGGACGGCCAGGATCGGGCCGAAGTACTCGTCCTTGAAGTACTCGCTCGCCGGGTCCTCGCAGACCAGGACGGTCGGGCGGACGAAGTAGCCGACCGAGTCGTCGTAGGTGCCGCCGGCCAGGACCTCGACCTTGGCGTCGGCCTGGGCGCGGTCGATCGCGGCCTTGTTCTTGGCGAAGGAGCGCTCGTCGATGACGGCCGACATGAAGTTGTCCAGGTCGGTGACGTCGCCCATGGTGAGGCCCTCGACCTCGTCGCGGAACTCGTCCTTGAGCTCGGCCCAGATCGAGGCCGGGACGTAGGCGCGGGACAGGGCGGAGCACTTCTGGCCCTGGAACTCGAAGGCGCCGCGGGTCATGGCGGTCTTCAGCACGGCCTTGTCGGCGGACGGGTGGGCGACCAGGAAGTCCTTGCCGCCGGTCTCGCCGACGATCCGCGGGTAGGTGCGGTAGCCGGAGATGTTGTTGCCGACCTCGCGCCACAGGTGCTGGAAGGTGGCGGTGGAGCCGGTGAAGTGGATGCCGGCCAGCGCCGGGTGCTTCAGCGCGACGGCGGAGACGTCCAGGCCGTCGCCGGTCACCATGTTGATGACGCCCTTGGGCAGGCCGGCCTCCTCCAGCAGCTGCATCAGCAGGTGCGCGGAGAACTGCTGGGTGGGCGAGGGCTTCCAGAGCACCACGTTGCCCATCAGCGCCGGGGCGGTCGGCAGGTTGCCGGCGATGGCGGTGAAGTTGAACGGGGTGATCGCGTAGACGAAGCCCTCCAGCGGGCGGTGGTCGCTGCGGTTCCACACGCCGTCCGAGGAGATCGGCTGCTCGGCCATGATCTGGCGGGCGAAGTGCACGTTGAAGCGCAGGAAGTCGACCAGCTCGCAGGGGGTGTCGATCTCGGCCTGCTGCGCGGTCTTCGACTGGCCGAGCATGGTGGCGGCGGCCAGCGTCTCGCGCCAGGGGCCGGCCAGCAGGTCGGCGGCGCGCAGGAAGATCGCGGCGCGGGAGTCGAAGGAGAGCGCCTGCCAGGCCGGGGCCGCGGCCAGGGCAGTGTCGATGGCCTCCTGCGCGTCCGCCTGGGTGGCGTTGCGCAGGGTACCGAGCCTCGCCGCGTGGTTGTGCGGCTGGACGACGTGGAACTCGGTGCCGCCGCCCATCCGGCGCTCACCGTTGATCGTCATGGTCAGCTGGACCGGCTCCTGGCCGCCCAGCTCCTTCAGCTTGGCCTCCAGACGGGCCCGTTCCGGGCTGCCCGGGGCGTAGCTGTGGACCGGCTCGTTCACCGGCGCGGGGACCTGGGTCACAGCGTCCATGAGCGCACGCTCTCCTTCGTTTCTTGCGGGGGGATGCCGGCGCGGGTCGCACGCCGGCCACATGACGAACGCTATTCCTGCACCGGGGCCCGCTTGATTGGCCGGACGGCTAAAATCATCCGGACGGCGTTGTTCGCCCGGATGAAGAACCGGGGCCACCAGCCACCGGAGCCCCATCGGACGCCCCGCCGACTCCCAGCCGACGCCCCACCAGCGCCCCGCCGGACGCCCCGAGGAGGCCCGTATGACCACCCCCGGCCTCCCGCTCCGCCAGCTGCTGATGTCCCTGGGCGAGCCGCTCGTCGAGCTCCAGGCGGCCCCGCACGGGCTGGACGTCCCGGTCCGCGACGTCGCCATCCTCGACCCGGAGGACCCGCCGACCGCCGCTCCCGGCGAACTCGTGCTCGCCATCGGCGCCCGCGGCCGGGCCGCGCTCCCCGCGCTGCGCGCCGCCGGCCGGGCCGGGGCCGCCGCGGTGGCCGTCAAGCTGGACGCCCCCGGACAGGCCGACGCGCTGCGCGAGGCGGCCACCGAGGCGGGCGTGGCACTGCTCTCGGTGCGCCGGGAGACCCGCTGGGAGCACCTCGACTCGCTCGCCCGCGCGATCATCGCCGGGCCGGACGCCCCGGACACGCCCGGCACCGCCGAGCACAACGCCGGTGACCTCTTCTCGCTCGCCCAGACCGTCGCCGTCCTCACCAACGGCATCGTCTCGATCGAGGACACCTCCAGCCGGGTGCTCGCCTACTCCCGCTCCTCCGACTCCGACGAGGTCGACGACCTGCGCCGGCTGTCCATCCTCGGCTGGCAGGGGCCCGAGCCGTACCTGTCCAAGCTCCGCGAGTGGGGCGTCTTCCAGCACCTGCGCAGCTCGGACACGGCCATCGCGGTCGACCCGCACCCGGAGCTGGGCCTGCGCCGCCGGCTGGCGATCGGCATCCGGGCCGGCGCGCAGCCGCTCGGCACCATCTGGGTGCAGGAGGGCTCCCAGCCGCTGGCGCCGCTCGCCGAGCAGGCACTGGTCGGCGCGGCCCGGGTCGCCGCGGCCCAGCTGGTGCGCCGGCGCCGGGAGCTGTCCGCGGACGTCCGGCTGACCCAGACCCTGCTCACCGGCCTGCTGGAGGGCTCCACCGGCCCGCAGTCGCTGGCCACCCACCTCGGCCTGGACCTGCGCCGCCCGGCCACCGTGCTGGCGTACAGCGCGGGCACCACCGAGCAGCTGACCCGGGCCGAGGTGACCGGCCTCATCTCGGTGCACACCGCGGCCCGGCACCGCGCCGCGCTGCTCGCGCCGATCGAGTCCCGGGTCTACGTGCTGCTGCCCGAGCTGCCCGCCAACCTGCCGATGGCCACCGTGCGCGGCTGGGCGCAGGAGGCGGTCGAGGCGGCCCGGGACCACCTGGGCGTCCCGCTGCGCGCGGCGATCGGCTCGACGGTGGACGGCCTGGCCAGGGTGCCGGAGTCGCGTGCCCAGGCGGACCGGATCCTGGACGCGATGGGCCGCGGCGGGGTGGACCTGGAGGTCGCGGCGCTGATCGACGTCCAGGCGGAGGTGCTGGTCAGCGAGATGCTGGCGCTGCTCCAGGAGCGCGGCGGCCTGCGCGACCCGCGGCTCACCGCGCTCGCCGAGTACGACCGCCGGCACGGCACCCGGCTCGCCGAGTCGGTGCTGGCCTGGCTGGACGCGCTGGGCGAGGTCCGGGTCGCGGCGGACGCCCTGCACATCCACCCGAACACCCTGCGCTACCGGGTCCGCCGGGCCGAGCAGCTGACCGGCATCGACCTGGCGCAGCCGCAGCAGCGGCTGCTCGCCATGCTCCAGCTGCGGCTGCCCGCCGAGCCCTGACGGCCCCGGTGCGCACGAGGGCCCGATGCGCGAAAGGGGCCCGCTCCGAGGAGCGGGCCCCTGACGATCACTCGCACTCAGCTCACTGGCCGTAGCCCTGGCCGCGCTTGTGCTCGTTCAGGCGGTGCCACGGGCCGGTGATGGCCAGCTGGATGCCCGGGGTCTGGATGTTGGCGAAGAGGGTCTTGCCGTCGTCCGAGAAGGTGACGCCGGTGAACTCGCTGAACTCGGGCTTCTCGGCGGTGCCGATGTTCAGCTCGTTGCGGGCGATGGCGTAGGTCAGGCCGTCCTCGGTGGCGCCGAACAGGTGCGAGACGCCCTCGCCGTCCTCGGCGATCACGATGCCGCCGTAGGGCGAGACGGTGATGTTGTCCGGGCCGTCGAAGTTGTCGTGGTCGCCCCAGACGTCGGTGTTGACGCCCAGCAGGACCTTCAGGGTGATGGTGCGACGGGCCGGGTTGAAGAACCAGACCTGGCCGTCGTGCTGCACCGGGCTCTCCGAGCGGGCGAAGCTGGAGACGAAGTAGAAGCCGCCGTCACCCCACCACATGCCCTCCAGCTTGCGGGCGCGGGTGACCTCGCCGTCCTTGAACTGCTTGCGGATGGAGACGGTCCTCGCGTCGCGGTCCTGGACCTTGACCCAGTCCACGCCGTAGGTGGTGCCGACCTGGGTGGCGCGGGACAGGTCGTCGATGAACTTGCCCTGGGCGTCGAAGACCTTGAAGGCCTCCAGCACACCGGCGTCGGCGGCCAGCTTGCGCAGCTGGTAGCGGCCGTGCTTGAAGCCGGCCGGCGGGGTCCAGCGGAACAGCAGGCCGTTGGGGTTGCCCGCGTCCTCGGTCAGGTAGACGTGGCCGCGCTTCGGGTCGACGACGACGGCCTCGTGGGCGAAGCGGCCGAACGCCTTGACCGGCTGCGGGTCGCGGTTGTAGTCGTCGTCGAACGGGTCGACCTCGAAGATGTAGCCGTGGTCCTTGGTGAAGCCGTTCTTGCCGGCCTTGTCCTCGGTCTCCTCGCCGGACAGCCAGGTGCCCCACGGGCTGACGCCACCGGCGCAGTTGGTGGCGGTGCCGGCGATGCCGACCCACTGCTCGACCTTGCCGTTGGCCTTGGCGTGCACGATGGTGCAGCCGCCGGCCGCGCCCGGGTCGTAGACGTGGCCCTCGGTCAGCGGGACCGGGTTCGGCCAGTTGGCGCGGGCGCCGCCCAGCTCGTGGTTGACGACCAGCAGGTTGCCGCCGCGCTCGTCCTCGAACGCCGAGGTGCCGTCGTGGTTGCTCGGGGTGAACTCGCCGGTGCGCAGCTTGCTGACGCCGGCGCGGTTCAGGACCTTGTACTTGAAGCCCTTCGGCAGGGCCAGCAGGCCCTCCGGGTCGGCGACCAGCGGGCCGTAGCCGACGGCGACGCGCTCGCCCTCGGCGGCCGCGGCGACCGGCACCTCGCCACCGGCCGGGGCGGCGATCGCGCCCGGCGCGCTGGCCAGGGCCTCGGCGCTGCCGGCGATCAGAACGCCGGCCCCGACGATGGTGGAACGGTTGACGAAGTCCCGGCGGGACAGCGACATGGCAGTCACTCCTGAGGGGTGGGCCGCCGACCGGGGAGGTCCCCGGCGCGTGGCGTGCGAGGTGTCGAGAATGGTCGTCGACGCCCAGCAGACTCCGCCCGCGCGGTGAACACCCGATGACGCGGACACCTCGTCGGGGTGGTCATTTGCCGACCTTATGCAAACCCATTGCTCAATTTTTGCCCGGTCACCACAGGTCACACCGCGGGTCGGTGAACCGTCACCCGCCGTACGGCCGCCGACGGGCCGTCGGCTCGGCGCCGGCTCAGCGTCCGCCGGTCCGCGCCGCCCGCCACTGCTCCCAGGCCGCCAGCCACAGCTGCTCACCCATCGGGTGCTCCCCGCGCTCCCCGAGCCGCACCTGCCGCCACGCGCGCTGCGCCGGCACGCTCGCCACCTCGCTGGCGAACACGGTGTACCGGATCGACTCCTCCACCGCCGCGTCGCCCTCCGCCGTCCCGACCACCCAGTGCGTCAACTGGGAGAGTCGGCCGAGCTGTTCCACCATCGCGGCGACCGCCGCGGCGGCCTCCTCGCGGGTCTCCGAGGCGAGCCGCATCTGCTGGCGGACCGCCGCCTCCCAGCGCAGCGCGCCCGCCTCCGCGCGCGCCCCCCGGGGCGGCCGGGGCGGGCGCCCGGAGCGCAGCCGCGCCTCCAGGGCGGCGGCCTCGCTGATGCCGTGCGCGATCACCGCCCGGTGCGCCTCCAGCCCGGTGACCGGGGAGAGTTCGCGCCGCTCCACCGGCAGGTGCCGGCCGCGACGGACCGCCAGCTCGCGCAGCAGCGCGGTGCGGCCGCCCAGATGGCGCTCGTGGTCCCGGATCCGCGCCAGCTCGACGCCGCCCGGCGGCACACCGCGCCCGCAGACCGTGACGGTCAGCCCGTCCACCCGGAAGCGGCCGGCCCAGACCGGCTCGACCCCGCTGATCGGGCAGCAGCCGGGCAGCGCCACGCCGGACCACAGGCCGCGCCGGTCCTCGTGCACCTCGACGGCGCGCGACTCGCCGTCCACGGTGATCCACTCCCGGAGCGCGCGGACCCGGCCGGGCGTGTCGCCCTCGTCGACGCCGAGCTGCTCGTAGGCCCGGTCGCGCTCGTCCTCGACCACGTCCTCCAGCTCGGGCAGCGGCTCGTGGCGGTCGGCGCCGGGCCGGTGGGTGCGCACGGTGACGTACGGGCCGGCGGGCGAGGTCCAGTCGCCGAAGCCGATCTCGATCCAGCCGGGCGCGCCGCCCCCCGCCGCTCCGCCGCCCGCGCCGCCGGCCGCCCCACCGAAGTCCGTGCCGTAGCCGTCGGCTCCGTACCCGTCGTGCCCGTACCCGACCAGTGCGGCGCCGCCCTGGCCCAGCACCGGCACGACGCCGAACACCGGGAAGTCGGCCGCGACGAGACTGCGGCGGGCGAGCGCCTCCTCGACGGCGAGGAACTCCTCCAGGTCGCCGGACGGGTGCCCGTCCGGCGGGCCGTCCAGGGGATCGTCCGGGCGGTCGAACGGATCCACCGTGCCCGCACCATCCCCGAACCGGCCGTCCCGGCCCCCTCCGCTCGCCCGCTTCATCCCGCGCCGCACCCCCTGCCCTCGCCGTCCGCACCGTGCCGTCGGCACCCGGGCAACGATACGTGGCCCGACCTACCGGGTCATCAGGCCCTTTGCCCGCCGGGAGGATCGGCCGCGGCGCTCCGGACGGACCCGTCCGGAGCGCCGCTGTCAGTGCCCCTCCCTAGGCTGGCGGGCATGACAGCGACCTCGCCCTTCCCCGCCCGGCTCAGCATCGTCACCCTCGGTGTGGCCGACCTCGACCGCAGCGCCCGCTTCTACGAGGCGCTCGGCTGGCACCGCTCCGCCGCGTCCAGCCCGAACATCGTCTGGTTCCGCACCGCCGACTCGGTGCTCGGCCTCTTCCCGCACGAGGAGCTGGCCGCCGACGCGGGCGTGCCGTCCGCGGGCGAACCGGCCTTCCGCGGTGTCACCCTCGCCGTGAACCTGGAGTCCCAGGCCCTCGTGGACGCCGCCCTGGAGACGGCGGTGGCGGCCGGCGCCATCGTGGTCAAGGCGCCGGCGGCGACGGACTGGGGCGGTTACTCCGGGTACTTCGAGGACCCGGACGGCCACCTCTGGGAGCTCGCCCACAACCCGTTCTTCGCCTTCACCGAGGACGGCTCACTGGACCTGCCGAACTGACGATCGACCGCCCGGCCCTCAACCCGATCCGTGGCCCGCTCAGCCCCTGGAACGGGCCTTGAACGCCGCCTTGCGGGCCTCCTTGGACACCGCCCGGTCCGGATGCAGCTCGCCGACCGCCTCCAGCACGTCCGCCGTGTACGGGTGCTCCACCCGCCACAGCTCGCCGAAGTAGCCGACCGGGTCGTCCGTCACCGGCAGCTCGGAGACCAGGTCGCGCAGCTGGTCCGGATCGCCGCCGGTGTCCAGCAGCTGGGCCGCGAAGGCGTCCACGACCGTCCACAGCGCCATCGCCCGGTCCGGCACGGGCACGTCCGTCATGCCGAGCGAGACCAGCCAGGCCCGGGCGCCGCCGCCCAGCTCCGGGTCGTCCAGCACCTCCCGGACGGCCGGCTCGGCGGGCGCGCCGAGCAGGGTCAGCGCCGAGTGGCAGAGCAGCCGCCGCATCGGGGCGTACGCGTCGATGCCGCGCGCCGCCGCGAGCAGCTCGCGCGCCGCCGCCACCGGCTCGCGGCCGGCCACCCAGACCTTCAGCTCCTCCTCGGGCAGCACATTGGCGGCCTCGCTGACCCCGCGCAGCAGCTCGGCGGCGTCGCCCCGGGCCAGGTCACCGACCAGCGGGGCGTCGTAGCCGTCCTCCAGCAGCCACTGCCGGATCCCGTACTGGCCCAGCGGCGTGAGCCGGACCAGCCCGAACCGGGCGGACTCCGCCTCGTCCAGCTCCGCCGACTCGGCCTGCGCCGAGCGCTCGGCCTCCCCTTCCTCCTCCTCGTCGAAGAGCTCCGGGTCGATCGGCCGGTACTCCAGCAGACCCAGCTCGGCGAGGTCGGCGAGCATCGGGTCCAGGGCGACCATCACATCGGTGATGTCGCCGAGCAGCTCGTCGCTCGGCTCCTCGCCCTCCGGGACCACCAGCAGCGCCGCCAGCACGCCCAGCGGCACCGTCTCGTTGCCCGGCTCGGCGAAGGCGGTGGTCTCGTACAGCACCTGGAGCGCCTCGTCGAGCAGCTCGGCGGCCTCGTCGCGAGCGTCCTCGACGTCGCTCAGACCGTCCTCGTCCTCCTCCGCCCGCTCCCCGTCCTCCGCCTCCAGGTCCTGCGAGTCCGCCTCCACCGCCAGCTCGCGGACGATCCCGGCGGCCGTCAGCCACAGCTCCAGGACGGTCTCCGCGTCCCCCGCCTCGGCCGCCTCCAGGTCCGGACCGGGGATCGCGACGTGCTCGCCGGCCGCCGTGGTGCCGATCTCGACCAGGTCCAGGTCACAGGCCAGCGACCAGGCGCGCATCGCCTCGACCACCGCCTCCTCCGGCGCGTCCCCCTCCTCGGGGGCCAGGCCCAGCAGCCGGGCCGCCGGGGCCCGGTCGGGGCCGGTGAGGTCGCCGAACTCGTCCACCGCGCGGTGCGGGGCCGTCCAGCGGGCCAGCTTCAGCGCCCACCCGAACATCGGGACGGCCTTCGCCCGCTCGGCCAGCTCCGGCTCGGACGGCAGCGTGACCGGCGGCACCAGCACGGCCGCGTCGTCCAAGTCCTCGTCGTCCAGCCCGTGGGCGGCGAACGCCCCGTACAGGTCCTGCAGCTCCAGGTCGGCGGGCAGCACCGCACCCTCGCCCGGCGCACCCGCCGCCGGGGTGTCCGCGTTCCTACGACGTCGTGCGGCCATCGTTGCGCGTTCTCCCTACGCCGAGCGGTCAGCCGGCCGGGGCCCGCGGAGATCACCTCCGCGTCACCGGTCCACCACCTCAGCGTATAGGCCGGGCACCCCGGACGCCCGGCCTCAAGGGGCGCGCGCCGCAACCGTGCGCCCACCCCTTATCCTTCGAAGTCGGTACCGCGCACAACCCCGCGCGCGCCGACGGGCAACGTAGCCCCCCTTCTCAGCTCACCTGCCCCACCAGGGAGCCCGCACCGAGGCCACCACCACAGCGCCGCCAGGACGGGCGCGCCGGCACACCCCGCCGACCCGGGTGGTGCCCGGCCACAGGAGACCCCTGCCATGGCGGACCTCTCCCCCGCCGGCTCCGGCCTGCGCACCGCGCAGTTCGACGGACGCCGACTGTCGGAGGCCCTGCTTCCCCTGGAGCTCGCGCCACGCGCCCAGCTCCAGCTCTCCGCGATCAGCCGCTGGAACGCGCTGCGCGGAGTCCGCGTCGGCCTCGTCGCCGCCGCCCTGCTGCTCATGCTGATCGGCGCCAACCTGGCCACGCCGATCTACTCGCTCCTCCAGCAGCGGATGCACCTCACCGCGCTGGACACCACGATCCTCTTCGCGTTCTACGTGTTCGCGCTGGTCCCGGTGCTGGCCGTGGTCGGCCACTGGTCCGACCACCTCGGCCGACGTGCCCTGATCCTGCCCGCCGTCGCGCTGTCCGCCGTCGGCGACGTCGTGTTCGCGACCTCGGGCGGCTTCTGGCAGCTCGCGGCCGGCCGCGCCGTCCAGGGCATCGCGGTGGGCCTGACCACCGGCGCCGCCGGGGCCGCCCTCGGCGACCTGATGCCGGACCACCCGACCCGGGCCGCCAAGATCACCCTGGCCTGTTCCGCCGGCGGCGTCGCGCTCGGCCCGGTGGTCGGCGCCCTGCTGGCCGGCGGCTCCGACCCGCTGCTCAGCCCGTTCCTGCTGCACGCCGTCGCCCTGCTCGCGCTCTGCGTGCCGCTCGCGCTGGTCCACCCGCGGATGCCCGGCCGCAACCGTCCGCCGGCCACCCCGCCCCGCATCACCACTCCGGCCCACCTGCGGCCCCAGCGCCTGCGGCTGCCGCGCACCGGTCGCCGTGAGTTCCTGCTCGCCGCCGCGGCCGGGTTCATCTCCTACGCGGTCTTCGGCGTCTACCTCAGCCTGGCCCCGGCCTTCGCCGCCAAGCTGCTGCACACCGACTCCAAGCTGATCGGCGCCGTCGTCGCGGCCCTGCTGCTCGGCTCCTCGGCCGTCGCCCAGCTGCTCGTGCCGCCGACCGCCGACCGCCTGGTCATCGCCCTCGGCATGGCCGGCCTGGCGACCGGCCTGGCCCTGGTCGTCGCCGCCCAGTACACCGGCACCCCGGCGCTGCTCTTCATCGGCAGCGTCCTCGGCGGCGCCTGCCAGGGCATCGCCTTCCGCTCCCTGTTCACCACCACCGTCGCCGCGATGAACCCCGAACGCAGGGGCTCCGAGCTGAGCTCCCTGTGGATCATCATCTACCTCGGCTCCTCCCTCCCCATCGTCGCCGTCGGCGCCGCCGTCCAGACCTACGGCCTCCTCCCCGCCACCAGCGGCTTCACCCTCCTCGCCGCCCTCCTCTGCGCCGCCCTGGCGATAGCCGTCGCCAAGCGCCCCCGGACCGCCTGACCCCCCACACACGCCGCCGCCCCGGAACGGATCTCCGTTCCGGGGCGGCGCCATCTCATCCCCAGGACCTCCAGGCATCCGTCCTGATCTCCGCATCGAACGGCTCCGGCAACCGAACCGCGTCACCGAACTTCCACTCACCCATCACCTGATACGTGGCCTCAGCCTTGTTCGGATCCCCGAACAAGGTGACACCCGGCTGCCGTGGATCCCGATCCACCAGCAGGTAGTACGGCACCCCACACCGCGCATAGCCACTCCACTTGGTGGCCTTGCCGGACACCGGACGCCGGCCAGTGTGTGCGCTGGGGTACGCCGTGACCTCGGCCACCAAGCTGATCTCGTCCGGGCGGAGATACCGGTCCTCCGCCCTTGCCAGCAGATCCACCTCAGCAGTCACCACGACGAGGTCGGGACAGTAGCCGTCCCCGATCTCGGCAAGGTCGACACCGACGCGCTGCACCACCTGCCACGGGAAGCCTTCCTTCCTGAACTCGGCACGGAACAGCCATTCCTTCATGTCCGAGAGCATCAAGGCGTGATTCACCGGTGGATACGGCGTCACGACAAACTCCCCACCGATCACCTCGACCTGCAGCCGCTCTGGCAGCCAGAGATACTCGTCGAGTTCACCCCGAACCCACAACGCATACGGCGACTCGGGCAAGACCCACTGCCCGGACGCAACAACAGACGACATGCCCCCAGCCTGGCCGCCCATTCGCCGATGAACCGCTGCTGCGCAACCGCATCCTTCGAAGGAGCGGTTTGCGCGACAGCAGGTTGACGTTCGGCCCGCCCGCCACAGGTGGCACAACGTGATCGGACCGTCTCCGCCCGTTCATGGGAGCGGGTACCTTCCCAGTACGGCCGTGCACCCGGAAGGGGACCAGGGATGACGCAGTGGACCGACTACACCACTGGCGAGCGCATCAAGCTTCTCCGCGGACCGGACATGACCCAGGAGCAACTCGCCGAAGCGTCGGGCCTGTCCGTGGCGACGATCCGCAAGGCGGAACGCAACCTCGGTGGCAGCCTCCAGACGTTGCTGCGGATCTCAGCCGCGCTGCACACGGACGTGTCGGTGGTCCTCGGCCAACAGGCCCCCCGTCGGGCGATGCAGGGCGCCGACCGGGCAATGATCCGCGAGCTGTCCCGCATCGTTCACGACACCGCCGCCGGTGTCGGCGTCGATGTACAGCCCCCGCCCCCGGCCGAACTCGCGGCCGGACTCGCCGCCGCATGGAAGACCTACCGATCCGGAGACTACGTGGGCGCGGGAGTCCGGGTCACCCCCGCACTGCGTGAAGCCGCCGCCGCCCTGAAGGCAGCTCCGGTCGACCGGAAGAGCACGGCCGCAGGCGTCCTCGCCGACGCGTACCGACTCGCCGCCTACGTGGCGAACCAGTTCGGCGCCCGCGATCTCGCGTACGCCGGGATCGGTCACGCCCAACACGAGGCCGACCGCGCAGGGGACACCGTCCGCTCGGCCATGGTCGCCTCCGGCCGGTCGTGGATCTACCTGCGGGACGCCCGGCTCGACCAGGCCGGGGAGACGGCCCGACTGTCGTACGAGTCCATCGAGCCCAGATACGGAGATCGAGATCTCGGAACGCTCGCCACCTACGGGTGGCACGTGACGTTCGCAGCCGTCGTCGCCGCCCGTCAGGGAGACGTGGACAGCGCCGACGATCTGTTGTCGCAGGGGTATGCGGTAGCGGCCCGGATGGGCCGGGACGTCCGGGTGAACGGCACGGCGTTCGGGCCCACGACGGTCGCCGCCCAGGCTATCGGCATCTCCGTCTCGACCAGCCGGCCGGCACGAGCGCTGGGCCTGTTCGAATCGCTCGCCGGCACGGGTTCACTCACCCCGTCGGCGCGCAACCGGATGATGCTCGACGTGGCACTCGCGCAAGCCGAGACCCGGCAGTCGGACACCGCCTTGGACACCCTGCTTGACGTTTGCTCGGCCGCGCCGGGATGGGCGCGACACCAGGGGCTGCCCGGGGTGATCGCGCAGAAGGCGAGCGCGGGCAGCGCCACCCTGGCGAAGCTGCGCAAGCTCGCATTGATTCTCGGAACATCCGTCATCATCAGCCAGGAGTGATACGAATCGTCTCACTCGACGCCGGTACGACTTCTGGAACTGATATATCCCGTCCGTTCACGAACGGTGACGGCTTCGCGACAGTGGCTGCATGCTGATGCTCCATCACCAACGCCCCGCGCTCACGCGCGCCGGGCCCGGCCACCCTCCGACTGCCGTACAGCCCCGCGTCGGCCGGCACTGCCCGGCTCCTGGTCCGCGCCAAACTCACCGAGTGGAAGCTGCCGCAACTGATCGACGACGCCGAGCTGATCATGTCCGAACTGGTGGGCAACGCGGCGAGGACCGGTTGCCAGACCTCCATGATGGTCGGCATCCGGCGCGCAAGCAGCGACACCGTACGACTGCTGGTCGCGGACGGGTCGGCGATCCTGCCGGTGCTGATCGATGCCGGGCCGGACGCCGAGTCCGGCCGAGGACTCTTCCTGGTCGATCAGCTCACCCGGCAGCGCTGGGGTGTGACCCCCTGGCCGCACGGCAAGGTCGTGCACGCCACTCTCTCCATGTCGGCCGCGTGCACCGGCACGCGGCCGACACCCAGCACCCAAAGCCTCCGGTCCGTTGAGCAGAGGGAACCCGCCCCGCCCAGGAAGAAGGAACCATGCAGCACCGAGTCCGCGCCGTCCTCCTCACCCCGAACGACACCATGCTGCTGATCAAACGCATCCGCCCCGGCGTCGACCCGTACTGGGTGATCGTCGGTGGCAAGGTCGAGCCGACCGACGCCAGCCCCGAGGACGCCCTGCTGCGCGAGGTGCGTGAAGAGATCGCCGGTGAAGCGGAGATCGTCGGCCTGCTCCACACCGTTGAGGGCGACGGCGAGCGCCAGGACTTCTACCTCGCCACCATCGAGAAATGGAGCTTCGAGGACCGCAGCGGTCCCGAGTTCAGTCAGGAAGGGCGGGGTGAGTACCTCCTGGAGGAGATCCCGTTGACCACCGGCGCCCTCGACGCGGTCAATCTCCTGCCGCAGGAGATCTCCACGGTCCTCCGCGCGGCCGTCGCACGCGGGGAGCTCACCACCGTCAGGTAGTCACGAGCTCCTTCACCATCTGCTCCGCCAGTGTGCGGGCCCCGTCAAGGCGAGGGTCCTCGGGATGGGCGTATGGCCCGAGGATCTTCGCTGCGACGAACAGGGTCATCAACTTGCCGTCCCGGGTCGAGAAGTCGGCGGTTCGTTCGGTGCGGACGCGGGCGGCCAGGGCAGGTACGGCGAGGGAAGCGGCCCAGAGGGTGGCGGAGTCCAGGCCGCGCGGGGCCATGCCCCAGTCCTCCCAGTCGAAGAGGCAGAAATCCGGCGCCGTCACGTTCGCCCAGTTCAGGTCCGCGTGCGCCGGGCACCACTCGTCCACCGTCGCGTCGACGTGTGGGTACACCTGATGGATCGTGCGCGTCACCAGGTCCTGCGTGATCGTCTCGGTGTCGGGTGTGGCGATCCGGTACGTCCGCTGTCGCGCCAGCGAATCCAGAGAGGCGTTCAACTGCGCCCACCATCCGGGAGACAGCTCGGGCGCGTCCACCACCACTGCGGACCCCACTGGTTCGGACGGCAGGAGCCGGGTCTCATCGGCTCGCCACATCACCGGCTCGACCTCGTCGCGCCAGGCAACGGCGGCCAGCCAGGCGGGCTTCGCGATGCCACTCAGCGCCTCGGCCGACGGCGTGCCGTCCCCTCCCTGAGTACCAATCCGGTCCAGACCTCGCCGCTCGATCCGTACCCACGTGCCGCGCCCGGTGCGGGCGCCCACGGAACGGCGCTTGCGAACCACCGATGCCCGGTCGAGCCAGGTCCCCAACGCGGTCTCGACCCGTTCCAGCACCTCGTCCACGGACACCCGGCGCAGATCCGTCATGGGGCAAGGGTAGCGGGAGCCTTCAAACAGCTCACGCTGCGTCAAATGTCGTGATACGTTCCGTACTCAAAGAGAAAAGTGCGACCCCGGCGGTGCTACCAACACCCCGGGGTCCGGCAACAGGAGCGAGACTCCCGATGCGCATCCATCGTAGCGCCCACGTGCGCAACTTCACCGTGCTGCCCAACTGCGTGTTGCAGAAGCGGCAGTTGAGCTACACCGCCCGCGGTCTGCTCGCGGATCTGCTCTCCCGGCCCGACGGCTGGCGGGAGGACGGGCGGCACATGGCCGACACCAGTCCCCAGGGGCGTGGGGCCGTCCGCAAGGCCTTGAAGGAACTCACCGACGCCGGGTACTACCGCGTCGAGAAGATCCGCCTCCCCGACGGCACCCTCCGCAGCGAGGCGCACGTCTACGACACCCCCCAGCTCGCGCGGCCGGGTGTCACCCGTCCGGCGTCCGGTGGGCCGCCAACCGGCGTCGCTGGCAGTCCTGTTGTAAAGGACCGGGGCCAAGAACCCACCCTCCCCCAGGAGTCGGCCGACGAAGACGAACGGGAGGCGGTGGACACCCTGTTCCGCGCGATCCGGCCCGAGCCCCGGCTGCGGCTGGGCGAGGCCGAGGCGCGGGAACTGGCGCCGTTGGTGGCGCAGTGGTTGGCGCGCGGCTGCAGCGCGACCGACCTCGCGCACGCCCTGTTGCCGGGCCTGCCGGCTCCGATGCATTCGGCGGCTGCCGTGCTCCGCTACCGGTTGGAGCACAAGATGCCGCCCTCTCGACGGGCGGAAGGGACCCGGAGAGCCGGCTACTCCGAGTGCGCCAAGTGCCACGACCCGGTGCCCGCACCGGGGATCTGCGGGGCCTGCTCGGGCCTCGGTGCACGGCCCGAGTCAGCTGGGGCCGGCGCTTCCGTGACGAAAAGAGGTGTCGCACGCGCACGGGCCGCCCTGCTGGGAGCGAGAGCACCGCATGTCGAGATCTCTCCCCCGGTGGCGACCTACGGGTGAGCGGTGCGCACCGGGCGCCGCAGCCGAGGAGGAGAGCGGGATGCAGGAGCTTGTGCAGCGGGCCGTTGACGAGATGGTGGAGTCGGGGGCCGAGCTGGGGATCCAGGTCGCGGTGTACCGGCACGGGGAGCTGGTGGTGGACGCCGTGGCGGGGGTCGCCGATCCGGAGAGCCGGCGGCTGGTCGCCCCGGACACACCGTTCTACAGCGCCTCCACCGGGAAGGGGGCGACCGCGACGGTGGTGCACGTGCTCGCGGAGCGCGGGGTGATCGGGTACGACCGGCCGATCGTGGAACTCTGGCCCGAGTTCGGGGCGCACGGTAAGCACAAGGCGACCGTCCGCCACGCGCTGACGCACTCGCTCGGCGTCCCGGCGGTGCCGGCCGGGCTCACGGTGCGGGACCTGGCCGACTGGGACGGGATGTGCGCGCTGATCGCCGGCTCCGAGCCCTGGTGGGAGCCCGGGACCAGGACCGGCTACCACGCGATGACCTGGGGCTTCGTGATGGGCGAGATCGTGCGCCGGGCCACCGGCCGGCCGGTCTCGCAGGTGCTCCGGGAGGAGGTGGCGCAGCCGCTGGGCATCGCCGACGAGCTGTTCCTCGGTGTCCCGCAGTCCGAGCTCGGGCGGCTCGCCCGCCTTGAGGACGCGCCCGGTTCCGCCGAGATGATCGCGGCGATGCCCGCCGACCTGCCGCTGTTCAGGGCCACGCCGCCCGCCGTGACCCCCAGCGCCGCGTACGGCAACGACCCCGTGGTGCTCACCTCCGACATCCCCTCGGGCGGCACGATGTCCGCCCGCGCGGTGGCCAGGATGTACGCCGCGCTGCTCGGCGAGGTGGACGGCGTCCGGCTGGTCTCCGACGAGCGGCTGCGCGAGATCACGGCCCTGGCCACGGCCGAGGTCGACCAGCTGATCGGCTTCCCGGTGCCGCGCGCGCTGGGCTGGAACCTCGGCCGGCCCGGGGCGGACCCGCGGCAGACCCTGAGCACCTTCGGCATGCCCGGCATGGGCGGCAGCGCGGCGTACGCCGACACCGCGACGGGGACCGCCTTCGCGCTGACCAAGAACCGGTTCTTCCCCGGCCCCTCCACCGCCGTCGACCGGATCGGCGAGCTGGTCGCGAAGGCCGTGCACGTCACGGAAAGCTGAAAACGCGTGGCCCCTTCCCCCAGGAGGAGGAAGGGGCCACGCAAAAGCGGCGGACAGGCCTCAGACGTTGAAGCCGAGGGCGCGAAGCTGCTCGCGACCGTCGTCGGTGATCTTGTCGGGGCCCCACGGCGGCATCCAGACCCAGTTGATGCGCAGGTCCTGGACGAGGCCGTCGGTCGCGGTCTTGGCCTGGTCCTCGATGACGTCGGTCAGCGGGCAGGCCGCCGAGGTGAGGGTCATGTCGATGGTGGCCACATCGGACTCGTCGATGTGGACGCCGTAGATCAGGCCGAGGTTGACGACGTCGATGCCCAGTTCGGGGTCGACGACGTCCATCAGGGCCTCGGTCAGGTCCTCGACGGAGACGGTGCCGGCGCTGGTGCCGACCGGGCCGGACGCGGTCTCCTCCGCAGGGGAGGTGGTTTCGTCGCTCATGGTGGTGGGTGTCCTCCTCTGCGGTGTCAGTCGGTGACGGTGGGGTGCTCGGCGAGGGCCTTGGCGGTGGCGTCCTTCCAGGCCATCCAGCTGAGCAGGGCGCACTTGACCCGGGCCGGGTACTTGGAGACGCCGGCGAACGCGACGGCGTCCTCCAGCACCTCCTCGTCGCCCTCGCCCTGGCCCTTGCTCTGCATCAGCTCCAGGAAGGCCTCCTGGACCGCCTGCGCCTCGCCCACGGACTTGCCGACCACCAGGTCGTTCAGCACCGAGGCGCTGGCCTGGCTGATCGAACAGCCCTGGGACTCGTAGGAGACGTCGGCGACGGTGCCGCCGTCGAGCTTCACCCGCAGGGTGATCTCGTCGCCGCAGGTCGGGTTGACGTGGTGCACCTCGGCGTCACCGTCGCGCAGCCCCTTGCCGTGCGGGTTGCGGTAGTGGTCCAGGATGATGTCCTGGTACATCGAGTCGAGCTTCATGGTCGCGTGCCCCGTCCTCAGCCGAAGAAGTTCCGGACGTGGTGCAGGCCGTCGATCAGCGCGTCGACCTCGCCCGGCGTCGAGTACAGGTAGAACGACGCCCGCGTGGTCGCCGGAATTCCGTACCGCAGGCAGACCGGCCGCGCGCAGTGGTGGCCGACGCGCACCGCGATGCCCTGCTCGTCGAGCACCTGGCCCACGTCGTGCGGGTGGATGTCGCCCAGCGTGAAGGAGATCGCCGCGCCGCGGTCGACGGCCGTGCGCGGACCGATGATCCGCAGGTCCGGGACCTCCAGCAGCCGCTCGACCGCGTACGCGGTGATGGCGTGCTCGTGGGCGGCGATCCGCTCCATGCCGATGCCGGACAGGTAGTCGATGGCCGCGCCCAGCCCGACCGCCTGGGCGATCGGCGGGGTGCCGGCCTCGAACTTGTGCGGCGCCGGGGCGTAGGTGGACGAGCCCATGGTGACGGTCTCGATCATCTCGCCGCCGCCGAGGAACGGCGGGAGGTCCTCCAGCAGCTCCTGGCGGCCCCAGAGCACGCCGATGCCGGTCGGGGCCAGCATCTTGTGGCCGGTGAAGGCGACGAAGTCGGCCTCCAGCGCCTGCACGTCCAGCACCATGTGCGGGGCGGCCTGCGAGGCGTCGATCACGACCAGCGCGCCGACGTCCTGCGCCTTGCGCACGATGGCCTCGACCGGGTTGACGGTGCCGAGCAGGTTGGAGACCAGGGTGAAGGAGACCACCTTGGTCTTCTCGGTGATCAGCTCGTCGATGTTGGAGAGGTCGAGCCGGCCCTCGTCGGTCAGCCCGAACCACTTCAGCTTCGCGCCGGTGCGCTGCGAGAGCAGCTGCCACGGGACGATGTTGGAGTGGTGCTCCATCTCCGTGATGACGATCTCGGACTCGGCGTCCACCCGGTAGGGCTCGTCGGCCCAGCCGAGCATGTTGGCGACCAGGTTGAGCGACTCGGAGGCGTTCTTGGTGAAGATCACCTCGTCGCGGCTCGGCGCGTTGATGAACGCCGCGACCTTGTCACGGGCGCCCTCGTAGAGCGCCGTGGCCTCCTCGGCGAGCACGTGCACGCCGCGGTGGACGTTGGCGTTGTGCCGCTCGTAGTAGGCGTTCAGCGCGTCGAGCACCTGGCGGGGCTTCTGCGAGGTGGCCGCGTTGTCCAGGTAGACGAGCTGCTTGTCGTCGTGCAGCAGCCGCTGCAGGACCGGGAAGTCCTTGCGGATCGCGTCGGTGTCGAGCAGGCCCGACAGGACCGCCGACTCGTGCGTACGGGTCACTCGGACGCGCCACCCTTCACGTAGGCCTCGTAGCCCTCCTCCTCCAGCTTGTCGGCCAGCTCGGCACCGCCGGACTCGACGATGCGGCCGCCCGCGAAGACGTGGACGTAGTCGGGCTTGATGTACCGCAGGATGCGGGTGTAGTGGGTGACCAGCAGGGTCCCCACCTCACCGGTCTCACGGACCCGGTTGATGCCCTCGGAGACGATGCGCAGCGCGTCGACGTCCAGGCCGGAGTCGGTCTCGTCGAGGATCGCGATCCGCGGCTTCAGCAGCTCCAGCTGGAGGATCTCGTGGCGCTTCTTCTCGCCGCCGGAGAAGCCCTCGTTGACGTTGCGCTCGGCGAAGGCCGGGTCCATCTGGAGGGCGGCCATCGCCTCCTTGACCTCCTTCACCCACAGCCGCAGCTTGGGGGCCTCGCCGCGGACGGCGGTGGCGGCGGTGCGCAGGAAGTTGGAGACCGAGACACCGGGGACCTCGACCGGGTACTGCATGGCCAGGAAGACGCCGGCCCGGGCGCGCTCGTCGACGGACATCTCCAGGACGTCCTCGCCGTCCAGCAGGACGGTGCCGCCGGTGACGGTGTACTTGGGGTGGCCGGCCAGCGAGTAGGCCAGGGTGGACTTGCCGGAGCCGTTCGGACCCATGATGGCGTGGGTCTCGCCCTGCTTCACGGTCAGGTCGACGCCCTTCAGGATCTCCCGGGGGCCGTTCTCGGCCTCGACGGAGACGTGCAGGTCGCGGATTTCAAGGGTAGCCATGTGTACTCAGGACTCCTGGTTGACGGAGACGAGCACATCGTCCCCTTCGATCTTTACGGGGTAGACAGCGACCGGCTTGGTGGCGGGCAGGCCGGAGGGCTTGCCGGAGCGCAGGTCGAAGCTGGAGCCGTGCAGCCAGCACTCGATCATGCAGTCCTCGACCTCGCCCTCGGACAGCGAGACGTTCGCGTGCGAGCAGATGTCGTTGATCGCGAACACCCCCTCGTCGGTGCGGACGACGGCGACCGGGACACCGTTGAGGTCGACGCGCTTGGGCACGTCCTCAGCCAGTTCACTCAGCGCGCAGGCGCGAAGGAAGCTCATGGGTGTCAGACCGCCGCTTCCAGCTCGGCCTCGATCTTCTCCATGAGGTGGTCCTGGATCTCGGCGACGCCGATCTGCTGGACCAGCTCGGCGAAGAAGCCGCGCACCACCAGGCGGCGGGCCTCGTCGGCCGGGATGCCGCGGGCCTGCAGGTAGAAGAGCTGCTCGTCGTCGAAGCGGCCGGTGGCGGAGGCGTGGCCGGCGCCGACGATCTCGCCGGTCTCGATCTCCAGGTTCGGCACGGAGTCGACCCGGGCACCGTCGGTGAGCACCAGGTTGCGGTTGTGCTCGTAGGTGTCGGTGCCCTCGGCGGCGGCGCGGATCAGCACGTCGCCGATCCACACGGCGTGCGCGTCCTGGCCCTGCAGCGCGCCCTTGTAGACGACGTTGGAGCGGCAGTGCGGGGTGTCGTGGTCGATGACCAGCCGGTGCTCCAGGTGCTGGCCGGCGTCGGCGAAGTAGAGGCCGAACAGCTCGGCCTCGCCACCGGGCGCGGCGTAGGCGACCCGCGGGTGCAGGCGGACCACGTCGCCGCCGAAGGTGACGACGACGGACTTCAGCGAGGCATCGCGGCCGATCAGCGCGGTCTGCTGGGCGACGTGCACGGCGTCGCGGTCCCAGTCCTGGACGGAGACGAAGGTGAGCTTGGCGCCGTCGCCGACGAGCAGCTCGACGTTGGCGGCCCGGGTGCCAGTGCCGGTGTGGCCCAGGACCACGACGGCCTCGGCGAACGGCTTGACGTCGATGACCACGTGCGCGAAGCGGGTGCCGCCCTCGCCGTGCACGTCGATCCGCACCGGCTCGGTGAGCACCGTCTCCTTGGGGACGGTGACCACGAGCGCCTGCTCGAAGGCGCTGAACGCCTGCGCGGCGACCCGGTCGACCGGCTTGCCGGCCTTGCCGAGGCGGGCGTCGTCGCGGCCGACGGCCTCGGCGGTGACGCCCTCGGGCAGGCTCAGCTCGACCTTGTCCTCGCCCTTCTCGGCCTCGGCGGCGGTGCCGTCGTGCAGGCCGGCGAGGCGGTGCAGCGGAGTGAACCGCCAGTCCTCCTCGCGGCCGGTGGGCACCGGGAAGTCCGCGACGTCGTAGGACGGCTCGACCGCGACGCGGGCGTCGATCGGCTGCCGGACGCTGTCCCGGCCGGTGCCGGGGCCGGCCAGCTGGGCGCCGGCGCCAGCGGTGCCGACCTCGATCGAACCGGCGGTGGTGGAGCCGGCGTTGTTCGCAGCGACATTCAAAGGCGTGTCAGCCATGGCTGTTCGTTGTGCTCTCTTCCTCAAAATACGTGTCGATGGACGGCGGGGCGGCCGGCGGGTCAGCCGACGGAGCCCTCCATCTGCAGCTCGATCAGCCGGTTCAGCTCCAGCGCGTACTCCATCGGCAGCTCGCGCGCGATCGGCTCGACGAAGCCGCGGACGATCATCGCCATGGCCTCGAACTCGGTCATGCCGCGGCTCATCAGGTAGAAGAGCTGGTCCTCGCTGACCTTGGAGACGGTCGCCTCGTGGCCCATGGACACGTCGTCCTCGCGGACGTCCACGTAGGGGTAGGTGTCCGAGCGCGAGATGGTGTCGACTAGCAGCGCGTCGCAGAGCACGTTGGACTTGGCGCCCTTGGAGCCCTCGCCGATCTCGATCAGACCGCGGTACGAGGTGCGGCCGCCGCCCCGGGCCACCGACTTGGAGACGATGTTGGAGGAGGTGTTCGGCGCCATGTGGACCATCTTGGCGCCGGCGTCCTGGTGCTGGCCCTCGCCGGCGAAGGCGATGGACAGGGTCTCGCCCTTGGCGTGCTCGCCCATCAGGTAGACGGCCGGGTACTTCATGGTGACCTTGGAACCGATGTTGCCGTCGATCCACTCCATGGTCGCGCCCTCGTACGCCACGGCGCGCTTGGTGACCAGGTTGTAGACGTTGTTCGACCAGTTCTGGATCGTCGTGTAGCGGCAGCGGCCGCCCTTCTTGACGATGATCTCCACGACCGCCGAGTGCAGCGAGTCGGAGGAGTAGATCGGCGCGGTGCAGCCCTCGACGTAGTGGACGTAGGCGTCCTCGTCGACGATGATCAGCGTCCGCTCGAACTGGCCCATGTTCTCGGTGTTGATCCGGAAGTAGGCCTGCAGCGGGATGTCGACCTGCACGCCCTTCGGCACGTAGATGAAGGAGCCGCCGGACCACACCGCCGTGTTCAGCGCGGCGAACTTGTTGTCGCCGGCCGGGATGACGGTGCCGAAGTACTCCTTGAAGAGCTCCGGGTGCTCGCGCAGCGCGGTGTCGGTGTCCAGGAAGATGACGCCCTGCTCCTCCAGGTCCTCGCGGATCTGGTGGTAGACGACCTCGGACTCGTACTGGGCGGCGACACCGGCGACCAGGCGCTGCTTCTCCGCCTCCGGGATGCCCAGCTTGTCGTACGTCGCCTTGATGTCCGCCGGCAGGTCCTCCCAGGACTCGGCCTGCTTCTCGGTGGAGCGGACGAAGTACTTGATGTTGTCGAAGTCGATGCCGGACAGGTCGGAGCCCCAGGTCGGCATGGGCTTCTTCCCGAACAGCTTGAGGCCCTTGAGACGCAGGTTCAGCATCCACTCGGACTCGTTCTTCTTGGCCGAGATGTCGCGGACGACGTCCTCGTTCAGTCCGCGCTTGGCGGCGGCGCCGGCCACGTCCGGGTCGGCCCAGCCGTACTCGTAAGTGCCGAGGCCTTCGAGCTCGGGGTGCGAAACGGTGTCAGTCATGCGGGCTTCCTAACGCGCGGACGCTGAATCATCGGTGGACGTACCGGCAGTCGGCGCGGCACCGGTGTCCCGGCCCGCGGCGGTGCGCAGGGCGGGCGACGATGCGGCACCGGGTGCCGGCACATAGGTGGTGCAGACCCCGTCGCCGTGGGCGATGGTGGCCAGCCGTTGCACATGGGTGCCCAGCAGCTGGGAGAAGACCTCGGTCTCCGCCTCGCAGAGCTGCGGGAACTGCTCGGCGATGTGCGCGACCGGGCAGTGGTGCTGGCAGAGCTGGGCGCCCGCCGGGGCCTTCGCCGCGGCCGACGGGACCCTCCGCACCGTGGCAGCGTACCCGTCGGCACTCAGCGCCTGGGCCAGTGCCTCGGTGCGTTCCGCCGCCCCGGTGGAACGCAGGGTCTCCAGGTACTTCTCCGCCTGCCGGCCGAACCGGGCCCGGGCGAAGGCGGCCACCGCCTCCTCCCCGGCCTTGCCGCCGCCGACCGAGTCGGAGATCCAGCGCAGGGCGTCGGCGGCGAGCTGGTCGTACTCCTGGTAGAAGGCGTCCCGGCCGGCGTCGGTGAGGGCGAAGACCTTGGCCGGGCGGCCCCGGCCGCGGCTGCCGTAGACCCGCTGGTCGCGGGACTCGACCAGGCCGGCGGCGGCCAGTCCGTCCAGGTGACGGCGGACGGCGGCGGCGGTGAGGCCGAGCCGGTTCGCCAGGTCGGCGGCGGAGGAGGGACCGTGGTCCAGGATCGAACGGGCGACCCGGTCCCGGGTGGCGCGGTGGCCGTCCAGCAGCACCTCGGCCGCCGTCGCGGGCACGGCGCAGCCAGGGGCCGACTCGGCCTCCTGCTGCGTCGGGTGCTCGCGCATGTTTTTCACAACACCAGTGTTGCGTAATTACTTCCGGCAGGACAAGCCGTGATCCAGGCCTCACCCGTGGCATCTGTCACGCAGGTAAGCCTTACCTGACCAGCGGATGAAGTGATCAAGCCCAGCGTGCAAACGGCCTGTTGGGGCCTCTTAGACTCACCCGTATGCAATCCGAACCCGCGGTCCAGATCACCGGGCTGGTCAAGCGCTACGGGGACAAGCCCGCGGTGGACGGTCTCGACCTCAGCATCGCGCGCGGCGCCGTCACCGCCGTTCTCGGCCCCAACGGCGCCGGCAAGACCACCACCATCGAGACCTGCGAGGGCTACCGCCGCCCGGACGCCGGCACCGTGCGCGTGCTCGGCCTCGACCCGGTCGCCCAGAGCGCCGAGCTGCGCCCGCGGATCGGCGTGATGCTGCAGTCCGGCGGCGTGTACGCGGGCGCCCGCGCGGTCGAGATGCTCCGGCACACCGCCAGGCTGCACGCCCATCCGCTGGACGTCGACGCGCTGGTCGAGCGGCTCGGCCTCGGCTCCTGCGGCCGCACCACCTACCGGCGGCTCTCCGGCGGGCAGCAGCAGCGGCTGGCGCTGGCGATGGCCGTGGTCGGCCGCCCCGAGCTGGTCTTCCTGGACGAGCCCACCGCGGGCCTGGACCCGCAGGCCCGCCGCGCCACCTGGGAGCTGGTCCGCGACCTGCGCCGGGACGGCGTCACCGTGGTGGTCACCACCCACCACATGGAGGAGGCCGAGCAGCTCGCCGACCGGGTCGCGATCGTCGACCGCGGCAAGGTGATCACCGAGGGCACCCCGGAGGAGCTCTGCCGCGGCGGCGCCGAGTCCACCGTGCGCTTCGACGGCCCGCCCGGGCTGGACCTCGCCACCCTGCTCAAGGAGCTGCCCGAGGGCGCCACCGCCGCCGAGACCTCCCCCGGCGGCTACCGCGTCGAGGCACCGGTCGACCCGCAGCTGCTGGCCACCGTCACCGCCTGGTGCGCGGCCGGCGGGATCCTGCCCGAACGGCTCGCGGTGCAGCGCCGCAGCCTCGAAGACGTCTTCCTCGACCTGACCGGACGGGACCTGCGCTCATGACCACCACCGACTACGCCCCGCGGCCGGGGGCCGCACCGGTCGGCCGGATGCTGCTCGCCCAGACCGCGTTCGAGACCCGGATGCTGCTGCGCAACGGGGAGCAGCTGCTGCTCACCGTGGTCATCCCGACGGTGCTGCTGGTGCTCTTCTCCGCCGTGGACATCGTCGCCGTGGAGGGGCCGGGCAAGCGGGTCGACTTCCTCGCCCCGGGGCTGCTCGCGCTCGCGGTGATGTCCACCGCGTTCACCGGCCAGGCGATCGCCACCGGCTTCGAGCGCCGCTACGGCGTGCTGAAGCGCCTGGGCGCCAGCCCGCTCCCCCGCTGGGCGCTGCTGACCGCGAAGACCGGCTGCGTGCTGGTCACCGAGGCGCTCCAGGTGGCGCTGCTGTCGGTGATCGCCCTGGCCCTCGGCTGGTCCCCGCAGGGCAACCCCCTCACCGTGGCCGCCCTGCTCGTCCTCGGCACCGCCGCCTTCTCCGGCCTCGGCCTGCTGATGGCCGGCACCCTGCGCGCGGAGGCCACGCTGGCCGCCGCCAACCTGGTCTTCGTCCTGCTGCTGCTGGCCGGCGGCGTGATCGTCCCGCTCTCGAAGTTCCCCGCCGCCGTCCAGTCCGTCCTGGAGCTCCTCCCGATCGCCGCCCTCTCGGACGGCCTCCGCTCGGTCCTCCAGTCCGGCGCCGGCACCCCCTGGGCCGACCTCGCCATCCTGGCCGTCTGGGCCGTGGCCGGACTCGCGGCCGCCGCCCGCTTCTTCCGCTGGGAGTAGCCGCACGCCTCCGGATCACACGTCCGCCCCTCGCTCGGCCGAGCGAGGGGCGGACGCTTCGAGTCGCTGTCCGACGTCAGGGGGACGGCGTCCCGTTCGGCCAGACACAGGGCGTACTGACGCCCAGTGAGAGATTGTGGCTGCCGTCCGACACCCCGTTGAGAACCGCCACGAACTTGTCCTTGGGGTTCCGCAGCTTCACCCAGTCAAGAGTGGCCTCGGGGGCCACCTCGAATCCCTTGCCCATCAGAAGAGTTCGGAACGCGGCAGCAGCCTCCGCCTTGGTCTGCGGTGGCACGTCCCCGAAACCGTAGTCGCGTGAGGTCTGCTTCCTGCCGTGCGGACCTATGTCATTGGAGTCGCAGAAGGAATCGACGAAGTCACCCGACTGGCTCGCGAGGGGCTGGAGCGGCAGCTTCGCCAGGATCTCTGCCACGTAGCTGTCAACCTGGGCTTTGGCCTGGTCCAGCGTGATCGTGGCCTTCCTCCGCTCCGAAACGGTCTCCACTCCGCAGGAGCTCAGAGCCAGCATCGAGGTTGCCAGTGCGGCGGCGAGGGCCACCCGCCCGGACCGCCCGAAGGTCTCGATGGCACGCCTGGCGATTCCCATCATTTCCTTCCCGCAATGATCTCTCCCATGACCTGCAGGGACTTCGAATGAGGGTTCCAGTAGTCGGAGTGCCCCGTTCCGGGGTCGGTCGGGATCACCCGTGCGCCAAAGTCCGGAATCATGGGATCCCGCCCGTGGATCAAGTGGTGGTTGGGATCCTGGACGACGCCGTACCAGGAGCCGAGGTTGTTGACACCGTTGCTCACCAACTTGTCGGCACTCAGAGCGGGTGCCATGTCGATCTTGTCGATGTCGCCCTTCGCGACAAAGACGTGGGACGGATCGACGCCGAGGTCACGAGCGTGCTCCACACCGGCGCCAGGACTGGCGACCAGGACGACGTTGTCGACGGGCAGACCCTTGTCACGCAGGGCGTAGCCGACAGTCGTGGTCCCGTAGCTGTGGGCAAGGATCGTGTTGTTGGACGGAGTCCCCTCGTGCGTGGCTCGGAGGCCGGTCTCGAAGCTGTGCAAGCTGTTCGACGCGTTTCTCGCGTACGTGTCCTTCGTCGCGTCCGGAACGATCGACTGTGGTGCGTCGTAGCCGACCCAGGTGATGGACGACGTGGTCCTCGGGTCCCCTGCCTTCTTGTTGGCTTCGGTCGCCGAGGCGACCATCCGGTCCGAGCGGATGATGTCCCCCTCGATGCCCCCGAGCCGCGCCCCGGTACCGGGGACGTACGTCGAGACGTTGTCAGCGGTGTCCGGGTTGTTGACGGCGACGATGGCGTGGCCGTTGCCCCTGGTGTCGAAGCCCAGCAGGTAGCTTGGCGGATTCCGCTCGTCGGCCTTGGTCGTCAGCCGCTTGTCGATGGCGTTCGCACCGTTGAGCTGCTCCTGCAGGAGGGCCTTCCTCCTCTCCCACTCGTCGTGGGCGGGGTTCGACACAGCGCCGCTCGCGCCCGCGATCTTCGCGGGCGGCTCGGGACCCAGGTGGTCGAGCTGGGACTGGAGGTCCTGCTTGGCCTGCTGCAGGGTGATGCGATTGGCCCGGTCCCGGGCCACGGCCGGGATGCCGTCGAGGTTGCCGATCCGGTCGGGGTGGGCCTCGATGAACTTCTGCTGCTGAGCCTCGGTGAGGCCGTTCCACCACTGCTTGACACTGTTCGGGTCGGTGCCCGCGACGGGTATGTTCTCGCGGGCGGTCTCGGCGGCCTGGTCCTGTGCCACGGTGGCGGCGTTCAGTCCGGTGCCGTTGCTCGCGTTGGACGCCAGGTGATTCAGCCTCGTACTGATCTCCTGGTCGGCATGGGCCGCCTCGTTGAGCGCGGCGGTGATGCGGCCGCTGACGGCGACTGCGGTCGTCTCGGCGCCGGCGCCGGCGAAGTTCGGGGAGGAGGGCTCGTTGTCCCACGTGATCCGCCCGTCCGGGGCGACGTTGAGCTTCGCGTTCTTGGCGTCGTCCAGGGCGCTGATCAAGTGGGACTGGGCGAGCGCGAACTGTTCGGCGGCATTGGCCAGCGCCTTGCTGACGAACGACAGCTCCTGCCGGGCGGCCTGCAGTTCGCCACCCAGATCCGCGACGCGGCCTTGGGCCACGTTGGAGGTGGGACCGGTCCAGTGCGAGGCGCTCAGCCGGTCGGCGACCTCGTGCTTCCAGGCTTCCACGTGCTGCCCGAAAGCCTTGGCCAGAGCATCGAAGGCGTTCTTCGCCGTAGTGATGTTGTTGATGTTGGCGTTGTAGAGGCTCGTGATGTCCACCGGCTACTGGGCCTTCCGCTCTGCGGCGGCACGCGCCGTGGCGGCGGCAGAGGAGTTCCCGCCCGTCAGGACCGTCCCGAACGGATCGGTCTCCGGCACCGGCGCCGGTCCGGTCCGAGCAGGGCCCGCCGCGCCGCGGAGGTGGGCATAGACGCTCTGCTCGCCCTGCCGGTAGTAGGCCGCCGTCTGGACGAGCTTGGAGCCGGTGTCCGCCATGCCGCCGGAGAGCTTGTCCAGCAGCGTCTTCCAGTTCGTGCCGCAGTTCTGTATCGCGGTTGCCGTGAGCCAGCCCTGCAGCGTGGCGGCTGCCTGATTGCTCGGCGCGATGATCTTCGTCGTGTCCCCCGGCACCTGGCTCGCTATGTACTGGGCACTCTGTCCGCAGCTCGCCAACACTGCCGGATTGACCTTGAACTCCGAAGCAAGATCGGGATTCGGCACGGTTCCCCCCTGTGCGTCGTCTCGGGATCGTGATGCCGCACAGTCTGTCGGGTCCGCCCGGCGGCGTGAATGAGTACTCGTACTCAACCTTCGTGGCCCGCCCCACAGCAGACCGCGAGGGCTCGTCGCTCATCCGAGCGAGGAGCCCTCGCGGCTGCCCGTCGTGTGTGCGTCAGCCCTCGGTGTTGCCGCCGCGGCGGCGACGGGCGAGCAGCAGGAGCGCGCCGCCGAGCAGCACCACGCCGCCGCCGACGGCCGCGATGACCGGGGTGGCGTCGCTGCTACCGGTCTGGGCGAGCGCCGGCGCGACCGGGGTGGGCGTCGCGGTCGGGGTCGGCGTCGGGGTGGGCGTGCGGCTCGGGGTGGGCGTCACCGTGGGCGTCGGACTCGGCGTCGCCGTACGGCTGGGGGTCGGCGTGGGGGTCGGGGTCGGCGTCGGCGTGGGAGTCGGCGTCGGCGTGAGGGTGGGAGTGGGAGTCGGCGTGGGGGTCGGGGTCGGCGTCGGCGTGGGAGTCGGCGTCGGCGTCGGCGTCGGGGTGGGCGTCGGGGTCGCGCAGACCGGGATGGTCTTGGTCTCCG
Source organism: Kitasatospora sp. NPDC057965 (assembly GCF_042887135.1). Lineage (NCBI taxonomy): Bacteria > Bacillati > Actinomycetota > Actinomycetes > Kitasatosporales > Streptomycetaceae > Kitasatospora > Kitasatospora sp. NPDC057965. Next base: position 148,744 of record NZ_JBHVPZ010000007.1, read on the forward strand.
TCTTGTTCCAGTCGTTGTTCTTCGGGTCCTCGGTGGTGGTCACCACGAAGGTGGCGTCGACCGGCACGCTGTGCGCGGCCACCGGGAAGGTCTGGTGGAACTCCTTGCCGAACACCTGCTGGTCGAGCAGCTTCACGCCGTCGATGCTCAGGCTGACGACGTTCTTGATGTTGGCGTCGGGGCTGTAGTTGGTCAGGTCGATCACGATCTTGTCGCAGGTCACCTGCCAGGTCGGCACGTGCGCCGAGGCGCTGGTCGCCAGCACCACCGGCAGCAGGACGGCCGCCGCCGCCGTGCCCGCGATCGCCGCCCCGGTTCCGATCCCTGTCTGCCGCCGCTGTCGCGCCATCTCGTTGTCCCCTCCGAACGGTGTTGTGCAGCAGGCGTATTGAGTGGAACAGCGGTGGCCCGCTACGACTGTCCGGGGGACTCTACCGGCACCCCCGCACCCCTCCACACCCCGCTGCGCGGCCGGATTTCCTCTAGGCGTCCGCACCGGCCTGTGCATCGGCAGCCCATCACACCCGCTGCCTCGGACGACGCCCCTTCGCCCAACGTGAAGTGAACTCTGCCAGAGTGGCCGAAAAGCACGACCCCCGGTGATCGTTTGCGATCACCGGGGGTGCCTGATCGGGCAATCCGGATCAGTGGCGGCCAGGCCGGATCGTTCCGGCCGGAGCCGGAACGATCCCGTGGCGGGCTCAGACCTGGGCGGCCGCCTTGCGCCGACGCGCGACCAGGACGAGCGCGCCACCGGCGGCGATCACCACCGCGCCGCCGATCGCCAGCGGCACGACCGGGCCGGAGCCGGTGTGGGCGAGGTCGCCCCCGGCGTTGGCCTGGGCCGACGGGCTCGCGGCCGCGGCCGGCAGGACCGCCGCGCCGGAGGCGGAGGCCGACGGGCTCGCCGAGGCGCTCGCGGACGGCGCGGCCGCACCCGACGCGGACGGGCTGCCCGAGCCGCCCGGCGTCACGGACGGAGCGGGCGTACCGGTGGTGCCGGGGGTGGTCGGCGGGGTGCTCGGCGTACCGGTGGTGCCGGGCGTGGCCGGCGTCGACGGCGTGGTGGTGGCGGACGGCGTACCGGTCGGCACCACCACCGGCGGCGTGGTGGCCGGGGCGGTCGGCGGCGTGGTGGGCGGCACGACGTTCGGCAGGCAGCCGGTGAACGGGTAGTGGTGCGTCTCCGCACCGCCCTTGCCGCTCAGCGACTTGACGATGACCGAGCCGTTCACCGGGGCGGCCGAGCCGAGGTCGAACGCGGCGTTCGGCGCCAGCACGGTGCCGGACCAGGCGGCCGAGCTGCTCTTGACCACCTTGGTGGCGGTCGGGAAGTTCCAGAGCAGCTTGGAGCGGATGGCACCGCCGTGCGCGCTCTGCACCTTGTCGTCCAGGACGTAGGCCTTCTTGCCCTCGTCCCACAGGTGGAAGCCGGTGGTCTTCGCGGCCGCCTGGTCGTACGAGGCACCGGTCACGGTGACCACGGTGACCGCGCCGGCCGGCACCTTCACGAAGATGTCGGTGGCGCCCTGCAGGGTGGCCGCGGGGACCGTGAAGCTGTTGAACTTGGCGTCGCCGCTGGTGAGGTAGAGCTCCTTGCCCTTGGCCTCGACGGTGGCACCGGCGGTCTGCGGCAGCCCCGCCAGCGTGGTGGCGACGGCGCGCGCCCGGGCGAACTCGGCGCCGAAGTCGATCGGCGAGGCGCCCTGCCCGGTGTTGCCCTGATGGGCCTGGATCACGGCGCCGGCTGCGGCCGAGCCGTAGATGCCGTTACCCTTCATGACCTGGGTGTTGCCACCGGTCAGCTTGCCGGCGACGACCAGGGCGTTGCCGCCCGGCAGCGCCTTGACCTGGTCGGCGGTCAGCTCCTGCCCGACCGAGAAGCCACCGGTGAAGTCGGCGTTGCCGCCGACCGCCACCGCACCCTCGGCGTCCGGCGTGTGGGTGTCGTCGGTCTCGACGAACTCGCCGTAGAGGTTGGCGACCCCGAGGGTCAGGCACTGGTTCGGGTCGGCGGCCTGAGCGGCCGGGGCTACCAGCCCGGCCAGGACGAGAGATCCACCGAGCGCGAGCGCTGCGGCGGGTACGGATATGCGCATGTGCAGGTTCTCCGCTTACGTGCGGGGGTGGGAGGGGTCCACCTGAAAAAGGTATGGACCAAGCCGCACTCTTTCGGCCAAATGGGTGATTGGTCAAGACCAATGACCGGCTTGCCCGAAGAGTCCTTTTTGCCACCCCTTTACGATTGGCGGGTTTGCCGCTATGTCGACACGGGAAGACTCCGCCGTTCGGCCGCCGCGGCCCCGGCCGCCCCGCCCCAAGATCGGCCGTAAGGCCGCATACCATGGACGCCGTGCCTAAGACCACCCCCTTCTCCCTGCTCGCCGAGCGCTGGCAGCCCTCCGCCGCCATGGTCAAGCGCGCCGCGTTCGCCGCGCTGGTGATGAGCGTGGTGATCGTCGTGACCGGCGGCGCCGTCCGGCTCACCGCCTCCGGCCTCGGCTGCACCACCTGGCCCCGCTGCACCGACGAGAGCCTGACCCCGACCGCCGAGATGGGCTTCCACGGCGTCATCGAGTTCACCAACCGGATGCTCACCTACGTCCTGAGCGCCGCCATCGGCTGGGCGATCCTCGCCGCGCGCTGCCACCGCCCCTGGCGGCACAGCCTGACCAAGCTCGGCTGGGCGCAGTTCTGGCTGGTGATGAGCAACGCCGTGCTCGGCGGCATCACCGTGCTGACCGGCCTCAACCCCTACACCGTGGCGCTGCACCTGATCGCCGCGATGGGCCTGGTCTGGGTCGCGACGCTGATGTGGGAGCGCAGCAAGGAGGGGGACGGTCCGGCCCGCCCGCTGGTGGCCGAGCCGATCAGGCGGCTCAGCTACGTCCTGGTCGGTGTGATCGGCCTGCTGGTGGCCGCCGGCACCCTGGTGACCGGCGCGGGCCACCACCCCGGCACGCCCCAGGACAACAAGATGGTCCCGCGCATCCCGGTGGACTACGACCGCCTCGCGCAGGCCCACGCCGACCTGGCCTTCCTCTCGATCGGCCTGTCGATCGCGGTGATCTTCGTGTTCGCGGCGGTCAAGGCCCCGCCGGCCGCCAAGGCCCGGGCCCGCGAGCTGCTGATCGGCCTGCTGCTCCAGGCCGTGATCGGCTTCGTCCAGTACTTCACGGACGTCCCCGAGATCCTGGTCGGCCTCCACATGCTGGGCGCCGCCGTCCTGTGGATCGCCGCCCTGCGCATCCCCCTCGCCCTGCGCGCCCGCGACGACGCCCCCGTCGCGGCCGGCGCCCCGGCCTCCCGCGCCGCCGAGCCCGTGGCCGCCTGACGGTCCCCGGACGCGAACGAAGGGCCCCGGTCGACGAGACCGGGGCCCTTCGGCGTACGTGCGCCCTGCCGGAAGGGGTCAGCCGCCGAGCTGGAGGCCGGCCATCCGCTTCCACTCGTAGGCACCGGTCCGCACCTTCAGGGCCAGCTCGCCCTCGAAGGAGTCGTGCAGGGTGACGCCGGCCAGTTCGGCGGCGCGGCGGCCCACCGCGTAGCTGGGCGCGACCTGGTCGCCCCACGCGCCGTCGGCGCCGACCACCACGATCCGGGTGGCGACCGCGCCGACGTACTCGACGACGCCGTCCGCGCTGCCGCCGTGCTGCGCGGCGAAGGCGGTCAGGTTCTTGGCGATGCGCTTGGCGCGGCGCTCGGCGCGGGCGTCCGGCGCGGCGGGGGTGGCGGTCTCTGCGCTGCTCATGCCCGCATGCTACCGAGCGGTAGCGACGCTGGCGACGGGAGCGCCGTGTGCACCGGGCCACATACTGGAGGGGTGACCTTCGACGGCTGGCCGGCCGAGGCGCTCGACTTCTACGAGCACCTTGAGGCCGACAACTCCAAGACCTTCTGGCAGTCCCACAAGGGCCAGTACGAGCACGCCGTACGGGAGCCCATGGAGCGGCTGCTGGCCGAGCTGGAACCCGAGTTCGGGCCGGGCAAGATCTTCCGCCCCAACCGCGACGTCCGGTTCAGCGCCGACAAGTCCCCGTACAAGACCCACATCGGCGCCCATCTGCGGGCCGGCGGTTACGTCCAGCTCTCCGCCGACGGCCTGGCCTGCGGCAACGGGCTGTACCAGCTCGCCGCCGACCAGCTGGACCGCTACCGGGCCGCGGTCGCCGAGGACGTCTCGGGCGCGGAGCTGGAGCGGGTGGTCGAGCGGGTCCGCGCGGCGGGCCCCGAGGTGGTCGGCCGGGACTCCCTGAAGTCCGCCCCGCGCGGCTACCCCAAGGACCACCCGCGGATCGCGCTGCTGCGCCACAAGGGGCTGATCGCCTGGCAGGAGTGGGCCCCGGAGGCCTGGCTGGGCACCCGGGACGCGTACCGGCGGATCACCGGCTTCCTGCACGCCTCGCAGCCGCTCAAGGACTGGCTGGACGGCCACGTCGGCCCCTCCGGGCTCCCCTCCCGGTAGCGGAACGGCAGAGCGCGGAAGCACGGAGAAAGAAGAAGGCCCCGGTCGGATCGACCGGGGCCTTCTCGGCAGTCAGCGCATCACTTCACGAACGGATCCACCGCGATCACCACGAACAGCAGCGTCAGGTAGGTGATCGACCAGTGGAACAGCCGCATCTCCTTGAGCTTGGCGCCCACCACACCGGCCTTGGCCCGCCCGTACAGCGCGTGCGCCTCCTTGAGCCAGGCCGCGCCGAGCAGCACCGCCGCCACCGGGTAGAGCCAGCTGGTGTCGGCCAGCGGCCACAGCAGCAGGGAGACCGCCACCATCACCCAGGAGTAGGCGACGATCTGCTTGGCAACCGCCAGGTTGCCCTTGATCACCGGCAGCATCGGCACCCCGGCCCGGGCGTAGTCCTCGCGGACCTTCATCGACAGCGGCCAGTAGTGCGGCGGCGTCCAGAAGAAGATCACCAGGAAGAGCACCAGCGCCGACCAGGAGACCGAGTTGGTGACGGCCGCCCAGCCGACGAAGACCGGCATGCAGCCGGCGATGCCGCCCCAGACGATGTTCTGCGCGGTGCGCCGCTTGAGCCCCAGCGTGTAGACGAACACGTAGAAGAGCAGTGCGCCCAGCGCCAGCGCCGAGGACAGCCAGTTGACCAGGACACCCAGCCAGACCGTCGACAGGACGCCGAGCGCGATGCCGAACACCAGCGCCTCGCGCGGCGAGACCATGCCGGTGACGATCGGCCGGCGCTCGGTGCGGGACATCACCGCGTCGATGTCGCGGTCGATGTACATGTTGAGGGCGTTGGCGCCGCCCGCCGAGAGGTATCCGCCGAGGACCACCTTCAGCACCAGCAGCAGGTCCGGCACACCGCGCTCCGCCAGGAACATCACCGGAACCGTGGTGATCAGCAGCAGCTCGATGATCCGCGGCTTGGTCAGTGCGACGAAGGCGCCGACACGGGCCCCGAACGGCCGGTGCGCAGGCCTCGCCCCGGTGACCCCGGCGGGACGGGATTCGACGGCGGTCACTAACACCCCAACTGAAGATGAATCCTCACAGGCGGCCACCGGAACGTTGTCTCCCGAATCGTCCGCTCTGCGCGTACCACGCCACCTTAGACGCTCCATATCTCCCCACCGGCCCCGGGGTGCCCCGGCGAGGCGGAACGCACACCCCCGGGTGAACCCCCACCGCCCCGACCTGGAACGTTGCTGCGGCGGCCCCCGCGGGGGCCCTCGTCCCCCGTCCCGCACCCCGGAGAGGCGAACCGGACGGATCCGGGCGAGGGTGGACAAAGGGGCGGGCCGTGCCGGCGCACGGTCGTCCACGGACAGTCCGGGGAATGACGGCCAACATGCCTGAGTTGTCCCACCACGGAGGGTGAGCCCCGGCCCGGACGGTAGGCTCGCCCACAGAAGCGGGATCTACCCTCCGTGACCGGCACCACCCAGCGTCCGGCCCCAGCGACGTGGCCGACCCGGTCCCTCACGGGGTCACTCTTCACAATGGAAGGAGCCCTGAGACAGGGTGAGCACGACGCCGAATGCATTCGAGTGGTCGGACCTCGACGAGCGGACCGTCGACACGGCCCGTGTCCTGGCGATGGACGCGGTTCAGAAGGTCGGCAACGGACACCCCGGGACGGCCATGTCGCTGGCCCCCGCCGCCTACCTGATCTTCCAGCGCTTCCTGCGCCACGACCCCACCGACCCGTCCTGGGTCGGCCGTGACCGGTTCGTCCTCTCCCCCGGTCACACCAGCCTGACGCTCTACACCCAGCTCTACTTCTCCGGCTACGGCCTGGAGCTCGACGACCTCAAGGCCTTCCGGGTGGCCGGCAGCCGCACCCCGGGCCACCCCGAGCACGGCCACACCGCCGGCGTCGAGACCACCACCGGCCCGCTCGGCCAGGGCATCGGCAACGCCGTCGGCATGGCCATGGCCGCCCGCTTCGAGCGCGGCCTGTTCGACCCGGACGCCCCGGCCGGCGAGTCGCCGTTCGACCACACCATCTGGGCCATCGTCTCCGACGGCGACCTGGAGGAGGGCATCTCCGCCGAGGCCTCCTCGCTGGCCGGCCACCAGAAGCTCGGCAACCTGGTCGCCCTGTACGACGACAACCACATCTCGATCGAGGGCGACACCGAGACCGCCTTCTCCGAGGACGTCCTCAAGCGCTACGAGGCGTACGGCTGGCACGTCCAGCGCGTCACCCCGAAGGCCAACGGCGACATCGACGTCGCCGCGCTGGCCGAGGCGCTGGCCGCCGCGAAGGCCGAGACCTCCCGCCCGTCGATGATCGCGATGCGCACGATCATCGCCTGGCCGGCCCCGGACGCCCAGAACACCGCCAAGGCCCACGGCTCCGCGCTCGGCGCCGCCGAGATCGCCGCCACCAAGAAGGTCCTGGGCTTCGACCCGGAGAAGACCTTCGAGGTCAGCGACCAGGTCATCGAGCACGCCCGGCTGGTCGTCCAGCGCGGCAAGGCCACCCGTGCCGAGTGGCAGCAGACCTTCGACGCCTGGCGCGCCGCCAACCCGCAGCGCGCCGCCGAGTTCGACCGGATCGAGGCCGGCGAGCTGCCCGACGGCTGGAAGAAGGCCGTTCCGGTCTTCGAGGCCGGCAAGGCCGTCGCCACCCGCAAGGCCAGCGGCGAGACCCTCAAGGCCCTCGGCGCGGTGATCCCGGAGCTTTGGGGCGGCTCGGCCGACCTCGCCGAGTCCAACCTCACCACCATCGACGAGGACAGCTCCTTCCTCCCCGACGGCAACCCGCTGAAGTCGGCCGGCCCCTACGGCCGCACCATCCACTTCGGCATCCGCGAGCACGCCATGGGCTCCACCATGAACGGCATCGCGCTGCACGGGAAGACCCGCGTCTACGGCGGCACCTTCCTGGTCTTCGCCGACTACATGCGCCCGGCCGTCCGCCTGGCCGCCCTGATGAAGCTGCCGGTCACCTACGTGTGGACGCACGACTCCATCGGCCTCGGCGAGGACGGCCCGACCCACCAGCCGGTCGAGCACCTGGCCTCGCTGCGCGCCATCCCGGGCCTGACCGTGGTCCGCCCGGCCGACGCCAACGAGACCGCCGTCGCCTGGCGCACCGTCATCGAGCGCCAGACCACCAACCCCGGCCCGGTCGGCCTGGCGCTCACCCGCCAGAACGTCCCGACCTTCGACCGCACCTCCTCGTCCTACGGCAACGCCGAGGACACCGCGAAGGGCGGCTACATCCTGGCCGAGGCCTCCACCGGCACCCCGCAGGTGATCCTGCTCGGCACCGGCTCCGAGGTGCAGCTGGCCGTCAAGGCCCGCGAGGTCCTGGAGGCGGAGGGCATCGCCACCCGCGTCGTGTCGCTGCCGTCCTTCGAGTGGTTCCAGGAGCAGGACCAGGCCTACCGCGACAGCGTGCTGCCGCCGTCGGTCAAGGCCCGCGTCTCGGTCGAGGCCGGCATCGCCCAGGGCTGGCGCGAGCTGGTCGGCGACCACGGCCGGATCGTCTCGCTGGAGCACTTCGGCGCCTCCGCCGACTACCAGGTGCTCTTCGAGGAGTTCGGCATCACCGCCGAGCGCGTGGTCGCCGAGGCCCACAACGCGCTGCGCTCGCTCGAAGCCGTCAACCGCTAGCGGCACCGGGCCGGGGCGCCGACCGCACATCGGCGCACCGGCCCGCCCCCACACCACCCCACAGCAGAAGAAGTAAAGGGACGGAAGCACCATGACTGACGCACTGAAGCGCCTCAGCGACGAAGGCGTGGCGATCTGGCTGGACGACCTCAGCCGCAAGCGGCTGAACACCGGCAACCTCGCCGAGCTGGTGCAGCACAAGCACGTGGTGGGCGTGACCACCAACCCGACCATCTTCCAGAAGGCCATCGGCGGCGGCGACAGCTCCTACGACGGCCAGCTGCGCGACCTCGCCGTCCGCAAGGTCACCACCGACGAGGCCGTCCGCATGATCACCACCTCGGACGTGCGCGACGCCGCCGACGTGCTGCGCCCGGTCTACGACGCCTCCAACGGCCGCGACGGCCGGGTCTCCATCGAGGTCGACCCGCGGCTGGCCCACGAGACCGCCGCCACCGTGGCCGAGGCCAAGCAGCTGTGGTGGCTGGTCGACCGCCCGAACGTCTTCATCAAGATCCCCGCCACCAAGGCCGGCCTGCCCGCGATCGGCGAGGTCATCGGCAAGGGCATCAGCGTCAACGTCACGCTGATCTTCTCGCTGGACCGCTACAAGGCCGTCATCGACGCCTACCTGACCGGCCTGGAGGCCGCCAAGGCCAAGGGCCTGGACCTCTCCCAGATCGAGTCGGTCGCCTCCTTCTTCGTCTCCCGCGTCGACACCGAGATCGACAAGCGCCTGGACAAGATCGGCGGCGAGGCCAAGGACCTCCGCTCCAAGGCCGCCCTGGCCAACGCCCGCCTCGCCTACCAGGCGTACGAGGAGGTCTTCGGCACCGTCGACGGCAAGACCGCCGGCAGCGCCCGCTGGAAGGCCCTGGAGGCCGCCGGCGCCAAGCCGCAGCGCCCGCTCTGGGCCTCCACCGGCGTCAAGGACCCGGCCCTGCCGGACACCCTGTACGTCACCGAGCTGGTCGCCCCCGGCACCGTCAACACCATGCCCGAGGCCACCCTGGACGCCACCGACGACCACGGTGTGGTCACCGGCGGCACCATCGTGCCCAACTACGCCGACGCCAAGGCCGTGATGGACGCCATCGCCGCCGCGGGCGTGGACTACGACGACGTGGTCCAGGTGCTGGAGGACGAGGGCGTGGAGAAGTTCGAGCAGTCCTGGAAGGAACTGCTCGACACCGTCACCGCCTCGCTGGCCTCGTTCGCCGACGAGAAGTGACCCCCTGCTCACAGCGCACGAAAGCGGAGCCCATCAAGTGAGCACTGATTTCCCCGAGTTGACACCGCTGTCGGACGCGGACGATCTCCCGCCGGCACCCGTCAACCCGCTTCGCGACCCCTCCGACCGGCGGCTCCCGCGCATCGCGGGGCCGTCCGGCCTGGTCATCTTCGGGGTCACCGGTGACCTGTCCCGCAAGAAGCTCATGCCGGCCATCTACGACCTGGCCAACCGCGGCCTGCTGCCGCCGGGCTTCTCCCTCGTGGGCTTCGCCCGCCGCGAGTGGGACGACGAGGACTTCGCCCAGGAGGTGCACGACGCCGTCAAGGAGCACGCCCGCACCCCCTTCCGCGAGGAGGTCTGGCAGCAGCTCGCCAAGGGCATGCGCTTCGTCCACGGCACCTTCGACGACGACACCGCCTTCGACAAGCTCCGCGAGACCATCGAGGAGCTGGACAAGGCCCAGGGCACCAGCGGCAACTTCGCCTTCTACCTGTCCGTCCCGCCGAAGTTCTTCCCGACCGTCGTCCAGCAGCTCAAGAAGCACGGCCTGGCCGACCCGCCGAAGGGCTCCTGGCGGCGCGCCGTCATCGAGAAGCCGTTCGGCCACGACCTGGAGTCCGCCCAGGAGCTGAACCGGATCGTCCACGAGGTCTTCCCCCGGGACGAGGTCTTCCGGATCGACCACTACCTGGGCAAGGAGACCGTCCAGAACATCCTGGCGCTCCGCTTCGCCAACCAGATGTTCGAGCCGATCTGGAACCGGTCCTACGTCGACCACGTGCAGATCACCATGGCCGAGGACATCGGCATCGGCGGCCGGGCCGGCTACTACGACGGCATCGGCTCGGCCCGGGACGTCATCCAGAACCACCTGCTGCAGCTGATGGCGCTCACCGCCATCGAGGAGCCGGCGTCCTTCCACCCGAAGGCGCTGGTGGCCGAGAAGCTGAAGGTGCTGAGCGCGGTCAAGCTCCCGGCCGACCTCGGCCGGCACACCGTGCGCGGCCAGTACACGGCCGGCTGGCAGGGCGGCGAGGAGGTCGGCGGCTACCTCGACGAGGACGGCATCGACCCCGAGTCCAAGACCGACACCTACGCGGCCATCAAGCTGGAGATCAACAACCGCCGCTGGGCGGGGGTGCCGTTCTACCTGCGCACCGGCAAGCGGCTGGGCCGCCGGGTCACCGAGATCGCGGTGGTCTTCCAGCGCGCCCCGTACCTGCCGTTCGACTCCTACGCCACCGAGGAGCTGGGGCAGAACGCCCTGGTCATCCGGGTGCAGCCGGACGAGGGCGTCACCGTGCGGTTCGGTTCCAAGGTGCCGGGCACCTCCTTCGAGGTCCGGGACGTCACGATGGACTTCGCCTACGGCGAGTCCTTCACCGAGTCCTCCCCGGAGGCGTACGAGCGGCTCATCCTCGACGTGCTGCTCGGTGACGCCAACCTCTTCCCGCGTCACCAGGAGGTCGAGCTCTCCTGGCAGATCCTCGACCCGATCGAGAAGTACTGGGACACCCACGGCAGGCCCGCCGAGTACGCGGCCGGCACCTGGGGCCCGGCCGAGGCGGACGAGATGCTCGCACGAGACGGCAGGAGCTGGCGCCGGCCATGAAGATCGACCTGATGAACACCACGTCCGGCAAGATCAACGCAGCGCTCATGGAGGCGCGCCGGGCCAGCGGCTCCACCGCCGCCGGCATGGTGCTCACCCTGGTGATCGTGACCGACGAGGGCAGCGCCTACGACGCCCTCAAGGCGGCCAACGACGCCTCCCGCGAGCACCCCTCGCGCACCCTGGCGGTCATCAAGCGCGCCGGGCGCTCGCCCCGGGCCCGCGCCGAGACCCGGCTGGACGCCGAGGTCCTGGTCGGCTCCGACGCCGGCTCCGGGGAGACGGTCGTCCTGCGCATGCACGGCGAACTCGCCGCGCACGCCCAGTCGGTCGTCCTGCCGCTGCTGCTGCCGGACGCCCCGGTGGTGGTCTGGTGGCCGGAGAACGCGCCGCGGCACCCGGCGCAGGACCCGCTGGGCGCGCTCGCCCAGCGCCGGATCACCGACGCGGTCACCGCCGAGTCCCCGGTCGGCCAGCTCGCCCAGCGGGCCGAGAGCTACACCCCGGGCGACACCGACCTGGCCTGGACCCGGATCACCGGCTGGCGCTCCATGCTGGCCGCCGCGCTGGACCAGCGGCCGTCGACGGTCACCGCCGCGGTGGTCGAGGGCGAGTCGTACAACCCCAGCGTCGAACTGCTCGGCCTGTGGCTGCACACCCGGCTGCACGTGCCGGTCGAGCGGGTCGTCACCAACGGCCCGGGCATCACCGCGGTGCACCTGCGCACCAAGGACGGGGACATCACCCTGGACCGCCCGGACGGCCTGATGGGCACGCTCTCCATGCCCGGCTCGCCGGACCGCCAGGTGGCGCTCAAGCGGCGCGAGACCTCGGAGCTGATCGCCGAGGAGCTGCGCCGGCTCGACCCGGACGACATCTACGCGGCCGCCGTGCGCACGCCGGTGGACCGGCTCAAGGAGCCGGACAACGCCGAGCAGGCGGTGGCGAGCCTGGTGGCCGCCGAGGCCGCCGAGGAGGCCGCCACCCACCAGGCCGCCACGGAGGGCGGGCAGGTCGCCAACCCGACCCGGGTGACCGCGGAGGCGGCCCCCGCCACCGCGAAGAAGGCCGCCGGCAAGCGCACCACCAAGAAGGCGGACGCATGACGGCGGCCACCCCGCAGCTGGTCGTCCACCGGGACAAGGAGCTGATGGCCCAGGCGGCCGCGGCCCGGCTGATCACCCGGATCGTGGACGCCCAGGCCGCCCGCGGCACCGCCTCGGTGGTGCTCACCGGCGGACGCAACGGCAACGCCCTGCTGGCCGCGATCGCCGCCTCCCCGGCACGCGACGCGGTCGACTGGGCGCGGCTGGACCTGTGGTGGGGCGACGAGCGGTTCCTGCCGTCCGCCGACCCGGAGCGCAACGCCGTGCAGGCCCGCGCCGAGCTGCTGGACGCCGTCCCGCTCGACCCGGCGCGGGTGCACGAGATGCCCGCCGCGGACGGCGCCGACGGCTCGGACGTCGACGCCGCGGCGGCCCGCTACGCCCAGGAGCTGGCCGCGGCGGCCGGCCCGGGCGACCGGGGCGGCGTCCCGGCCTTCGACGTGCTGCTGCTCGGCGTCGGCCCGGACACCCATGTCGCCTCGCTCTTCCCGGAGCACCCGGGCGTGCGGGAGACCGAGTTGACGGTGATCGGCGTGCGCGGTGCGCCGAAGCCGCCGCCGACCCGGATCTCGCTCACCCTCCCGGCCATCCGCGCCGCCCGCGAGGTCTGGCTGCTGGCGGCCGGCGAGGACAAGGCCGGTGCGGTGGCGGTGGCCCTGTCCGGCCCCGGCGAGCTCCAGGCGCCCGCCTCCGGGGCGCACGGCACCGGTCGCACCCTGTGGCTGCTGGACCGGGCCGCGGCCTCCCAGCTGCCGCCCCAGCTGTACCCCCCGGCCTCGGCCTGAGGGCTCCGGTGAACGTCGAAGGGCGTCACCCCCGCGGGGGTGGCGCCCTTCGTCCTTCGCTGTGCTCAGATCTCGCCGCGGAGCTTGGCCAGCGCCTCGGCGAGGATCGCCTCGCCGTCGGCGTCGGTGCGCCGCTCGCGGACGTAGGCGAGGTGCGTCTTGTACGGCTCGTTGCGGGACGGCGCGGGCGGGTTGTGCTCGTCCTGGCCGGCCGGAAAGCCGCAGCGCGGACAGTCCCAGGTCTCCGGGATCACCGCTTCGGCCGCGAAGCTCGGGCGGGTCTCGTGCTTGTTCGCGCACCAGAAGGAGATCCGGTTGCGGGGGGCGGATTCGCCGCGCTCCGCCTCGCCCATCGGGCCGGCTCCGACCCTGCTGCCACGGATGGCGTTGCCACTTGCCACGGTCTGACTCCCTGCGTGCTGGTGCGCCGACGCGCGTGACGCGCGTCGGGGGCGAAAGTCGTCCTAGTGTAAGCAGGAGTTAAGCATGCGCCACCCACCGGCTCCGCCCCGGACCTTTCCAGGATAGGCCGCGGGGCGACGGGGCGTCAGAGATATGTCAGCCCTTGTACTTCAGGACCAGACCGAGCACCACGAGGGTGGCGAACCAGGCCAGGCCGACGATGATCGTGATGCGGTCCAGGTTGCGCTCGGCCACCGCCGAGCCGCCGCCGGTGGACATCGCGCCGCCACCGAACATGTCCGACAGACCGCCGCCCTTCCCCTTGTGCAGCAGCACCAGCAGGATCATCAGCAGGCTGAAGACGATCAGGGCAATCGAGAACCCGATAACCACGACGGGACCAACTCTCTCGTATCTTCGGCGAAGGGGCCGGACCACGACGGGTGGTCCGGCCCCAAAGCCTACGTTGCTGCGGCGGCGTTAGCCTACTGCCTGCTCACGGTACCGCACGATCTTGACGAACTCCTCGGCGTCCAGCGACGCTCCGCCGATCAGGCCGCCGTCGATGTCCGGCTTGGCCATCAGGCCGGCCGCGCTCGACGACTTCACCGAACCGCCGTAGAGCACCCGGACCTTGCCGGCCAGCTCGGCGTCGTACAGCTCGGCGAGCCGCGCGCGGATGGCGGCGCAGACCTCCTGGGCGTCCTCGGGGGTCGCCACCTCGCCGGTGCCGATCGCCCAGACCGGCTCGTAGGCGACCACGACGGACTCGGCCTGCGCGGCCGGGACGTCCTGCAGGGCGCCGTCGAGCTGGGCCAGGGTGTGCTCGACGTGGGTGCCGGCCTTGCGGACCTCCAGCGGCTCGCCGACGCACAGGATCGGGGTGATCCCGCTGCGGTAGGCGGCCTTGACCTTGGCGTTGACGATCTCCTCGTTCTCGCCGTGGTACTGGCGGCGCTCCGAGTGGCCGATCACCGCGTAGGTGCACTTCAGCTTGGCCAGCATCGGGCCGGAGACCTCGCCGGTGTAGGCACCGCCGTCGTGCTGCGAGACGTCCTGCGAGCCGTACTTGATCTTCAGCTTGTCGCCGTCGACCAGGGTCTGCACCGAACGGAGGTCGGTGAACGGCACGAGCACGGCCACCTCGACCGCCTCGTAGTCCTTGTCGGCCAGCGCGAAGGCCAGCTTCTGGGTGTGCTGGATGGCCTCGAGGTGGTTGAGGTTCATCTTCCAGTTGCCCGCCATCAGCGGGAGACGCTCAGTCATGCGAGATTCAGCCTTCCAGGGCGGTGAGACCGGGGAGCTGCTTGCCCTCCAGGTACTCCAGGCTCGCGCCACCGCCGGTCGAGATGTGCCCGAACTTCGTCTCGTCGAAGCCCAGGATGCGGACGGCCGCGGCGGAGTCCCCGCCACCGACCACGGAGAACGCGTCACTGTCGAGCAGGCCCTGCGCGACGGCCGCGGTACCGGCGGCGAAGTCCGGGTGCTCGAAGACGCCCATCGGGCCGTTCCAGAACACCGTCTTCGCGTCGGCCAGCTTCTCCGCGAACAGCTCGCGGCTCTCCGGGCCGATGTCCAGGCCCAGCTGGTCGGCCGGGATCGCGTCCACGGCGACGACCGAGTGGGGGGCCGGGGCCTTGGTCTTGAGGTCCGGGAACCCGGTGGAGACCACGACGTCGGTCGGCAGGACGAACTCGACTCCCCGCTCCTTCGCCTCCGCCAGGTACCCCTGGACGGTCGGGATCTGGTCCTCCTGCAGCAGCGAGACGCCGACCTCGTGGCCCTGGGCCTTGAGGAAGGTGAACACCATGCCGCCGCCGATCAGGATCCGGTCGGCCTTCTTCAGCAGGTTCTCGATCACGCCGACCTTGTCGGAGACCTTGGAGCCGCCGAGCACCACCACGTACGGGCTCTCGACATCCTCGGTGAGGCGCTTGAGCACGCCCACCTCGGTGGCGATCAGGTCGCCGACCGCGTGCGGCAGCAGCGCCGGCAGGTCGAACACCGAGGCGTGCTTGCGGTGCACCGCGCCGAAGCCGTCGCCCACGTAGAGGTCGGCCAGGGTGGCCAGCTGCTCGGCGAAAGCCCCGCGCTCGGCGTCGTCCTTGCTGGTCTCACCGGCGTTGAAGCGCAGGTTCTCCAGCAGCGTGACCTCGCCGTCGGCCAGGGCGGCGACGGTGGCCTTCGCGCTCTCGCCCACGGTGTCGGCCGCGAAGGCGACCGGCCTGCCGAGGATCTCGCCGAGGCGGACGGCCACCGGCGCGAGGGAGAACTGCGGGTCCGGCGCGCCCTTGGGACGGCCGAGGTGGGAGGCGACGACGACCTTCGCGCCGCGCTCGACGAGCTTGGCGATGGTCGGGGCGACGGCACGGATCCGGCCGTCGTCGGTGATCGTGCCGTCGGAAAGCGGGACGTTGAGGTCCGCGCGGACGAACACGCGCCTACCGGCGACGTCCAGATCTTCGATGGTCTTCACGGTCTTCGGTCTCCTGGCGAGATGGTGGAGCAGGGGACGACACAACGTTGTGCCGTCCATGGGGAGTTGAGGGTGCGCAGACGGAGGGCCCGGTCGGCTTCGCACATGCCTTCCGGGCCCTCCCCCCTACTTCACGTCAGCTCCCGCTACGTCAGAGCCCGGCACCGACGAGGGTGGTCAGGTTGACGAGGCGGTTCGAGTAGCCCCACTCGTTGTCGTACCAGCCGAAGATCTTGACCTGGTTGCCCTGGGCCATCGTCAGCAGCGAGTCGAAGATCGTGGAGAACGGCGAGTTCACGATGTCGGAGGAGACGATCGGGTCCTCGGTGTACTGCAGGATGCCCTTGAGGGTGGTCTCCGAGGCCTTCTTGAAGGCCTCGTTGACCTCGGCGACGGTGACGTCGCGCTCCAGGGTGACGACCAGGTCGGTGATCGAACCGGTCGGGACCGGAACGCGCAGCGAGGTGCCGTCCAGCTTGCCCTTGAGCTCCGGCAGGACCAGCGCGGTCGCCTTGGCGGCACCGGTCGAGGTCGGGATGATGTTCAGGGCGGCGGCGCGGGCGCGACGCAGGTCCTTGTGCGGGAAGTCCAGGGTGACCTGGTCGTTGGTGTACGCGTGGACCGTGGTCATCAGGCCCTTGACGATGCCGAAGCTCTCGTTCAGCACCTTGGCCAGCGGCGCCACACAGTTGGTGGTGCAGGAGGCGTTGGAGATGACCGTGTGCTTGTCACCGTCGTACTTGTCGTCGTTCACGCCCATGACGATGGTGATGTCCTCGTCGGTGGCGGGCGCGGAGATGATGACCTTCTTGGCGCCGGCCGCGACGTGCTTCTTCGCCGCCTCGGCCTTGGTGAAGATGCCGGTCGACTCGATGACGACGTCCGCACCCAGCTCGCCCCAGGGGAGGTTGGCCGGGTCGCGCTCGGCGACGACCTTGAAGGTCTTGCCGTCGACGGTGATGCTGTCCGCGGTGTGCGACACCTCGCCCGGGAAGGTGCCCAGGATCGAGTCGTACTTGAGCAGGTGCGCCAGGGTCTTGGTGTCGGTCAGGTCATTGACACCGACGATCTCGATGTCCGCGCCCTGGGCCTGAACCGCACGGAAGAAGTTGCGGCCGATGCGGCCGAATCCGTTGATGCCTACCCGGATCGTCACGAACCGATCTCCTCGTTAGGTACGCCGGACGCTATGCCGACGGGGTGGAATTTTGGGATGTCCCCGACCGCCTATGACCCTACCCCTCCGAGGCCGGGTAGAGCACATCAGGCGCCCGCGCAACCCCTGGCGTGGCGCGTGTTCACAACAATCCGGGTCGTCCGGCCTTGCCCTCCCGGGCAGTTGGTCCCGACCCCCTCCGGGACCCTCGGCACGGGCCCCGTCCCACCCTCCGGACACGGCTCCGCCGGTGCCCGCGGAAGCGGACACCGGCGGAGGGTTCGGCACCGGACTTGACGGTCGGCGTCAGTTGAGGGCCATCTCGTCGGTGAGGTTGGCCTCGGTGCTCGGCAGGCCGAGCTCGGAGGCGCGCTTGTCGGCCATCGCCAGCAGTCGGCGGATCCGGCCGGCCACCGCGTCCTTGGTCAGCGGCGGGTCGGCGAGCGCGCCCAGCTCCTCCAGCGAGGCCTGCTTGTGCTGCATCCGCAGCTGGCCGGCGGCGGCCAGGTGCTCGGGCACCTCGTCGCCGAGGATCTCCAGCGCGCGCTGCACCCGGGCGCCGGCCGCCACCGCGGCCCGGGCCGAGCGGCGCAGGTTGGCGTCGTCGAAGTTGGCCAGCCGGTTGGCGGTGGCCCGCACCTCGCGCCGCATCCGGCGCTCCTCCCAGGCCAGCACCGACTCGTGCGCGCCGAGCCGGGTGAGCAGCGCGCCGATCGCGTCGCCGTCGCGGATCACCACCCGGTCGACCCCGCGCACCTCGCGGGCCTTGGCCGGGATGCCGAGCCGACGGGCGGCGCCGACCAGCGCGAGGGCGGCCTCCGAACCGGGGCAGGTGATCTCCAACGAGGACGAGCGGCCGGGCTCGGTGAGCGAGCCGTGCGCCAGGAAGGCCCCGCGCCAGGCCGCCTCGGCGTCGCAGGTGGCGCCGGAGACCACGGCCGGGGGCAGACCGCGGATCGGGCGGCCGCGGCCGTCCACGAGGCCGGTCTGGCGGGCGAGCAGTTCGCCGTCCTTGACCACCCGGACCACGTACCGGCTGCCGCGCCGCAGACCGCCGGGGGCCATCACGACCAGGTCCGAGGAGTGTCCGAAGATCTCCAGCAGGTCCTTGCGCAGACGCCGGGCGGCGGCTCCGGTGTCGAGCTCCGCCTCGATCACGATCCGGCCGCTCACGATGTGCAGCCCGCCCGCGAACCGCAGGATCGCCGACACCTCCGCCTTGCGGCAGCAGGCCCGGGTGACCGGGAGCCGGCTGATTTCGTCCTTCACCGCTGGAGTCATCGCCATGGCCCGATCCTTCCATGTGTCCGGAAAATCCGGTCGTACGCGGCTGCCAAGAGCTCCGGGTCGTGTCGCGGCGTGCCGTCGGTACGGGCGACCCGGCCGAGCACCAGGGCTGCTCCCATCCGCTCGGCGGCCTTTTCCAGTCCGGCCAGGTCCGCCTGGCCGAAGGCGCCGCCGGTGACGGCGCGCTCATCCACCAGGATCGCATCCACCGCAAGGGACGGAGCGTGGTCGGCGATGACCTCCAGGTGACGCTGCGGGGTGAAGCCCTCCGTCTCGCCGGGCTGGGGGGCCAGGTTCAGGGTGAGCAGGCGGCGGGCGCGGGTCTCCACGAGCGCCTTGGCCAGCTCGGGCACCAGCAGGTGCGGCAGCACGCTGGTGAACCAGGAGCCGGGGCCGAGCACCACCCAGTCCGCCTCGCGGACGGCGGTGACCGCCTCCGGCACGGCGGGCGGCTCGTCCGGCAGGAGCCGGACGGACTGCACGGTTCCGGGGGTGACCGCGACATTGGCCTGGCCGCGGACGGCGGCCAGCTCGGCCGGGAAGGCCGGGTCGTGGCCGCGGACCACCGCCTCGATGTCCAGCGGCACCGCCGACATCGGCAGCACCCGGCCCTGCACGTTGAGCAGCCGGCCGACCCAGTCCAGGGCGGCGACCGGGTCGCCGAGCTTCTCCCAGAGCGCCACGATCAGCAGGTTGCCGACGGCGTGGCCGCCCAGCTCGCCAGTACCGGTGAAGCGCTGCTGGATCACCTCGGACCAGGTGCGGCCCCAGTCGTCGTCGCCGCAGAGCGCGGCGAGCGCCTTGCGCAGGTCGCCGGGGGGCAGCACCCCGAGTTCCTCGCGCAGCCGGCCGCTGGAGCCGCCGTCGTCGGCGACGGTGACCACGGCGGTGAGGTCGGTGGTGAGCCGGCGCAGCGCGGACAGCGAGGCGGACAGGCCCTGGCCGCCGCCGAGCGCGGTGATCCGCGGGGCCTGGTTGGTCCTGGCCGCCTGGCTGGTCCGCGGCGCCGGATGTGGACGGGACGGGCCGGTGCGGGCCGACCCGGAGCGGGGCCGGCCGGTCACGATGGACCGGGCCGTGGCCCCACTCCGGTCGGCGGTCCTGTTCTGGAACTGCCGCCCGGGCACGTATCCCGTCACACCTACCTCGCGTTCCTGTTGCCCGCCGCCGGCCTCCGCCGGCGGCCCGGCAGGGCGAGGCGGCTACTCCCGTCCCATGTCACGGTGGACGAGCACCGTTTCCACACCGTCGGCGATGAGACGCTTCGTCAGGCGCTCGGACATCGCGACGCTGCGGTGCTTGCCACCGGTGCAGCCTACGGCAAGGGTCATGTAACGCTTCCCTTCGCGACGATAGCCCTCGGTGATGATGCGCAGCAGCTCGGCGTAGCCGTTGAGGAACTCGTTGGCCCCGGGCTGCTGGAAGACGTAGTCGGCGACGTCCGCGTCGGTGCCGGTGCGGGCCCGCAGTTCGGGCACCCAGTGCGGGTTGGGCAGGAAGCGGCAGTCCACCACGAGGTCGGCGTCGACCGGCAGGCCGTACTTGAAGCCGAAGGACATCACGGTGGCGCGCAGCTCGGGCTCGTCGTGGTCGGCGAACTGGGCGTCGAGCTTGGCCCGCAGCTGGTGGACGTTGAGGTTGGAGGTGTCGATCACCAGGTCGGCCTCGCCGCGCAGCTCGCGCAGCAGGTCGCGCTCCAGGGCGATGCCGTCGACGATCCGGCCGTCGGCCTGCAGCGGGTGCGGGCGGCGGACGCTCTCGAAGCGGCGCACCAGCGCCTCGTCGGAGGAGTCCAGGAAGACGACGCGCAGCCGCACGCCGCGCTTCTCCAGCTCGTCCAGCGAGGTCAGCAGGTCGTCGAAGAACTGCCGGCCGCGGACGTCCACCACGGCGCCGATCCGGGCGACGTTGCCCTGGGAGCGGGCGCCGAGGTCGACCATGGTGGGGATGAGGGCCGGCGGCAGGTTGTCCACCACGAACCAGCCCAGATCCTCCAGGCACTTGGCGGCGGTGGAGCGGCCCGCTCCGGACATGCCGGAGATGATCACCAGCTCCGGGGTGTTCTCGCCGCCGGCCTCCGGCCTGGCGGTCCCCCCGTAATCGGACACGGTCACTTCGGTTCCCCGCTCTCGGTGGTTCTGCTGTGGGAAACGCTCGTCGCGCGGGCGTGCTTCCCCGGCTCACTCGGACGAGTGGGTCCGGGGCGCGCCGGCTGACGGGCGGCGTCGGCCGTCATGGCGTCTCCTGGATGGGTGCGGTCTCGGGCTCGGGCGCCGCGGGCGCCGGCTCTTCGGCGCCGTCCTCGATGATCTCGCCCGTGGCGGTGTTCACGGCGGGTGCGGCAGGTGTACGGGACGACAACGCCGCCGCAACGGTCTCCGCAGTCCGGCGGCCGATGCCGGGGACGGCGCAGAGTTCGTCGACGGTGGCCGCCCGGAGCTTCTTCAGCGAGCCGAAGTGCTTGAGCAGCGCCTGACGGCGAGTCTCGCCGAGGCCGGGGACGGAGTCCAGTTCTCCGGCGGTGAGTCGCTTGGAACGCTTGCCGCGCTGGTAGGTGATCGCGAAGCGGTGGGCCTCGTCGCGGACCCGCTGGAGCAGGTAGAGGCCCTCGCTGCTGCGCGGGAGCACGACCGGGTCGTCCTCGCCGGGCAGCCAGACCTCCTCCAGGCGCTTGGCCAGGCCGCACAGGGCGACGTCGTCGATGCCGAGTTCGTCCAGGGCCCGCCGGGCGGCGGCGACCTGGGGCTGACCGCCGTCGACGACGAGCAGTTGGGGCGGGTAGGCGAAGCGCTTGGGGCGGCCGTCCTCGGTGCGCGGCCCGTCCTCGGGGTGCCGGCCGTCCTCCGACGCCTCCGGCTCCTCGGGCACGGCCCACTCGCCGGTCTGCTCGCGCTCCTGGAGGTAGCGGCGGAAGCGCCGGCTGATCACCTCGTGCATCGAGCGGACGTCGTCCTGGCCCTCGAAGCCCTTGATCTGGAAGCGGCGGTACTCGCTCTTGCGGGCCAGGCCGTCCTCGAAGACGACCATCGAGGCGACCACGTCCTCGCCCTGGAGGTGGGAGATGTCGAAGCACTCGATGCGCAGCGGGACGCTGTCGAGTTCGAGCGCCTCGGCGATCTCCTGGAGGGCGCGGCTGCGGGTGGTGAGGTCGGAGGCGCGCTTGGTCTTGTGCAGCGCGAGCGCCTGCTGGGCGTTGCGCTGCACGGTGGCCATGAGGTCCTTCTTGTCGCCGCGCTGCGGGATGCGCAGGTCGACCTGGGCGCCGCGCAGGCCGCTCAGCCAGTCGCGGACCGGCTCGACGGGCTCGGGCAGCGCGGGGACGAGCACCTCGCGGGGGACGGACTCGCTGCCGCCGCCGTAGAGCTGCTGGAGGGCGTGCTCGACCAGGCCGGCGGTGTCGACGTCCTCGACCTTGTCGGTGACCCAGCCGCGCTGGCCGCGGACCCGGCCGCCGCGGACGTGGAAGATCTGGACGGCGGCCTCCAGTTCGTCCTCGGCGACGGCGAGCAGGTCGGCGTCGGTGGCGTCGGCGAGGACGATGGCGTTCTTCTCCATGGCCCGCTTGAGCGCGCCGATGTCGTCGCGCAGCCGGGCCGCCTTCTCGTACTCCAGGTCGGCGGCGGCCTCCTGCATGTCGGTCTCCAGCCGGCGCAGGTAGTTGCCGGTGCGCCCGGCCATGAAGTCGCAGAAGTCCTCGGCGAGGGCGCGGTGCTCCTCGGCCGAGACCCGGCCGACGCAGGGCGCGGCGCACTTGCCGATGTAGCCGAGCAGACAGGGGCGGCCGACCTGGCGGGCGCGCTTGAAGACGCCGTTGGAGCAGGTGCGGACGGGGAAGACGCGCAGCAGCAGGTCGACGGTCTCGCGGATCGCCCAGGCGTGGCCGTAGGGGCCGAAGTAGCGCACGCCCTTCTTGTGCGCGCCGCGCATCACCTGGACCCGCGGGTACTCCTCGTTGAGCGTGACGGCGAGCTCCGGATAGCTCTTGTCGTCGCGGTACTTGACGTTGAACCGGGGGTCGAACTCCTTGATCCAGGAGTACTCCAGCTGGAGCGCCTCGACCTCGGTGGCGACGACGGTCCACTCCACCGAGGCGGCGGTGGTGACCATGGTGGCGGTGCGCGGGTGCAGCCCGGCGAGGTCCTGGAAGTAGGAGGAGAGCCGGGGCCGCAGGCTCTTGGCCTTGCCGACGTAGATGACCCGCCCGTGGGCGTCGCGGAACTTGTAGACACCGGGCGAGGCGGGGATCGCACCCGGCGCCGGGCGGTAGGTGGACGGGTCAGCCATGGGTCCACCGTACCGACTCGGGCCGGGGGCGCGTGCGGGAGATCAACTGCTTCAGCGGGGGGTCACCTTGAGGTTGCCGCCCTCGACCGCCACGGTGTACTCGGGCAGCGGGGTCGGGGCCGGACCGTCCAGCACGGCGCCGTCGGCGATGCCGAACAGGCTGCCGTGGCAGGGGCATTGGATCTTCTGGTTCTTGACCTGGTCGACGATGCAGCCGGCGTGGGTGCACTTGGCGCTGAACGCCTTGTACTGGCCCTCGCTGGGCTGGGTGACGACGATCTTCTTCTCGCGGTAGACGGTGCCGCCGCCGACCGGGACGGCGGAGGCGGGGCCGACGTCGACCGGGGTCTTGGCGGTGGAACCGGAGTCGGAGGCGGAGGAGGAGCAGCCGGAGACGGCGAGGGTGCCGCCGGCGGCGAGGACGGCCGCGGCTCCGCAGAGCAGGGTGCGGCGGGTGGGGGCGGGGCCTTCGGGGGCCTGGCTCTCGGGGGCCTCGGACATGGCGGGGAGCTCCTGGTTCGACGGCGGCGCCGCGGCTGCGGGCCGCCCGGAAGTCTATGCGTCCTCATCCGCCCGCCCCCGGGGGTGCCGGGGGCGGGCGGACGCGGGCGCGGCGGGTTCCGGGCGCCGTGGGCTACTTGCGCGCCGCCGTGGTGCGCTTGGCGGGGGACTTCGCCTTGGCCGGCGCCTTCGCCGCGGTCTTGGCCGGGGCCTTCGCCCGGGCCGGGGCCTTGGCCTTGGCCGGGGCCACCGGTGCGTCGGCGAAGTCGCCGGGCAGGATGTCGCGCAGGAACTTGCCGGTGTGGCTCTCCGCCACGGCGGCGATCTCCTCGGGGGTGCCCTCGGCGACCACGGTGCCGCCGCCGGAGCCGCCCTCGGGGCCCATGTCGACGATCCAGTCGGCGGTCTTGATGACGTCGAGGTTGTGCTCGATGACGATCACCGTGTTGCCCTTGTCCACCAGGCCGGTGAGCACCTTGATCAGCTTGCTGATGTCCTCGAAGTGCAGACCGGTGGTGGGCTCGTCCAGCACGTAGACGGTCCGGCCGGTGGAGCGCTTCTGCAGCTCGGAGGCGAGCTTGACGCGCTGGGCCTCGCCGCCGGAGAGGGTGGGCGCGGACTGGCCGAGGCGGACGTAGCCGAGGCCGACGTCGTTGAGCGTCCGCAGGTGGCGGGCGATCGCCGGGACGGCCTCGAAGAAGCCGAGCGCCTCCTCGATCGGCATGTCCAGCACCTCGGCGATGGACTTGCCCTTGTAGTGGACCTCCAGCGTCTCCCGGTTGTACCGGGCGCCGTGGCAGACCTCGCACGGCACGTAGACGTCCGGCAGGAAGTTCATCTCGATCTTGATGGTGCCGTCGCCGGAGCAGTTCTCGCAGCGGCCGCCCTTGACGTTGAACGAGAACCGGCCCGGCAGGTAGCCGCGGACCTTGGCCTCCTGGGTCTCCGCGAAGAGCCGCCGGACGTGGTCGAACACGCCGGTGTAGGTGGCCGGGTTGGAGCGCGGGGTACGGCCGATCGGCGACTGGTCGACGTGCACCACCTTGTCCACCAGATCGGTGCCGGTGATCCGGGTGTGCCGGCCGGGCACCGTGCGGGCGCCGTTCAGCTCCCGGGCGAGGTGGGTGTAGAGGATGTCGTTGACCAGGGTGGACTTGCCCGAGCCGGAGACGCCGGTGATCGCGGTGAAGGTGCCCAGCGGGAAGCCGACCGTGACGTCCTTGAGGTTGTGCTCGCGGGCGCCGTGCACGGTGAGCTGGCGCTTCCTGTCGCGCGCGCGCCGCTCCTGCGGGATCGGGATGAAGCGCTTGCCGGAGAGGTACTGGCCGGTCAGCGACTCCTTGTTGCCGAGCAGCTGCTTCAGCGAGCCGGAGTGCACCACCTTGCCGCCGTGCTCACCGGCGCCGGGGCCGATGTCGACCACCCAGTCGGCCATCTTGATGGTGTCCTCGTCGTGCTCGACGACGATCAGCGTGTTGCCGATGTCGCGCAGCCGCACGAGGGTCTCGATCAGCCGGTGGTTGTCGCGCTGGTGCAGGCCGATGGACGGCTCGTCCAGCACGTAGAGCACGCCGACCAGGCCGGAGCCGATCTGGGTGGCGAGCCGGATGCGCTGGGCCTCGCCGCCGGATAGCGTGCCGGCCGCGCGGTCCAGCGAGAGGTAGTCCAGGCCGACGTCGACCAGGAAGCGCAGCCGCTCGTTGACCTCCTTGAGGACGCGCTCGGCGATCTGCTTGTCCCGGGCGTTCAGCTTCATCGCGCCGAGGAAGTCCGAGCAGTCGCTGATCGACATCGAGGAGACGTCGGCGATCGAGCGGTCCTCGACGGTGACCGCGAGCACCACCGGCTTGAGCCGGGTGCCCCGGCAGGTCGGGCAGGGCACCTCGCGCATGTAGCCCTCGAAGCGCTCGCGGCTGGAGTCGCTCTCGGCCTCCTGGTGGCGGCGCTGGATGAACGGCACCGCGCCCTCGAAGCCGGTGCTGTAGGACCGGTCGCGCCCGTAGCGGTTGCGGTAGCGGACCTGCACCTGGTGCTTGTGCCCGTACAGCAGCGCCTTCTTGGCGCGGGCCGGCAGCCCGGCCCAGGGGATGTCGGTGCGGAAGCCCAGCTCGCCGGCGAGGGCGTCGATCAGCCGCTGGAAGTACTCCTTGGTGTGGCCGCCGGACCACGGGTGGATGGCGCCCTCGTCCAGCGAGCGCTCCTCGTCGGGCACCACCAGCTCCGGGTCCACCTCCATCCGGTTGCCGAGGCCGGAGCAGTCCGGGCAGGCGCCGAACGGCGAGTTGAAGGAGAACGAGCGCGGCTCCAGCTCCTCGAAGGACACGTCGTCGTACGGGCAGTAGAGGTGCTCGGAGTACATCCGCTCGCGCTCGGGGTCGTCCTCGGGGAGGTCGACGAAGTCGAGCACGACCATGCCGCCGCTCAGCCGCAGGGCGGTCTCCACCGAGTCGGTCAGGCGGCGCTTGGCGCTCTCCTTGACGGTGAGGCGGTCGATCACCACCTCGACGGTGTGCTTCTCCTGCTTCTTGAGCTTGGGCGGCTCGGCGAGCTGGACCGTCTCGCCGTCCACCCGGGCGCGGGCGTAGCCCTTGGACTGGAGGTCGGCGAAGAGGTCGACGAACTCGCCCTTGCGCTCCCGGACCACCGGGCTGAGCACCTGGAAGCGGGTGCCCTCGGCGAGTTCGAGCACCTTGTCGACGATGGCCTGCGGGGACTGCTTGGCGATCGGGCGCCCGCAGTGCGGACAGTGCGGCTTGCCGATCCGGGCGAACAGCAGGCGGAGGTAGTCGTAGACCTCGGTGATGGTGCCGACGGTCGACCGCGGGTTGCGGTTGGTGGACTTCTGGTCGATCGAGACGGCCGGGGAGAGGCCCTCGATGAAGTCCACGTCGGGCTTGTCCATCTGGCCGAGGAACTGGCGGGCGTAGGACGACAGCGACTCGACGTAGCGGCGCTGGCCCTCGGCGAAGATGGTGTCGAAGGCGAGCGAGGACTTGCCGGAGCCGGAGAGGCCCGTGAAGACGATGAGGGAGTCGCGGGGCAGGTCGAGCGAGACGTTCTTGAGGTTGTGCTCGCGAGCACCGCGGACGATGAGGCGGTCGGCCACTGCTTCTGGCGCCTTTCTCCGGGGCGAGAGGGCTGGGGGAAACGAAGGTGTGCTTCTTCCAGGATGCGGCAGCCAGCCTACTAGCTCACGCGTTCGATTAACGACCTTGTCCAGCCGGGTCCACCCGAACGAGTGAGGACGGCTTGCGGAGCCTTGCCGTGCGGTTCGCAAAAGCCCCTGCTCAGCGCCAGGGAACGGGGGTAGCGTCGTCCCCGGCGTCCCCGGCGTCGCCCCCTTCAACGAGCGGAGCCCCGCGCGGGCAACGCGCCGTCCCCACGGAAGGCCGATCCATGACCGACCCGCAGTCCGCCGCGGCCCCGTCCGCCGCGGCCGCCTCCGCCGCCGCCCGCGCCGCGCGCCACCTGGCGCAGGTCGAGGAGAGCACCCGGCACCTGCTGCACACCGTCGCCGAGCTCGGGCCCGGCGCCGTCGCCGAGCCATCCGCCCTGCCCGGCTGGACCCGCGGCCACGTCCTGGCCCACCTCGCCCGCAACGCCGACTCCCTGGTCAACCTGCTGGACGGCGCCCGCACCGGCACCGACATCCCCCAGTACCCGAGCGAGGAGGCCCGCGACCTGGGCATCGAGGAGGGCGCGCCCCGCCCGGCCGACGTCCAGCTCGCCGACCTGAGCGCCACCGACGGGCACTTCACCGCGGCCGCCGCCCGGCTGCCCGCCGACGCCTGGGCCGCCGAGGTCCGGCACCGCCACGGCTACCGCTTCCCCGCGTACGAGATCCCCTGGAGGCGCCTGATGGAGGTCGAGTACCACCACGTCGACCTGGACGCCGGCTACACCCCCGCGCACTGGCCGGCCGAGTTCGCCGCCGCCGAGTTCCGCCGGCTCGCCGGCAAGCTGTCCGGCGCCGACCTGCCCGCCGTCGAGCTGTTCGCCGACGACACCGCCGAGCGCGCCGTGATCGGCACCGGCACCCCCGCCCTGACCGTCGAGGGCCCGGTCCGCGCCCTGCTCGCCTGGCTCTCCGGCCGCGCCGACGGCGACGGCCTGCGCCGCACCCCCGACACCGCGCTGCCCACCCTGCCCCCGCTGGGCTGAGCGGCCCGCCAGGCGCGAGGATGACCTCGAACCCTGTAGCCCGACAAGGAGCGGACGGATGACGTACCACGGAGCGGTCAAGGTCGGCGGGCCGCCGGACGTGCGCGAGCTGGCGCATCTGATCATCACCAAGGTGGCGGTCGGCCCCTACGACAACAACGCCTACCTGCTGCGCTGCCGCGACACCGACGAGCAGCTGCTGATCGACGCCGCGGCGGACGCGCCGGTGCTGCTGGAGACGGTCGGCGAGAACCTGGCCACCGTCGTCACCACCCACCGGCACCGCGACCACTGGAACGCGCTGGCCGAGGTGGTCGCCGCCACCGGCGCCCGCACCGCGGCCGGCGAGCACGACGCGGAGGGCATCGACGTCCCCACCGCGCTGCCGCTCGCGGACGGCGACACCCTCGCCGTCGGCCGCTGCGCGCTGACCGTGCGGCACCTGGTCGGCCACACCCCCGGGGCGATCGTGCTGGTCTACGACGACCCGCAGGGCCACCCGCACGTGTTCACGGGCGACTGCCTGTTCCCCGGCGGGGTCGGGAACACCTGGGGCGACCGGACGGCCTTCGAGAGCCTCTTCCGGGACGTCAACGAGAAGATCTTCGACGCCCTCCCGGACGAGGCCTGGGTCTACCCCGGCCACGGCAACGACACCACCCTCGGCGCCGAGCGCCCCCACCTCGCCGAGTGGCGCGAGCGCGGCTGGTAGTCGCGGCCGGCAGTCCCCCGGACACGCAAGGGGCGGGCCCGCGACCGCTGCTCGGTCGCGGGCCCGCCCTGTTCCGGGGGGTGCGGGGTCAGGCGTCCAGCTTCTGGGGCTCGTCCTGCTCGGCCAGGGCGGCCTTCCTGGAGGCCATCAGGCTGGTCACGGTGGTGACGGCGAGCACGACCACGATGAAGCCCAGCGAGAACGGGATGCCGATCTCCGGCACGTGCACGCCCTGCTCGTGCAGCGCGTGCAGCACCAGCTTCACGCCGATGAAGCCGAGGATCACCGACAGGCCGTACGAGAGGTGGACCAGCTTCTTCAGCAGGCCGCCGATCAGGAAGTACAGCTGGCGCAGGCCCATGAGGGCGAAGGCGTTGGCGGTGAAGACGATGTACGGGTCCTGGGTCAGGCCGAAGATCGCCGGGATCGAGTCCAGCGCGAACAGCACGTCGGTGGTGCCGATCGCCAGCATGACGATCAGCATCGGGGTCATCAGCCGGCGGCCGTTCTCCCGGATGAAGAGCTTGGTGCCGTGGTACCTGTCGGTCGACGGGAAGCGCTTCTCGATCGACTTGAGGAGGCGGTTCTCCTCGAACTCCTCGTCCTCCTCGTCGGCCCGCGCCTCCTTGATCAGCTTCCAGGCCGTCCAGATCAGGAAGCCGCCGAAGATGAAGAACACCCAGGAGAACTGGGCGACCAGCGCGGCACCGCCGGCGATGAAGACCGCGCGCAGCACCAGTGCGATGATCACACCGAACATCAGCACGCGCTGCTGGTAGATCTTCGGCACCGCGAACTTGCCCATGATCAGGATGAAGACGAAGAGGTTGTCGACACTGAGCGACTTCTCGGTGATGTAGCCGGCGAAGAACTCACCGGCCGGCGTCGAGCCGGAGTGCCACCAGAGGAAACCGCCGAAGATCGCCGCCAGCACCACCCAGACCGTGGTCCAGATGCCGGCTTCCTTGATCGACACCTCGTGCGGCTTGCGGCCGCCGATGAAGAAATCGGCCACGATCAGGGCCAACAGCACCGCGATGGTGCCGACCCAAAGGCTTACGGAAACGTCCACTACTGCTCCTCCGGCAGGTAGGCGAGACAGTCATCGTCACTTGCCGGAGGTCTCTTCCGCCCGTCGGACGCGCGTCGGCGCACCCGCGGACCAGCGCCCCGGGGCGCCGCGACGGGCGCCCGTGATGACGGGACGGCTGCGTGGGAATACTCCCCTCCGCTGCAAGAAGGGTAACAGCATCCCCAAAGAAAGGTAAAGAAGGTAAAGACCCGTCAGGGCCGCGACCGCGGAAGGGGCGCAGCGGGGGTCAGCCGAAGGGCCGCAGCGGGGTCAGAGGAACGGCTCGATGGCCGGCAGCAGGTCCTGGAAGGTCCGCCCCTTGGCCGGGGCGCCGATCGCCTGCATCTCCCAGCCGCCGTTGCCGTCCCGGAACACCTTCGCCATGACCTGGCCGGTGTGCGGGCCGCCGCCGGTCAGCTCGTAGCGGGCCAGCTCCAGCCCGGTCGACTCGTCCACCAGCCGGCAGTGCGCGTTCTGCACCTCGGCGAAGGTCTGTCCAGTGTACGAGCTGACCGTGAACACCACCTGGGTGATCTGCGGCGGCACGTGCACCAGGTCCACCAGGATCGACTCGTCGTCCTCCCCCGCGCCGGATCCGCCGACGAGGTTGTCCCCGGTGTGCCGCACCGAGCCGTCGGCGCTCTGCAGGTGCTGGAAGAACACCACGTCGGACGGGGTCCGCTCCTCGTACAGCAGCGCCGAGGCGTCCAGGTCGATCTGCCGGGTCCGGCTGCCGAACAGGCCCCGCCGGGGCGCCGCCTTCCAGCCCAGGCCCATCCGGACGACGGTGAGCGTCTCCCCCGGCCCCTTCTGCAGACTGACCCGCTGGCCCTTGGCAAGGTTCACCGACACGGCGCATGTCCTCTCTGCCCGGCCGCGCGGGCACCCGCGCCGGCCCCACGGTGGAACACCCCGTTGCCGTCCCCCGGCTGAGGCCCCCTCTTCCGGCCCACCCGTCCCGGAGCGGCGCCGCAGGCCAGCCTAGAGCCTGCGATCGGGCGAGCTGTCCGCCCTGTACCCGTTTGTGGCAGGGCTGAGACACCGCCGGGCTTGACCGGGGACGTAACCGGCCAGGCCCGGCGGGCGCCGTCGTGGAGGGGGTCGCGGACGGGGTCGCGAGCCGTTCCGCGGCCGCTACGCGATACCGGCCTCGCGCATCTGCCGCAGCTCCTTCTTCAGCTCCTTGACCTCGTCGCGCAGCCGGGCCGCCACCTCGAACTGCAGGTCGACCGCGGCGGCGTGCATCCGCTCCGTCATCGACTGGATCAGCTCGGCCAGCTCGGCCGCCGGCAGCGACTTCGCCGGCTTGCGCTCGGCGCCCAGCGCCGGCACCGGGGCCTTGCCGCCCTTGCCGCCGCCCGAGCCGCGGTAGCCGCTGGACAGCAGCTCGCCGGTGTCCACGTCCTCGCGGGCGAGGGTGTCCAGGATGTCGCCGATCTTCTTGCGCAGCGGCTGCGGGTCGATCCCGTGCTTCTTGTTGTACGCCTGCTGCACCTCCCGGCGGCGGTTGGTCTCCTCGATCGCCTTCTCCATGGCCGCGGTGATCCGGTCCGCGTACATGTGCACCTGGCCGGAGACGTTGCGGGCGGCGCGGCCGATGGTCTGGATCAGCGAGGTGCCGGAGCGCAGGAAGCCCTCCTTGTCCGCGTCCAGGATCGCCACCAGCGAGACCTCCGGCAGGTCCAGGCCCTCACGGAGCAGGTTGATGCCGACCAGCACGTCGTACTCGCCGGCCCGCAGCTCGCGCAGCAGCTCCACCCGGCGCAGCGTGTCGATGTCGCTGTGCAGGTACCGCACCCGGATGTCCAGGCCGAGCATGTAGTCGGTGAGGTCCTCGGCCATCTTCTTGGTGAGCGTGGTGACCAGGACGCGCTCGTCCTTCTCCACCCGCTTGCGGACCTCGTGCACCAGGTCGTCGATCTGGCCCTCGGTCGGCTTGACGATCACCTCGGGGTCGATCAGGCCGGTCGGGCGGATGATCTGCTCGACCTGGCCGTCGCCGCGCGACAGCTCGTACGCGCCCGGGGTCGCCGACAGGTAGACGGTCTGGCCGATCCGCTCCAGGAACTCCTCCCACTTCAGCGGGCGGTTGTCCATCGCGGACGGCAGCCGGAAGCCGTGCTCGACCAGGGTGCGCTTGCGCGAGGCGTCGCCCTCGTACATCGCACCGATCTGCGGGACGGTGACGTGCGACTCGTCGATCACCAGGAGGAAGTCCTCCGGGAAGTAGTCGAGCAGGGTGTTCGGCGGGGAACCGGGCTCGCGGCCGTCGAAGTGCATCGAGTAGTTCTCCACGCCGGAGCAGGTGCCGATCTGGCGGAGCATCTCGATGTCGTAGGTGGTGCGCATGCGCAGCCGCTGGGCCTCCAGCAGCTTGCCCTGCTTCTCCATCCGGGCGAGGGTCTCCTCCAGCTCCTTCTCGATGCCGTTGACCGCGCGCTCCATCCGCTCCGGGCCCGCCACGTAGTGCGAGGCCGGGAAGACGTACACCGAGTCGTCCTGGCTGATGATCTCGCCGGTGAGCGGGTGCAGCGTGTACAGCGCCTCGATCTCGTCGCCGAACATCTCGATCCGGACGGCCAGTTCCTCGTAGACCGGGAAGATCTCGATGGTGTCGCCGCGCACCCGGAAGGTGCCGCGGGTGAAGGCGAGGTCGTTGCGGGTGTACTGGATGTCGACGAAGCGCCGGAGCAGGACGTCCCGGTCGATCTCCTCGCCGACCTTCAGCCGCACCATCCGGTCCACGTACTCCTGCGGCGTGCCGAGGCCGTAGATGCAGGACACGGACGCGACCACGACCACGTCCCGGCGGGTGAGCAGCGAGTTGGTCGCCGAGTGGCGCAGCCGCTCGACCTCCTCGTTGATCGAGGAGTCCTTCTCGATGTAGGTGTCCGTCTGCGGGACGTACGCCTCGGGCTGGTAGTAGTCGTAGTACGAGACGAAGTACTCGACCGCGTTGTTCGGCAGCAGCTCGCGGAACTCGTTCGCCAGCTGCGCGGCCAGCGTCTTGTTCGGCGCCATCACCAGGGTGGGCCGCTGCAGCTTCTCGATCATCCAGGCCGTGGTGGCCGACTTGCCGGTACCGGTGGCACCGAGCAGGACGACGTCCTTCTCCCCGCCCCGGATCCGCCGCTCCAGCTCCGCGATCGCCGCCGGCTGGTCACCGTTGGGCTGGTAGGGACTGACGACCTCGAAGGGCGCCACTGACCGCTCAATACTCGTGATGGGTCGCACGCCTCCACCGTACGACCCACCACCGACAAGCGAGCACCGGTCACTCAGGCCGCGTGGGCCTCGAACCTGATGGCGGGCTCCCCCGCCGGGTCGATGCGGACCGCCGAGTCGAAGGCGGCGGCCAGCCGCTCGATCAGCGGCAGGGTGGGGTCGACCCCGCTCTCCTCGATGCTCTCGACGGTCTCCTCGTCCAGCCCCGCCCGCCCGGCCAGCTCCGCGAGGGTCCAGCCGAGCGCCGAGCGGCGGGCGTGTACGGCCTCGGCCAGCGCCATCCGCCGCCCGGCCGCCCGGTACTCCTCGGTCTCCCGGTGCTCCGGCGGCACGACCCAGCGGGTGTGGTAGCCGCTGCTCATCGCTCCTCCTCGTCCCTGTCGTAGACCTGGTGGTCACCGGCGGGGCCGTGCTCGGCCTCGCACACCTTCTGGGCCCGGTGCGCCCGCCCGACCTCGTCGGTCTCGCGGCTCCTAGTCTTGCGGAAGACCGTCAGCAGCACAGCCCGCCGACCGGGGGCGAGCCAGTACGTGATGCGCATCGACCCGATGCGCAGTTCCCGCAGCGGGCCCCCGAGGTGGCTCGCCAGCGGGAACGGCAGCAGTTCGCCGTCCTCGGCCAGGCGGTCGGCGGCGCGTTCGGCCGCCCGGTACTCGATGGTCGAGCAGGTGCGCAGCCAGGCGCGCACCTCGGGCTCGACCTCGATCGTCCAGACGGCCTTCTTCCCAGTCATGTTCCTCCTTTCGCGACCCATTGCCGCAGGGAGAAACGCCCGACCGGGGCGCCGGTCACGGCCTCAGGTGCGGGCGCTGTCCCGGGCGAGGGCGACCAGGCGGGAGATGGCGCGCAGGTACTTCTTGCGGTAGCCGCCGCGGAGCATCTCCTCGGGGAAGACCTGGTCGAAGGGGAGGCCGGAGGCGGTGATGGGGAGTTCGCGGTCGTACATGCGGTCGGCGAGGACGACCAGGCGCAGGGCGGTGGACTGGTCGTCGACCTGGCGCACATCGCGCAGGCAGACGGCGGTGACGTCGTCCAGTAGGGCCCCGTAGCGGCTGGGGTGGACGGCGGAGAGGTGGGCGAGCAGGGCCTCGAAGTCGTCGAGGGAGGCACCCGGGGTGCGGGCGGCCACGGCGTCGACCTCGGCCGGCAGGTAGGGCGGCGGGGCGTCCGGCAGGCCGCGGTGGCGGTAGTCCTGGCCGTCGATCCGCATCGGGCGGAAGTGCGCGGACAGGCCCTGGATCTCGCGCAGGAAGTCGGCGGCGGCGAAGCGGCCCTCGCCGAGCTTCTCCGGCAGGGTGTTGGAGGTGGCGCAGAGCTTGACGCCGTTCTCCACCAGGCGGCCGAGCAGGGTGGAGACCAGGACGGTGTCGCCCGGGTCGTCGAGCTCGAACTCGTCGATGCAGAGCAGCTTGTGCCCGGACAGGGTCTGCACGGCCTGCTGGAAGCCGAGCGCGCCGACCAGGTTGGTCAGCTCGACGAAGGTGCCGAAGGCCTTGGGGCCGGGGGCGGCGTGCCAGAGCGAGGCGAGCAGGTGGGTCTTGCCGACGCCGTAGCCGCCGTCCAGGTAGATGCCGGCCGGGCCGGCCGGGGCCGGGGCGGAGCGGCGGAACCAGCTGCGCTTGGGGGCGGAACCGTTTCCGCTGTTGAGCGTGCCGGCGAACTCCTCCAGGACCTGCACGGCCTCGTACTGGCTGGGCTGGGCCTGGTCCGGGATGTACGTCCCGAAGCTCACGTCGGAGAAGCGCGGCGGCGGCACCATCTCGGCGACCAGGCGCTCGGCGGGGACGACGGGGCGCCGGGCGGTGAGGGCTATCGGCGCGGTCGCGGTGGCGGGGCGGGAAGCTGCGGACACGGTGAATAAGGGTACGCCCGGTCGGGAGGCCCCCGGGACGAGCACCCGGTGGACCTCCCGGGGCGGCCCCCGGTGGAAGACTGGGGGCATGCAACAGCTGATCAGCCCGGTGGCGGAGACCTTCGACGACCCGAGTTCGCTGGAGGCGCTGGCCGCCGTCTACGCGTACCCCGGGCAGGTGAACCACGGGAGTCCCTGGCTGCGCGCCAACATGGTGGCCGGGCTGGACGGCGGGGCCCGGCTGGACGGGCTCTCCGAGGGGCTCTCCAGCGAGGCCGACAAGCGGATCTTCGGTGTGCTGCGGGCGCTGTCGGACGTGGTGCTGGTGGGTGCCGAGACGGTGCGCGCCGAGGGGTACCGGCCGGCCCGGGCGCGGGCCGACTTCGCCGAGGCCCGCCGCGCGGCCGGGCAGGCGCCGGCGCCCGTGATCGCGATCGTCAGCCGCTCGCTGGGGCTGGACCTCGCGGCGCCGCTGTTCACCGAGCCGCTGGTGCGCACCGTGGTGATCACCACCGAGGACGCGCCGGTGCGCAGCCTGGCGGCGGTGACCGAGGTCGCCGACGTGATCGCGGTCGGGCGCGGCGCGGTGGACCTGCGGGCAGCGGTCGCGGCGCTGGCCGACCGGGGCTGGACGCGGCTGCTGACCGAGGGCGGGCCCCGGCTGCTGGGACAGCTGGCCGCCGAGGACCTGCTGGACGAGCTGTGCCTGTCGCTGGCGCCGCTGATCACCGGCGGCGACGCGCCGCGCATCCTCAACGACGCGCGCATGCCCGACGTGCAGCGGATGCGGCTGGTCTCATTGATCGAGCAGAAAGGATTCCTCTTCACCCGCTACCTGCGTCCGCCCACCCCGTGACCTCCGAACCGTGATCCCGCTCCCACTTGCGGCCTCCTCCGCGTGGCCCGTGTGCCGGGTGGGCAGCGTGCGGAAAGCTTCCGCCGGGCAGTATGGGATGCGAAGCCGGAGCCCGGGGGCCGGCGACTGGAAGGGATTCACGTGTTCAAGACGGTACTGATGATCGAGAAGGCTCTCTCCGACGCGGACGTGGAGCTGGTCACCACGCTCCACAGCGAGGAGAAGGTGTCCTTCGTCGTCCTGATGCAGCCGCGCGGCAAGCAGGACGAACTGCTGCGGGCGCTGGACGACGTCGCCCTCGGCCACCTGGACAAGGTGGTGCGCGAGCACGACGAGTCGGAGAGCGGGCCGACGGTCGCCACCGAGTCGCTGGAGCACAGCCTGCGCCACCTGCGGCGGGCCGGCGCCGAGGCGGTCGGCGAACTGGTCGAGGAGTCGCCGCTGGAGCGGCTGCGCGCCGTGGTGGAGGAGCACCAGGCCGACGAGGTGGTGGTGCTCACCTCCCCGCACTTCGTGGAGGAGTTCTTCCACCGCGACTGGGCCTCCCAGGCCCGCCACAAGGTGGGCGTGCCGGTGCTGCGGCTGTTCGCCAGCGACTCCTGACGCGACCCCGGAGTGGTGCAGAATCGTCCTTGCGGTCCGGCGCGGTCCGGCCCGCGAGGACGATTCGCACGCCGTCCGCCCCTCCCCTGACCCCCCGCCCGTACGGAGCCCCGCCTTGAACGACGCCGCGCACGACCTGCACGCCCCGCACTTCATCGGCATCGGCGGCGCCGGGATGTCCGGCCTGGCGAAGATCCTCGCGGTGCGCGGGGCCGGCGTCTCCGGCAGCGACGCCAAGGAGTCCGAGACCGTCCGCGCGCTGCGCGCGCTCGGCGCCACCGTGCACATCGGGCACGCCGCCGAGCACGTGCCGGACGGCGCGAGCAGCATCGTCGTCTCCAGCGCCATCCGCGCCGACAACCCGGAGCTGGCCGCCGCCCGCGAGCGCGGCATCCCGGTCGTCCACCGCTCGGACGCGCTGGCCGCGCTGATGGGCGGGCGCCGGGCGCTGGCCGTGGCCGGCACCCACGGCAAGACCACCACCACCAGCATGCTCGCCGTCGCCCTCGGCGAGCTGGGCCTGGACCCGTCCTACGCGATCGGCGGCGACCTCGACGCGCCCGGCTCCAACGCCCACCACGGCACCGGCGAGATCTTCGTCGCCGAGGCCGACGAGAGCGACCGCAGCTTCCACAAGTACGCGCCCGAGGCGGCGATCGTGCTCAACGTGGAGCTGGACCACCACGCCAACTACGCCTCGATCGACGAGATCCACGAGTCCTTCGAGACCTTCGTCGGCCGGATCGTCCCCGGCGGCACCCTGGTCGTCTCCGCCGACCACGACGGCGCCCGGGAGCTGACCGCCCGCGTCCGCGGCCGCGCGGACCTGAACGTGGTCACCGTCGGCGCCGCCGAGGACGCCGACCTGCGCGTCCTGTCGGTCGTCCCGCGCGGCATGACCAGCGAGGTCACCGTGCTGCTGGACGGCACCGAGCTGGGCTTCACCGTCTCGGTGCCCGGCCGCCACTACGCCCACAACGCGGTCGCCGCGCTGGCCGCCGGTGTCGCCCTGGGCGTGCCGGCCGCCGACCTGGCCAAGGCGCTCGGCGCCTACACCGGCGTGCGCCGCCGCCTGCAGCTCAAGGGCGAGGCGGGCGGGGTCCAGGTGATCGACTCCTACGCCCACCACCCGACCGAGATGACCGCCGACCTGGAGGCCATCCGGGAGGCCACCGAGGGGCGCGTGCTGGTGGTCTTCCAGCCGCACCTGTTCAGCCGCACCCAGCAGCTCGCCGAGGAGATGGGCGCCGCGCTGGCGCTGGCCGACGCCTCCGTGGTGCTCGACATCTACCCGGCCCGCGAGGACCCGGTCCCCGGCGTCACCAGCGAGCTGATCATCGACGCCGCCCGCCGGGCCGGCGCCGAGGTGACCGCCGAGCACGACTTCGCGGCCGCCCCCGCGGTGCTGGCCGCCCTGGCCCGCCCGGGCGACCTGCTGCTCACCATGGGCGCCGGCGACGTGACCAACCTGGGCCCGGAAATCCTGGAGCACCTGTCGAACGTTGCCACCAACGTCTGAGTCACGCGACCGGGAGCCGTCATGAGCTACGAGATCGAGAAGACCGACGCCGAATGGCGCGCCCAGCTCTCCCCCGAGGAGTACCACGTCCTGCGGGAGGCCGGCACCGAGCGCCCGTTCACCGGCGAGTACACCGACACCAAGACCGTCGGCGTCTACAGCTGCCGGGCCTGCGGCACCGAGCTGTTCAGCTCGGAGACCAAGTTCGACAGCCACTGCGGCTGGCCGTCCTACTACGCGCCGCTCGCCGGGGACCGCGTCCAGTACATCGAGGACACCTCGCTCGGCATGCGCCGGGTGGAGGTCCGCTGCGCCCGCTGCGGCGGGCACCTCGGCCACGTCTTCGAGGGCGAGGGCTACGGCACGCCGACCGACCAGAGATACTGCATCAACTCGGTCTCGCTCACGCTGAAGCCGGCGGAGTGACGAGGAGCGCGTGAACGCGTGGAGGGCCCGGACACCCGTGGGGTGCCCGGGCCCCGCGCTATCCGGCGACCGGGGTGAAGCGGACCGGGAGGCGGACCAGGGCGCGGTGGAAGGGGCCGGGGCGCCAGTGCAGGGCGTCGGCGGGCTCGGCGAGTACGAGGTCGCCGATCCGGCTGGTCAGCTGCTCGATCGCGGTGATGGCGATCAGCAGGGCGGGGTCGCGGGCCGGGCAGGCGTGCGGGCCGGCCGCCCAGGCCAGATGGGCGGAGCCGCCGCTGCGCAGCCCGGCGGTGTCCACGCCGTCGGCGGTGGCGGCGGGCGGGGCGGCCTGGGAGTTGGCGGCCGCGTAGGAGACCAGGACGAGCGAGCCCGCCGGGATGGCGCGGCCGTGGAAGGTGACGTCGACGCGCGGGTAGTGGGCGGAGAGGTTGGCCAGCGGCGGCTCGTGCCAGAGCACCTCGTCGATCGCCTGGTGCGCCGTCATCGCCCCGCCGAACAGCGAGCCGGCGTAGCGGGCGTCGGTGAGCAGGCGCAGCAGGGCGTTGCCGATGAGGTTGGTGGTCGGCTCGTTGCCGGCGATCATGGTGAGGGTGATCTGCCGGACCACCTCGTCGTTGTCCAGCCCGGCCGGGTGGGTGAGGAACCACGAGGTGAGGTCGTGCCGGGGGCGTTCGCGGCGCTCGGCGACCATCCCGGTGACCACCTCGACGAGGTCCGTGTACGCGGCCACCGCGTGCCGGGTGGACTCGATGGAGCCGACGATGCCGGCCACCAGCCGTTCCCGGTGCTCGTCGGGCACGCCGAAGCCGGTGGTGAGGACGTGCACGGGCAGCCGGCGGGCGTAGTCGGCGATGAGGTCGGCGGAGCCGGTCTCGCCGAAGGCGCCGATCAGCCGGTGCGCGACCTCGGCGACCCGGCGCTGCAGCAGGTGCGGCTCCAGCAGCGCCAGGCCGTCGGTGATCACCTGCCGGTAGCGGGCGTGCGTCGCGCCGTCGCTGAACAGGGCGGTCGGCCGGTAGCCGAGCACCGG
The DNA here is from genome assembly GCF_042887135.1 of Kitasatospora sp. NPDC057965. Classification (NCBI taxonomy): domain Bacteria; kingdom Bacillati; phylum Actinomycetota; class Actinomycetes; order Kitasatosporales; family Streptomycetaceae; genus Kitasatospora; species Kitasatospora sp. NPDC057965. The sequence goes on from NZ_JBHVPZ010000007.1 coordinate 187,132, forward strand.
CAGCAGCGGGGAGTCCGGCGGGACGGTCCGCTGCCAGGCCCGGGAGTCCTTGGAGAAGGTGTCGGTGTCGCGCAGCAGGTCCAGGGCGGCCTGGTAGTCGGTGACCAGCAGGGCCGTGACGCCGGGTGCGATCTCCACCTCGGCGACCGGGCCCTGGCGGCGCAGCCGCTCGTAGACGGCCTGCGGGTCGGCGGCGAAGGCCGGGCCGTGCAGCGCGGCCGGGGGGTGCGCGGGGTCGGTGGTCATGGCTGCTCCGGGGCCGGGGGGTGCGCGGGGTCGGTGGTCATGGCTGCTCCGGGGCCGGGGCGGAGGCGGGCAGGCCGTGCAGGACGTGCTCGGTGAGCGCGATCAGGGCGTCCAGGCTGGAGCCGCGCTCCCGGGCGTCGCAGAGCACCAGCGGGGTGCTGGGGTGCAGGTCGAGGTGGCTGCGCAGGACCGCGGCCGGGTGCACCGGCGAGTCGGGGAAGCGGTTGACGGCGACCGCGTAGGGCAGGCCCTGCTCCTCGACCATGTCCATGATCTCGAAGGAGTCGGCGAGCCGGCGGGTGTCCGCCAGGACGAGGGCGCCGATGGCGCCGCGGGCGATGTCCTGCCAGAGCGGGAAGAACCGGCGCTGGCCGGGGGTGCCGAACATGTAGAGCACCAGTTCGCCGGGCAGGGTGAGCCGGCCGAAGTCGACCGCGACCGTGGTGGTGGTCTTGCCGGGCAGGCCGGCCACGTCGTCGACGGGGGCGCCGGTCTCGGTCATCGCCTCCTCGGTGTGCAGGGTCGGGATCTCCGAGAGGGTGCGGATGAAGGTGGTCTTGCCGACGCCGAACGGGCCGGCGACCACCAGCTTCATCAGCGTCTGTTCGGGGTCGGGCAGGTAACCCACCCGGTCCGGCCGCCCCGGGCCGGGCGGGTTACCGGAGAGTGCGGAGTCCAACGAGGAGCCTCTCGACGAGGGAGCGGTCGGTCTGCTGGGCGCGGGGGATCGGCGCGCGGGCGTGCAGGCAGCCCGCCTCGACCAGATCGGCCGCGAGGAAGACCGTGGCGCTGACCGGCAGCCGCAGGTGCGCGGCGGCCTCGACCACGGTGAGCGCGCCGGGTCGTAAGAGGTCCCAGAGCCGGTGGTGCTCCGCCTCCAGCTCCGCGAGCGCCGCCGGGCGGTCGGCGCCGGTCGCGAACAGCACGGTGAGCCGTTCGAAGCCGTCGCCGCCCGGGCGGGTCCGGCCGCCGGTGACCAGGTAGGCGGGCACCATCCGCCTGCGGGGAGTGGCGGTCATGACCGGGCGGGGGCGTCCTGACGCCGGGCCGGGCTGGCCAGTGCCCGGCCCAGGGCGGCGACCTGGACCTGCATCTGGTAGGCGACGTTGCCGAGTTGGGCGTCGGGGGTGGTGAACACCGCGAGCGAGGTGTTCTCGCCGGCCGGGACGACGACGGCGAAGCCCAGCTCGGACTCGACGACGGTCTGCGCCAGCCGGGGCTGCTCGGCGTCGGTGAAGGCGGTGGTGAACGCCCGGGCGGCGGCGTGCACGGTGGCGGTCATCGCGGCGACCCGCTCGGCGGAGGCGCGGGCGAGGCCGTCGGAGGCGGCTTCGACCAGGCCGTCGCCGGTGGCGATCAGCGCGTGCACGACACCGGGCAGCTCCAGGAGCGGGGTCAGCACCCAGGCGATGCCGTCGGTGTCGGACGGGCTGGGCGTGGTGCGGGTGGGGCTGGGCGTGCTGCTCACGGCGCGGCTCCTCAGAGGTTCTGGGTGGTGCGGCGGCCCGATGCGTCCGCGGGACCGGCGCCGGTGCGGTCGGCGTCGGGGCGGGGCGGGGCCGCCCGGTCGGCGCCGGCGGGGCCGGTCGCCGCGGGGGACGGGGGGTGGGGGGCGGATTCGGTACGGGTGCCGGTGGCCTCGGTGACGGTCGCGTCGGCGGTCCGCTCGGTCTCGGCCTCGGCCTCGGCCTCGGCGGTCCCGGACTCGGCGGTCCCGGACTCGGCGGCCGCGGCCTCGGCGACCGCGGCGCGGCCCGAGCCGGTGCCGTGCTGGAGCGCCTGCCAGCGGGCGGCGGCCTGCTCGGGCGTCCGCAGCGGGCGGACGGTGGCCGGCCCCCGGTCCGGTGCTCCGGCGGAGGCGGCCTGGGACTGCGGGCCGGGCGTCAGCGGCCGGCGCCGGCGGCGGCTGGGCAGGCCGCTGCCGTCGTCCTCCGGGGCGGGCCCGTCCGGGACGGCCCGCACCGGCGGGACCGCGCGCACCGGCGGCTCGCCCGGCGCGTCCGGCACCGGCGGCACGCCCGGCGCGTCCGGCACCGGCGGCTCGCCCGGCGCGTCCGGCACCGGCGGCACGACCCGAATGGCCGGGACGCCGTCGCGGACGCGGCCGCCCGTCGGGCCCGGGGCGGGCGGCGCGGCGGGCGCGGGCCCGGGGCGCAGCGGCAGCGGGGTGAGCACCGAGAGCGGCTGCTCCTCGTCGACCACGGTCAGCAGCCCGGCCGGGATCCGCACCAGCGCGCGCATGCCGCCGTACGGGGAGGGCTCGACGTGGCAGGAGAAGCCGTACTGCCGGGCCAGCTTGCCGACCACCGCGAACCCGGTCCTGGGCGGGTTGCCGAGTTCGGTGAGCAGCACCTCGGGCGGGCCGGCCAGCAGCCGGCGGGCCCGGCGCAGCTGGTCCTCCTCCATGCCGATGCCGCTGTCGTCGACGATCACCAGGGCGCCCCGGCCGCCCTGCTGGACGGTGACCGGGACGTCGGTCTCCGGGTGCGAGTACGCGGTGGCGTTGGCGAGCAGTTCGGCGACGGCGATGGCCACCGGCTCGGCGGCCCGGGCGACCACCGCGAGCCGGTCCTCGCGCAGGTGGTTGGCCACCTTGATGCGGGCGTAGCCGGGCACCCGGGAGAGCGCGCCGACCACCACCTCGGCGAGCGGCGAGTCGGTGCGGGCCAGGCCCGGCCAGGCCTCGCAGAGCACGGCGACGGTCTGGATCCGGCGCAGCGCGACCTCGTTGCGGAAGTCGACCTCCAGCAGCCGGGGGTCGTCGTTGTCGTCCTGGAGCTGCTGGACCAGGCTCTGGATCTGGTAGAGCAGGGTCTGGATCTTGGAGGTGGCGCCGCGCATCGCGGCGCGGGCGGCGGCGTCGACCCGCTCCCGCTCGTCGGTGACGGCGGCGGAGGCGGCGTCCAGCACGGCCTGCAGGGCCTGGACGGCGTCCGGGCCGACGGCGGCGGCGTCGAGCGGCCCGGCGATCGGCGCGTTGGGGTGGCTCAGCCGCAGGGCGGCGGCGACCACGCGTTCGGTGGCGAGGTGGCCGATCTCGGCGAGCAGCGCGGCGGTGCGGCGTTCGGCCGCCGCGGCGGCCCGCTCGGCGCCGGTGGCGCGCTGCCGCGCCTCGGCGGCCACCTGGTCGGCCTCGGCGGCCCGTTGCCCGTCCTCGGCCGCCCGGTGCTCGGCCCGCCGGGCGCGGTCCTCGGCGGCGAGCGCGCTCTCGGCCGCGCCGCGGGCCTGCTCGGCCGACCGCTGCTCCTCGGCCCGCGCCTCGCGGGCCTGCTGCTCGGAGCGGCCGGCCCGGCCCTCGGCCACCCGGGCGCGCTCCTCGGCCAGGCCGGTCGAGGCCTCGGCGGCGGCGGCCCGGGCCAGCGCGTGGGAGCGGCCGCGGGCCAGCCACCCGGCCGCGGCGAGCGCGGCGAGCGCGATCAGCGCCAGGGCCGGGACCAGCAGCTGCGTCATCGGCGTCCTCGGAGTTTCCTTGTACGAAGAACGGACTCGGGGCGGGGGCGGTACGGGCGGTTCGGGGGGCGGCGGCCGGCTCAGGCGCGTGGGCGGGGGGCGCGCCGTTCGGCGTCCTGCTCCAGCTCCCGGGCGACCAGGGCCACCTGGCTCATCGCCTCCAGGATGTTCGGCACCGCGCTGTCCTCCAGGTGCCGGTACTCGGCGGCGACGGTGAGCACCAGCCGCTCGGGCAGGCCGAGTTCGGGGTGGCGCTGCTCGGCGATGATCCGCCGGGCGGCGTCCAGGGCGGGCAGGCCGGCCCGGTGCAGGGCGTGCGCGCGCTCGCGGACGTGGTCGAGGTAGGCGATGTGCTCGCGCACGCCCGCCCGGTCGAGCACCGGGCCGTGGCCGGGGACGATGATCTCGGCGCCGGTGGCCAGGATCTGTTCGCAGGCGGCGATGATGTTCTCCAGCGGCCCGGCCCAGTGCGAGGGGTGGTCGCCGGGCTGCGCGGCGGTGGAGCCGAAGATGACGTCGCCGCTGAACACCGCGCGCTGCCGCGGGAGGTGGACGATGAGGTCGCCGCCGGTGTGCGCGGCGGGCAGGCCGGTGATCTGCACGGGGTACTCCCCGACGCGCAGCTCCAGCTCGCCGTGGAAGACGGTGTCCGGGTGGACGGGCTCGGTGTGCGACCAGTCGAACCGGCCGAAGTGGCGCCGGAGGTAGTCGCCGAGCGGCGAGTCCGGGTCGCTGCCGACGACCAGGCCGTGGGTCTGCTGGGGCGTCGGCTCCCAGTGGATGTGCTCCAGCGCCTCGCGGGTGGCGATCACCTCGGCGTCCGGCAGCACGCCCGCGCCCCAGAGGTGGTCGCCGTTGGCGTGGGTGACGACGATCCGGTCGACGGTGACGCCGTCGGCCAGCCGCTTGCGGCTCTCGGCGAGGAACTCGGCGGCGAGCGAGGGGTCGTACGGCGTGTCGATCCACAGCGCCGTCCGCGGGCCGGCGAGCAGTCCGCAGTTGGCCAGGCCCCATCCTCGCTTCGGCGGGAGCCAGACGTAGAGGTCCTCGGCAATCGCGCTCACGTTCGCACGGTTGATCGTCATGGGCGCGATTATGCCGATGATGTGACAGTAGTGGAGCAAAAGCCTGATGAATCCGGCCACTTCCTGTCCCAGAGTCTCCCGGACTGTCCCGTTTGCCCGGATCCGCGGCGGCCGAATCCTGCCCCCGCGCACTCAGGCCGAGGGCAGGATGCGGCAGACCTCGACCGTCACGTCCACGGTGTCCAGGCCGATCACCCGGCCCTCGACGGCGACGAACCCCTTCTCCCCGGAACGGAACAGCACGGCCAGCGGGGACTGCCGGCCGGCCGCCGCCAGGGCCTCCACCGCCATCGCCGACCCGAACGCGAAGACCCCGCAGAGCACCACGCAGGGCGCCTGCCGGCCGGTCCGGGTGACGAACACGAAGCCGTGGTCGCGGACCAGTTCGTCGGCCGCGTTGTACTGCGCCTCGAAGATCATCCCGCCCCAGCGGGCCCGGGCCGCGTGCGGGTGCTCCAGCCGGAAGTCCGGGAAGCCGGCCGCCAGGACGCCGGCCGAGTAGGCGTTGACGGCCGGCCCGCCGATCGAGAAGGTCGGCATCCTCGGGTCCTGCGCGCCCGCGGTGACCAGCTCGATGGTGGCCTTGCGGTTGATCTTCCGCAGCAGGTCGATGAGCTGGGCGATGGCCCGGGCCTCGGCCATCGGCATGAAGAGCACGTTCCGCGGCCCCCGGCTGGTGAGCCGGCAGCCGTCCTTGGCGTAGGCGAACTCGGCGGCCTCGACGCTCGGGGTGACGATCTGCACCCGGCCGTACGGCCCGAGCAGCACCCGCAGGAAGCCGTAGCGCAGGAAGAGCCTGGTGCGGGCGAGCGAGCGGGCGGCGAGAAAGCCGATCACCGCCGGGACGAACCCGACCAGGATCTGGAGCAGGATCTCCATGGCACCCCCGCGCGGAAGCCCGACGACTCGGGCACGAACAGACTGCGCGGAGGTGATGCCCCGTGAGGCCCCGGGAACGCACGCGTTCCGGGCCCCATCCAGCGCCCACGCGGGTGGACGCCCCGAATTCACCCGGACGGCTCAGCGTCTCGTCACGCTCCGTCACCACCTCCGGCCGCGCCGCCGTCCAGGCGCTTGATGTACTTCCGCTCGCTCGCGCAGCGCTCGTAACCCAGCCAGGCGTTGATCGCGAGCATCGGCGCATTGGTGGCGTCGTTGGAGGTGTAGGCCCGCCGCAGACCGGCGGCGCGGGCGCGGCGCAGCGACTCCAGCTTGGCGAGCTTGCTCAGCCCCCGCCCCCGGTACGCCCGGCGGCAGGCGGTGAACGCCGACCAGTAGCGGTCCGCGCCGTCGGTGCTGACGGCGCTGAACGCGACGGGCAGGCCGTCGGCCACGGCGACCACGGTCAGCTCGCGGTCGAGGTCCGGACGGTTCCACTCCCCTGCCAGCCACGCGTCGTACTCGACGGCGTCCAGCACGATCTCGCCCGGCTCGTCCCGCGCCGCGTCCACCTCGATCTCGTAGACCGGGCGGGGATCGGCCGCGAAGTCGCTCGCCGGGCGCAGCTCCACACCGGCCGGCAGCGGCGGGGCCGGCGGCAGCGGCTTGGCGAGGTCGCGGCCCGCGAAGTGGGCGGTGCGGCCGGCGGTGAAGCCCCGGGCCTCGGCGAAGGCGCGCGAGCCGGGCTCGTCGTCCACCCAGCTGTGCAGCTCGACGACGCCGTGCCCGCCCAGGTGCCGCTCGGCGGCGGCCAGCAGGGCGGTGAAGGCTCCGCGCCGCCGGTACCCGGGCAGGACGCTGCCGTTGGCGTGGCCGACGCCGGTGGTCGTGGTGCCGACGACCACCCCGCAGCGGACCGCGCCGACCACCCGGCCGTCCAGTTCGGCGACGAAGGTCCGGTAGTGGGAGCCCTTCGGCGGCCGGGCCTCGCGCCAGACGAACATCTCGGGCGTCTGCACCAGGTGCTCACGGCCGGCGCGGTGGGCCGCCGCGACGGCCTCGGCGTCCTCCGGTCGGAAGTCACGAATCGTCAGAAGTGTCATAGGGAGGTCACGGTAGCCCCACAGCCGGACCGTCCGCCCCTGGTTTTTCCGGCCGGGACCGCCCCGACCTGCGGCGATGCCGCGGCCCGGCGGTACGGATCGCTCATTGACGCCACGCCAAGCTCAAGTAATGCTCTGAGATGACCGGACCAGGCTTGGCAGCCGAGCCGCCCGGGGACATGCTCACCAGCACGGCCCGGCGGCCCCGGCGACGAGGCCCGGCCGACCGACGGCCTTCCCACCCGGCCCTCCGAAGGGGGCGCATCGATGACCTCCCCTGCCCTGCACCCCGCACCGCCCACGCCCGCACCCCGTACGCCCGCACCGACGACGGGCAGCGCTCACACCACCGGTACCACCCACACCACCCACACCACCGACGACGCCCGCCGGCTCGGCATCGGCCTCGGCTGGCGCAGCGAGATCGACACCGTGGTCGAGCGCCAGCCCGGCCTGGACTGGGTCGAGGTGGTCGCCGAGAACCTCTGCGCCGGCCACCTCCCGGAGTCCCTGCGGATCCTGCGCGAGCGCGGCCTCACCGTCGTCCCGCACGGCGTCGGGCTCGGCCTCGGCGGCGCCGACCGGCCCGACCCGGCCCGTCTCGACCGGCTCGCCGAGACGGCCGGCGCGCTCGGCTCGCCGCTGGTCACCGAGCACCTGGCGTTCGTCCGGGCCGGCGGCCTGGAGGCCGGCCACCTGCTGCCGGTGCCCCGCTCGCGCGACGCGCTGCGGGTGATCGCCGAGAACGTCCGGATCGCCCAGGACCGGCTGCCGGTGCCGCTGGCCCTGGAGAACATCGCCGCCCAGCTGGCCTGGCCGGACGACGAGCTGACCGAGGGCCAGTTCCTCGCCGAGCTGGTCGAGCGCACCGGCGTACGGCTGCTGATCGACGTCGCCAACCTGCACACCAACCGGGTCAACCTCGGCATCGACCCGGCCGCCGAGCTGGACCGCCTGCCGCTGGAGGCGCTCGCCTACGTGCACGTCGCGGGCGGCACCCTGGTCGACGGCGTCTGGCACGACACCCACGCCCACCCGGTCACCGAGCCGGTGCTGGAGGTGCTGGCCGAGCTGTGCGCGCGGGTCACCCCGCCCGGGGTGCTGCTGGAGCGCGACGCCGCGTTCCCGCCGCCCGCCGAGCTGGCGGCCGAGCTCGACGCCATCCGGCGGGTGCTGGACGGCGGTGCCGCCCGATGACCGCGGCTCCGCACACCGGCACCGACCCGGGCACCGACACCCGGCCGGGCGCCAGTACCGACCGGGGCACCGACGCCGCCCGCGCCCGGCTGGCCGCCCGGCAGACCGAGCTGCTCACCGCCCTGGTGGCCGGCGGCCCGGTGCCGCCCGGCTTCGACCCCGCGCAGGTGCGCGCGCAGGCCGCCGGTCTGGCCGCCAAACGGCGGGACACCGCCGCCAAGGTCGCCCCGGCCCTGCCCCGCCTGCTCGGCGCGCAGTACGGCCCGCTGTTCCTCGCCTACGCCCGCAGCCGTCCGCAGACCGGCGGCTACCGCGCCGACGCCCGGGCCTTCGCCGCCTGGGTGCTCGCCGAAGGCCCGGGCCCGGAAGACCCGGGCACGGGAGGCCCAGGCCCGGAAGACCCGGGCACCGGCGGCGCGGGACCGGACGCCGACGTCCGCCGCTCGCTGGCGCGGTGGCTCGACCCGGCCCCGGAACGCCCGCCGGGCCCGCTCGCCCGCCTGCGGCGAGCGCTGCGCCCGGGCCTCGACACCTGAGCGGCCTCCCGCCGCACCGCACCCCGCACCCCGCACCCCAGAACCGCCCGAACCACGGCGCCGCGCGCGCCCGGACCACGTCTCACCGACCGGGGGAACCGCCCATGTGGCACGACGCCTACTACCTGATCCCCGCCGCCGTCCTGGCCGCCACCGTCCTGTGGGCCTCACGGGCCCGGCAGGCCGCCCTGCGCGTCCCCAACCCCCAGGGCCTGCCCGGCCGCGGCCTCCACCTGCTGCACGCCGCCTTCCTGGCCGGCGGCCCCGGCCGGGTCTTCGACACCGCGCTGGTCCGGATGCACCGGGCCGGCCACGTCGTGGTCAGCCGCTCCCGGCTGGTCACCGTCACCGCCGACCGCCCGCAGGACGCCGTGGAGCGCGCGATCGTCGAGGCGGTCGGCCCGTCCCGCAGCCTCGACCTCGACCCGCTGCGCCTCGCCGTGATGCGCTCGCCGGGCGTCCAGGCGATCGGCGACGAGCTCGCCGGGCGCGGTCTGCTGCGTAACCCCGTCCGGCTGCGCCGGGCGAGGACCGCGCACCGGTCCATCTGGCTCGCGCCGCTGCTCACGGTGGCCCTCACCGCCCTCGCCTACCCGCTCGCCTCGCACGACGGGTCCGGCGACGACGGTCCCGCGCTGTGGATCCCGCTGCTGCTGCTCGCCGTCGGCCTGCTCTCGCTGCTCGGCACCCGGCCGCCCAAGGGCCGGATCACCCCGGCCGGGCGCCGCCAGCTCGGCCTGATGGACAACGGCACGCCGTGGCGGCCCCGGCACGGGGCCCGCAACGCCGACGCCGCGCTGCTCGGCGCCATCGCGCTCGGCGGCCTGGTCGCCGTCGAGTTCGCCGACGAGGAGCTGCGGCAGGCGCTGCTCGCCTCGGCCGCCGCCGACCAGACGGTCGGGGCGGCCGGCTGGTCCGCCGCCGGCTCGCCGTCCGCGTCCTCCTCGTCCTCGTCGTCCTCCGGCTCCTCGTCCTCCGGCTGCGGCAGCAGCCCGGCGGTCTGGTGCGGCTCCTCCTCCGACTCCAACTCCGGCTCGTCCGACTCCGGCTCCGGTTCCTCGGGTTCGAGCTGCGGCGGGAGCAGCGGCTGCGGAGGAAGCTCCTCGTCGTCGTCCAGCTGCTCCTCGGGGTCCTCCGGCTGCGGGTCCTCCTCCTCGTCCAGCTGCGGTTCCAGCTGCGGCGGCGGCTGCGGCTCCTGACCACCGCCCCCGCCCGACGCCCCGCCGGACGTCACAGTTCGGTATCGCGGTCCGGGAACACGTACCGCGTGCGGCGCGGCCGGGTCTACAACAAGCCCATGTGGTTGCTCTTCCTGCTCCCGGCCTGCGTCGCCGCGGTGCTCTCCTGCATCCGGCTGGTCCGGATGACCGCCGCCGCCGACGCGTTCTCCGGGCAGGAGGGCCCCCGACCGCCCGAGGCGGTCGGCATCGGGCTGTACGAGACGGCCTACCTGGCCGGCGGACCGGACCGGGTCGTCGAACTCGCCCTCGTCCTGATGGCCTCCCGGGGCCGGCTGCACCTCGCCCACACCGGCTGGACCACCGTCGTCGACCCGCGCGGGCGCAGCCGGCTGGAGCGTGCGGTGATCGCCACCGTCGGCCCGGAGGGCCAGTGCCGCACCGACGACCTGCGGGCCGCGATGGCCGCCCACCCCACCGTGCTGGAGATCGGCAGCCGGCTGTCGCTGGCCGGACTGGCCACCCCGGCGGCCGTCCAGCGGCACACCGTGCTGGTGGTCCGGCAGGTCCGGCAGGCGCTGCTGCTCTCCCTGGTGCTGCTGGTCCTCGCGCTGGTCGCCGGCGGTCTGCTGGAGGGTGACGCGCTGACCCCGCTGGCCTGGTTCTCGCTGCCGCTGGTGCTCACCTCGGGCACCCTGCTGATGGCCCGGGTCGATGTCTACCCCTACACCCGCTGGGCCTCGCCGGTCGGCCAGGAGGTGCTCCGCGAGGTGCGCCCGCCGCGCCAGCACGGGCTGACCGACGACGACGAGCGCGAGCTGCTCACCGCCGTCGCCATGAACGGCCCGGCCGCCCTCCCGGACGCCCGGCTGCGCGCCGCCCTGCGCCGCCACTGACGCCGGACGCCGGACGCCGCCACTGACGCGGGAAGGGGCCCCGTCCGATGTGGACGGGACCCCTCCTTCGCCTGCCGCGCCGCTCAGACCAGGCCGTTGAGCAGCTCGGCGACCGGCTTGCGGCGGCCGGTGAAGAACGGCACCTCCTCGCGGACGTGCAGCCGGGCCCGGGACGGGCGCAGGTCGCGCATCAGGTCCACGATCCGGTGCAGCTCGTCCGCCTCGAAGGCGAGCAGCCACTCGTAGTCGCCCAGCGCGAACGAGGCGACGGTGTTGGCCCGCACGTCCGGGTAGCCGCGCGCCATCTGGCCGTGCTCGGCGAGCATCGCACGCCGCTCGGCGTCCGGCAGCAGGTACCACTCGTAGGAGCGGACGAACGGGTAGACGCAGACGTAGTCGCGCGGGCGCTCGTCGGCGAGGAACGCCGGGATGTGCGACTTGTTGAACTCCGCCGGGCGGTGCAGCGCCATGTTCGACCAGACCGGCTCCAGCAGCCGGCCCAGGCCGGTGCGGCGGAAGCGGTTGTACGCCTCCTGCAGGTCGTCGGAGTCCTCGGCGTGCCACCAGACCAGGATGTCGGCGTCGGCGCGCAGACCGGACACGTCGTAGGTGCCGCGCACCAGGACGTCCTTGGCGGCGAGCTGCGCGAACAGCTCGTCGACCTCGGCGGCCAGCCCGGTGCGGTCCTCGGGCAGGGCGCCCTTGAGCTTGAACACCGACCACATGGTGTAGCGGATGACCTGGTTCAGGTCGCGCGCCTTCTTCTTCGCGGGCTGCTCGGCGGCCTGCTGCTCAACGGTCTCAGTCATGCGCCCATTGTCCTCTCCGTGACGTTCGCCCCGGTCAGCGGGGTCAACACTCTGTCGAGCCCGGCGACGGCCACCCGGGCACTCGCGATGCACGCCGGGATGCCCACGCCGTCGTACGCCGCCCCGCACAGCGCCAGCGCGCCGACCCGGTCCGCGGCCGCCCGGATCCGGGCCACCCGGTCCAGGTGGCCGACCGGGTACTGCGGCAGTCCGGCCCGCCAGCGGGTGACGGCGGTGTCGTAGGGGCGGGCGGTCAGACCGATCGCCTCGCCCAGGTCGGCCAGCGAGCGGGCGACCAGCTCCCCGTCGTCCAGCTCCAGCGGCTCCTCCTCGTGCAGCCGCCCCAGCGAGGTGCGCAGCACGAAGGTGTCCGGGGCCGAGCGCTCCAGCCAGCCCCACTTGTTGGAGGAGAACGTCGACGCCTTGATCCGGCGGCCGTCCACCGGCGGGACGAGGAAGCCGCTGCCGGCCGGCGGCTCGGACAGGTCGGCGCGGCGGAAGGCCAGGGTGACCAGCGCCATCCCGGCGTACTCGACGCCGTCCAGCTCGGCGGCGGCGGCCGGCGCGTCGGCGCGCAGCAGCCGGGCGGCGGCGGGCGCCGGCACGGCCAGCACGACGGCGTCCGCGTGCAGGGTGTCGCCGTCGCCGGTGGTCACCCGCCAGCCGTCGGCGGTGCGGCGCAGCGCGGTCACCCCGGTGCGGGTGCGCAGCTCGACGCCGGCCTCCGCGCAGGCCGCGGCGACCGCCGCCGGCAGGGTGCCGAGGCCGCCGCGCAGGCCCTGGAAGACGGGGGTGTCGCTCTTCGGCCGGCCGGCCAGCTCGCGCACCCCGTCGAGCAGCGACCCGCCGCCCCGGGCGAGCGGCAGCAGCGCGGGCACCGCGGCCCGCAGCGAGATCTCGTCGGCGTGCCCGGCGTAGACGCCGCCCAGCAGCGGCTCCACCAGCCGGTCCACCACCTCGCGGCCGAGCCGGTCGGCGACGTAGCGGCCGATCGCGACGTCGTCCGCGACCGCCTCGCCGGCCGCCTCGTGCCGGGCCCGCTCAAGCCCCTCGGGGCTCAGCACCCCGGAGTCCGCCAGCGCGGCGAGGTCCCCGGGAACGCCCATGACCTGCCCGCCGGGCAGCGGACGCAGCGCGCCCCTGGTCCAGATCGCGGCCTTGGCGGTGGTCGGCGGCTCCAACTGCTCCGCGAGTCCGACCGCCCGCGCCAGCTCGACCGCCTCCGGCCGCCGCGCCAGCATCGACTCGGCCCCGAGGTCCACCCGGACCCCGCCGACCTCGCCGCCCCACAGCTTCCCGCCCAGCCGCTCCGACGCCTCCACCAGCGTCACCCGCGCCCGCGCGGGCTCCCCCGCACCCCCACCGAGCACGGCGGCAGCGGTCAGTCCCGCGATACCGCCGCCGATCACCACGACATGTGCCTGCGCCATGGTTCGCAGTCTCGCAGGTCTTTACACCTTTGCCTCAATCCGCTGCACGCTTCGCCCCGGGGGCGGGGACGAGCGCGTCGAGGTCGATGTCCAGCGGGAACGGCACCGGCCGCTCCAGCCGCTTCCGGAAGATCCCGGCCGGGGCGTAGGCACGGACCGGCCGCTCCAGCTCGAAGGCGTGCACCACTGGCAGTCCCTCCTCCTCCTCGATCACCCAGTAGTGCGGGATCCCGGCCTCGGCGTACTTCTGGAGCTTGACGCCCCGGTCACGGTGAGCGGACTCGGGGGAGACCACCTCCACGACGAGCGCCACGTCGGCCGCTGCGAAGTACGTACGGTCGGGGTCGTAGTCGGTTGTCGCGACCACCAGATCGGGCTCGGGCCGATTACGCGCGTCCAGCTTGATCGTCATCTCGCGCTCGGCCAGGAAGCCTTCCGGCACGAGTTCCTCCAGGATTGCGGTCAGGCCGGTGACCGCTCGACTGTGCCACGACCGCTGCGGGGACATCATGAAGACCAGCGCTCCGTCGATCAGTTCGGTGTGGCGCGGCGCCTGCGGCAAGTGGTCGAGGTCGTCGGCGAACCAGCCCTCGACTCGGGGTGCGTACATCCACTCCGGCAACTCACTCATGGGCCCACGGTAGTGAGTCCTGGGCGGGTGCGGGACCTCGTTAGGCTCGGCGGCATGGAGAAGGTGCTGGTGAGTGCGTGTCTGGCCGGGGTGCCGTGTCGGTACGACGGGCGGGCGAAGACGGCGCGGGCGGCTGCCGAACTGGTGGCCGAGGGGCGCGGGGTCGTGGCGTGCCCGGAAGGGGCGGGCGGGCTGCCGACGCCCCGGCCGGCGGCGGAGATCGTCGGCGGGGACGGGGCGGACGTGCTGGACGGCCGGGCGCGGGTGGTGGACGCGACCGGTGCGGACTGCACCGAGGAGTTCGTGGCCGGGGCGCGGGCGGCGCTCGCCGCGGCCGAGGCGTCGGGGGCGCGGCGGGCGCTGCTGATGGCCCGCAGCCCGTCCTGCGGGTGCGGGCAGGTGTACGACGGCACGTTCGGCGGGACGCTGCGGCCGGGGGACGGCGTGACGGCGGCGCTGCTGCGGCGCGCGGGGATCGAGGTGGAGGCCGTCTGACGCCTTGTCCGGCCCGCAGCCGATACGTGATCAACCCGCGATGTTCCGGCGGGATCCGATCCGGGCCGCTTCCCGTCGAATGGTCCGAGCGTCCCGAGGGGGGACGCCGGACGGTCGACGCGGGAGGGCCGCACGGTGGGAAGAGGACGGCGAAGAGCGGGGACACTGGCGGCGGTGGCGGTGGCCGCGGCGCTGGCGGCGGGGTGCAGCGCCGGCTCCGAGAACGGCGCCGCGGACCGCGCGGCGGCGGCCCCGGCACAGGCCGCGGCCGGGGAGGCGGCCAAGGGGGACGCCCCGCCGGGCGGACCGGGTTCGGCCGCCTCGGCGGCGGCTCCCAATGCCGCCGCGACCGGGCAGCCCGCCGCGGCCCCGGTGGTGGACGCCCGGCAGATCGCGTACTCGGCGCAGCTGACGGTGCGGGTGGCCAAGGTGGACGAGACGCTGGACCGGGCCCGCGCGCTGGCGCTCGCCGCCGGCGGCTACGTGGCGAGCGAGACTGCGAGCGGCACCGGTCCCGGCACCGGCCCCGAGCCCGCGGCGACCGGTGTGCAGAGCGGGCAGCTCACGGTGAAGGTGCCGTCGGCGGCGTTCCAGCAGACGCTGGACCAGCTGGCCGCGCTCGGCGAGGTGGTGTCCCGGCGCAGCCAGGCGGAGGACCTGACCCAGCAGGTCGCGGACGTCAACAGCCGGATGCAGAGCCAGCAGGCGAGCGTGGACCGGGTGCGGGCGCTGATGGCGCAGGCGAAGTCGCTGGCCGAGATCGTCAGCCTGGAGAGCGAGCTGAGCCGCCGGGAGGCGGACCTGGAGTCGCTGCAGAAGCAGGTGAAGGAGCTGTCGGCGCGGACCTCGCTGTCCACCGTCACGCTGGACGTGCGCCCGAAGCCGGACACCGCCCGACCCGAGGCGCCGGCTCCGGAGGACGACGACGGCTTCTGGGCCAAGGTCGGCTCGGCGCTGGGCGGCGGCTGGCACGTGCTGTTCCTGATCGTGCGCGGGCTGTTCGTGGCCGTGGCCGCGCTGCTGCCGTTCCTGCTGGTGGTGGTGCCGGTGGCGGCGGCGGTGTGGGCGGTGCGCCGCCGGTGGGCGCGTACGCCGCGCGAACGCGGTCGAGGTCGGGACCAGGAGCCGATCCCGGGCTTCGCGCCGCCGCCGCCGTCGTCCCCGCCCGGTGCCGAACAGGAACCGGGGCAGGGAGCGGCGCAGGACGACGAGCAGGATCAGGACGAGGGGTCACGGACGCCCTGACACCCGGTACGACGACGGCGGCGGTCCCCCTCCGGTCTCCCGGACGGGGCCCGCCGCCGTCGCGGTGGGTCGCGGTGGGTCAGCGGGCGCTGGCCTCGTGCACGAAGGCGACCAGGCGGGAGAGCGCTTCCGGGTCCATGGTGGGCAGCACGCCGTGGCCGAGGTTGAAGATGTGGCCGCTGGTGCCCAGCGCCTGCGCGGCGTGCAGCACCTCGCGGGCCTTGGTCTCGACGGCCCTGGTCGGCGCGAACAGCACCGCCGGGTCGAGGTTGCCCTGCAGGCCCTTGCCGGGGCCGACCCGCTCGGCGGCGACGTTCAGCGGCACCCGCCAGTCGACGCCGACCACGTCCGCGCCGGCCTGGCCCATCAGGCCGAGCAGCTCGCCGGTGCCGACGCCGAAGTGGATCCGCGGCACGCCGTAGCCGGCGACCGCGTCGAACACCTTGGTGCTGGCCGGCATGACCGAGCGGCGGTAGTCGTCCGGGGCGAGCGAGCCGACCCAGGAGTCGAACAGCTGGACGGCGGAGGCGCCGGCCTCGATCTGCACCTTGAGGAAGGCGGAGGTGATGTCGGCCAGCCGGTCGACCAGGGCGGCCCACAGCTCGGGCGCGCCGTACATCATGGCCTTGGTGTTCTCGTGGTTCTTGGACGGGCCGCCCTCGACCAGGTAGCTGGCCAGCGTGTAGGGGGCGCCGGCGAAGCCGATCAGCGGGGTGGAGCCGAGTTCGTCGACCAGCAGGCCGACCGCCTCGGTGATGTAGGGGACGTCGTCCGGCTCCAGCGGGCGCAGCCGCTTCAGGTCCTCGGCGGTGCGGATCGGGTCGGCGATGACCGGGCCGATGCCGGGCTTGATGTCGACGTCGATGCCGATCGCCTTGAGCGGGACCACGATGTCGCTGAAGAAGATCGCCGCGTCCACCTTGTGCCGCCGCACCGGCTGGAGGGTGATCTCCTTGACCAGCTCGGGCCGCATGCAGGACTCCAGCATGGGGATGCCCTCGCGGACCTTCAGGTACTCGGGCAGCGAGCGGCCGGCCTGGCGCATGAACCACACCGGGGTGTGCGGTACCGGCTCGTGCCGGCAGGCGCGCAGGAACGCCGAGTCGTACGCGGCGCCGCGGCGCGCGTCGGGCTGCTGACCGGGGGTGGCACCGGTCGGGGGGACTGCCGGGGTGGCTGCCGTGGTGTCTGCCGTCGTCTCGCTCACGCTCCAAATCTTCGCACGCGGCCCGGACCCGTCCGCCCCGTCGGCCTCGTCGGTTCCTCCAAGATCTGGCCGGTTTGCCGCTCCGGCGCGCCGCGCGGGAAGAAGTTGCGGCGATTACCCGCGTTTTCGACCTAGTCTTCGGGTCATGGCAGCGGTCGGAGGGCACCCCGCACAGGGTGGCGGAGCAGGTGGCGGAACGGGTCGGGAGGCGGCGCCGAGCGAGTTCCGGGCTGCCGTGGAGGCGTTCTCCGAGGCCCGGCTGCGCCCCGAGGTCGTCCTCTCCCCCGCCCCGGCGCCCCGCCGGCTGGCGCCGTTCTCCTTCGCGCTGACCGCGACCGTCGAGGTGGACGGCGAGGAGCTGGCCGACGGCCGGCTGGTGCTGCTGCACGACCCGGCCGGGCAGGAGGCCTGGAACGGGGACTTCCGGGTGGTCACCATGACCCGGGCCGAGCTGGAGCCGGAGATGGCCGGCGACCCGATGCTCTCCGAGGTCGGCTGGGCCTGGCTGCTGGACGCGCTGCAGGCGCACGGCGCCGGGTACGCGGAGCCGTCCGGCACGGTGAGCCTGTGCGCCTCGCAGTACTTCGGCGGGCTGGCGGACCGCGCTTCGAGCACCGAGATCGAGATCCGGGCGTCCTGGACGCCGGCCGACGGCCGTTTCGAGCGGCACCTGGCGGCCTGGGGGGACCTGCTCTGCATCAGCGCGGGCCTGCCGCCGGCCTCCCCGACCCCGTACTCCCCCGCGGACGTCACGTCACTCGGTGGAGTGGTTCCGATGCCGGCGCGGCGACGCCCCCGTTCGCACTGAGGAGTGGCGCCCGGCCCGGGCGTCATCGGTCGGCGCGCCGCCACCCCCAAGGCTGACAGAGTGTGACTTCAGGGCGGCTCTCCGTCAACAAATCGTTCGGAACTGACCGCTTTGCGCTGGATCTGATCGATTTTGTGCGATTTCCAAGCATGTCGCATCAGTCATCTGCGCGATTTGTCCGTATTGTGACTCACTAGATCGTGATCTTTCGCTAAAGCCGGGCACGGATGCTGCCGAAGCAGACTGTGACCCTTTCCGAACGCGGAACACTCCGACCGCCCCCTCGGGGTTCCGTCCGCCACTCCCGCAGGAGGCCTGGTGTCGGTCCTTCTTGAGCACCCCGCAAACGTGGTCGCCTACCGCCCGACCAAGCCCACCGCCATGGTGGTCATCGCCGATCCCCGCGTCCGAAACACCGTCACCCGTCACCTCTGGGCGCTCGGCGTCCGGGACGTGATCGAGGTGTCCTCGATCGCCGAGGCCCGCCCCCGGGTCTCCACCCCGCGCGACATCTGCGTCGCCGACGTCCACCTCCCCGACGGCTCCGGACTCACCATCCTGGCCGAGACCCGTGCCGCCGGCTGGCCCAACGGCCTGGCGCTCTCCGCCGCCGACGACATCGGCGCCGTGCGCAGCGCGCTGGCCGGCGGCGTCAAGGGCTACGTGGTCACCGGTACCCGCACCAATGTCGCCATGCCGGGCCGTCCCGGTCTGCCGCTCGGTGCCGCCGGCCTGGCCGGGCGGATGCGCCGGCCCGGCATGCCGGGCATGCCGGGCGCGCACGGTGCGCCGGGCGCTCCCGGGGCACACGGCGCGCCGGGTGCGCAGCAGGCCGCGTACCGCGAGCTCTCCGGCCGCGAGGTGGAGGTGCTGCGGCTGGTGGCCGAGGGCCAGTCCAACAAGGCGATCGGCGTGGCGATGGGCCTCTCGGCGCTCACCGTGAAGAGCCACCTCGCCCGGATCGCCCGCAAGCTCGGCACCGGCGACCGCGCCGGGATGGTCGCGGTCGCGCTGCGCACCGGCATCATCCACTGAGCGGTCCGCCGCTGCGGCGGCCATGGAGGAACGTTTCCTCCGTGGCCGCCGCGGCGCGCTGAGGAGTGCTCGGTTCGCCGCCGCGGCGGCGAACCGGCGGCCCCCGTCATCGGTCTGACCAGTCCGACAACACTCCCGGTCGCGGGGACCGTCGTACCCTTGGGGGGTGACCGACGCCGTAGCAGCCATCCCAGAAGAAGCAGCCCCGGTCCCGCTCCTCGAACCGAAGGAGGGGATCCCTCCGGTCGTGGCGGACGAGCAGGCGCTGGCCGCCACCATCGCCGCCTTCGCGGCGGGAACCGGACCGGTCGCCGTCGACGCCGAGCGGGCCTCCGGCTACCGCTACGGCCAGCGGGCGTACCTCATCCAGCTGCGCCGCGCGGGCGCCGGTACCGCGCTGATCGACCCGATCGCCTGCCCCGACCTCGGCGCACTGGGCGCGGCCCTCGCGGACACCGAGTGGGTGGTGCACGCCGCCACCCAGGATCTGCCCTGCCTGGCCGAGGTGGGCATGAGACCGGGGCGCCTGTTCGACACCGAGCTGGCCGGACGGATCGCCGGCTTCGCCCGGGTCGGACTCGGGCCGATGACCGAGAGCGTGCTCGGGCTGAGCCTGGCCAAGGAGCACTCCGCGGTCGACTGGTCCACCCGCCCGCTGCCCGAACCGTGGCTGCGCTACGCCGCTCTGGACGTCGAGGTGCTGGTCGAGCTGCGCAACGCACTCGAACGGGAGCTGGACGCCCAGGGCAAGCTCGACTGGGCCCTGGAGGAGTTCGCGGCGATCGCCGCGGCCCCCCGCCCGGCACCGCGCACCGACCCCTGGCGGCGCACCTCGCAGCTGCACAAGGTGCGCCGCCGCCGCCAGCTGGTCGTGGTGCGCGAGCTGTGGCTGGCCCGCGACCGGATGGCGCAGGACCGCGACGTCTCGCCGGGCCGGGTGCTGTCGGACGCCGCGATCGTCAACGCCGCGCTGGCCATGCCGCTCAACATCGCCGCGCTGCAGTCCGTCCAGGGCTTCGGGCCGCGGGTGCACCGGCGCCAGCTGGAGCAGTGGCTGGCCGCCGTCCAGCGCGGGCGGGAGGTGCCGGAGAACCAGCTGCCGCCGGCCGCCGCACCGCACGACGGCCCGCCGCCGCCGCGCGCCTGGGCCGAGAAGGACCCGGTGGCGGCCGCCCGGCTGAGCGGGGCGCGCGCCGCGGTGAGCGAACTGGCGGAGCGCCACCACCTGCCGGCCGAGAACCTGATCACCCCGGACCTGGTCCGCCGGGTGTCCTGGGAGCCGCCGGCCGACGCCTCCGCGGCGAACGTGGCCGCGGCGCTGCGCCGGCTGGGCGCCCGCCAGTGGCAGGTGGACCTGGTCGCCCCGGTGATCTCCGCCGCCTTCGCCAAGGCGGCGGAGACGGCGGCGCAGCAGGGCTGAGCGGCGGAGGAGCAGGAGGAAGGGGATGTCGCCCGGTCGGGCGGCATCCCCTTCGGCGTTCCCCGCGGCGTTCCGCTCGGCGCCCCGTTCGGCGCTCGCCGAGCGGAACGTGTCCGGGGACACATCGCGAGAGTCGCCGGACAGGCCTGGGCAGGGTGGTTACCGGCGGGTAGCATAGCGGGGAAGCGGCGCCGCTCACATCCCCTCGTGCGATGGTGAGCGGCAGCCTGCCCACCTGAACCGTTGGTCCCTGGGAGGAGAGCCCCCGTGCCTCGTACCGTGAGGGACGTCGTCTTCGTCGATGGCGTCCGCACCCCGTTCGGCAAGGCCGGCCCGAAGGGCATCTACCACGAGACGCGCGCCGACGACCTGGTCGTCAAGTGCATCCGGGAGCTCGTGCGCCGTAACCCGAACCTGCCCGTCGAGCGCATCGACGAGGTCGCCATCGCGGCCACCACGCAGATCGGCGACCAGGGTCTGACCATCGGCCGCACCGCCGCGCTGCTGTCCGGCCTGCCGAAGTCCGTCCCCGGCTACGCGATCGACCGCATGTGCGCCGGCGCGCTGACCGCCGTGACCACCACCGCCGGCGGCATCGCCTTCGGCGCCTACGACGTGGTCGTGGCCGGCGGCGTGGAGCACATGGGCCGTCACCCGATGGGCGAGGGCGTCGACCCGAACCCGCGCTTCGTCTCCGAGAAGCTGGTCGACGAGTCCGCCCTGTTCATGGGCATGACCGCGGAGAACCTGCACGACCGGTTCCCGCACCTGACCAAGGAGCGCTGCGACGCCTACGCCGTGCGCTCGCAGGAGAAGGCCGCCAAGGCGTACGCCAACGGCGACATCCAGCCCGACCTGGTGCCGATCTCGATCCGCAACACCAACCCCGAGGTCGGCGAGACCGGCTGGGGCCTGGCCACCGTGGACGAGCCGATGCGCCCGGGCACCACGATGGAGAACCTGGCGGGGCTCAAGACCCCGTTCCGCCCGCACGGCAACATCACCGCGGGCAACTCGGCCGGCCTCAACGACGGTGCCACCGCCTCGCTGCTGGCCGCCGAGGACGTGGCCGAGGAGCTGGGCCTGCCGGTCAGGATGCGCCTGGTCTCGTTCGCCTTCGCCGGCGTCGAGCCCGAGGTGATGGGCATCGGCCCGGTGCCGGCCACCGAGAAGGCGCTGGCCAAGGCCGGTCTGACCATCGACGACATCGGCGCGTTCGAGGTCAACGAGGCCTTCGCCGTCCAGGTGCTGGCGTTCCTGGACCACTACGGCATCGCGGACGACGACGAGCGGGTCAACCCGTACGGCGGCGCGATCGCGTACGGCCACCCGCTGGCCTCCTCCGGCGTGCGCCTGATGAACCAGCTGGCCCGCCGCTTCGAGCAGCGCCCGGACATCCGCTACGGCCTCACCACGATGTGCATCGGCTTCGGCATGGGCGGCACGGTCATCTGGGAGAACCCGCATTGGAGCGGAGCGGAAGAGTCGTCTGCGTTCGAGGGCGGTAAGTGAACATGAGCACCACGACTGAGCTGCTGACCCGCGGCGCCGAGCTCTTCCCCGGCGAGGTCGTCACCACCGCGCACGTGCGGCACCTGGACCTGCCGCTGCAGGCCGGCCGGCTGGCCCTGATCACCCTGGACAACGGCTTCGACCACACCAAGCCGACCACCTTCGGCCCGGGCTCGCTGCTCAAGCTGGACGAGGCGCTGGACCAGGTCGAGGCGGAGGCCGCCGAGGGCGCCATCGTCGGTGCCGCGATCACCGGCAAGCCGTTCATCTTCGCGGTCGGCGCCGACCTCAAGGGCGTCGAGCTGCTCAAGGAGCACGCGGACGCGCTGGCCATCGGCAAGGGCGGCCACGAGGTCTTCAAGCGGATCGCCGCGCTGCCCGTCCCGACCTTCGCGTTCTACAACGGCGCGGCGATGGGCGGCGGCGTCGAGGTCGGCCTGCACTGCGACTACCGCACGGTGTCGGCGGGCGTCCCGGCGTTCTCGCTGCCCGAGGTCTTCCTCGGCCTCGTCCCCGGCTGGGGCGGCTGCAGCATCCTGCCGAACCTGATCGGCCCGGCCAAGGCCGTCAAGGTGATCATCGAGAACTCGATGGCGCAGAACAAGCAGCTCAAGGGCAAGGACGTGTTCGAGCTGGGGATCGCCGACGCGATCTTCGAGCCGGCCGACTTCCTGGAGCAGTCGCTGTTCTGGGCGGCCCGGGTGCTCAAGGGCGACCTGGTCGTCGAGCGCGAGGCGATCGACCGCGGCAAGGCCTGGGACGACGCCGTCGCCTGGGGCCGGCTGGTCGCCGACGCCAAGGTGCACGGGGCGGCCCCGGCCGCCTACCGGGCGCTGGACATCATCGCCCAGGTCAAGGACGAGAACCTGCAGGCCGGCTTCGACGCCGAGGACGCGGCGCTGGCCGACCTCATCATGGGCGGCGAGCTGCGCAGCGGCATCTACGCCTTCAACCTGGTGCAGCGCCGCGCCAAGCGCCCGGTCGGCGCCCCGGACAAGTCGCTGGCCCGCCCGGTCACCAAGGTCGGCGTCGTCGGCGCCGGTCTGATGGCCTCGCAGCTGGCGCTGCTGTTCGCCCGCCGTCTGGAGGTGCCGGTGGTCCTCACCGACATCGACCAGGAGCGCGTCGACAAGGGCGTGGGCTACGTCCACGCCGAGATCGACAAGCTGCTGGAGAAGGGCCGGATCGGCAAGGACAAGTCCAACCGCCTCAAGGGCCTGGTCTCCGGCTCGCTGGACAAGGCCGTGGCCTTCGGCGACGCCGACTTCGTGATCGAGGCCGTGTTCGAGGAGATGGGCGTCAAGCAGACCGTCTTCGCGGACCTGGAGAACGTGGTCTCGCCGACCTGCGTGCTGGCGACCAACACCTCCTCGCTGTCGGTCACCGAGATGGCCTCGAAGCTGAAGCACCCGGAGCGGGTCGTCGGCTTCCACTTCTTCAACCCGGTCGCGATCCTGCCGCTGCTGGAGATCGTCCGCGGCGAGCAGACCGACGACGCCTCGCTGGCCACCGCCTTCGGCGTCTCGAAGAAGCTGCGGAAGACCTCGGTGCTGGTCAAGGACGCCCCGGCGTTCGTGGTCAACCGGATCCTGACCCGCTTCATGGGCGAGATCCAGAACATCATCGACGAGGGCACCCCGATCGCCACCGTCGAGAAGGGCGTCGAGCCGCTCGGCCTGCCGATGTCCCCGATCGTGCTGCTGGAGCTGGTCGGCCCGGCCATCGCCCTGCACGTCTCGGAGACCCTGCACGGCGCGTTCCCGGAGCGGTTCACCGTCTCCGAGAACCTCGGCAAGGTGGTCAAGGCCGGCAAGCGCGGCTTCTACACCTGGGTGGACGGGCAGCAGGTCCTCGACCCCGAGGTGCTGGAGCTGCTCTCCTTCGGCGACACCGTGCTGACCGAGGAGCAGGTCCTCGGCCGCGCCCTGGAGGCCGTCGCGCAGGAGATCGGCCTGATGCTGGAGGAGGGTGTCGTCGCCGAGGCGCAGGACATCGACCTCTGCATGATCACCGGCGCCGGCTGGCCCTTCCACCTGGGCGGGATCACCCCGTACCTGGACCGTGAGGGCGTCTCGGAGCGGGTGAACGGCAAGCGCTTCCTCGCCCCGGGTACGGCCTCCGTGCCCGCCTAGGCGAACGACGGAGGGCCCCGGTGACCGGATCCGGTCACCGGGGCCCTTTGTGTCGGGCACGGGGCGGCTCAGCGCTTGAGGCGGTAGACGACGGTGTCGGCGAAGACGCCGACCATCTCGTAGTGGGTGTCCAGCAGGTTCTCGATCTTCGGGATCATGCCGGGCTGGTACGGCGCGAGGCCGGAGTCGTCGACGACGACCTCGGGCAGGCTCTTGGCGATCTCCTGGTCGAAGGTCTGCCAGGCGTTGGCCATCGAGAACTGCTCGCCGACGTTGAGGCTGCCGTCCTTGCCGCCGCTGTAGTTGGTCAGGAAGCCCGCGGTGAGGTAGCGGGTGGCGGGCTTGCGGTCGGCCAGCCAGTACAGCTCCGGGTGCATGCCCCAGACCAGCACGGTGTCCTTGGGGGTGGTCTGCGCGGCGACCGCGGTGGCGACCTCGGTGGTGCGGTCCAGCCGCTCCCCCGGCCAGGCCAGCGCCAGGCCCCAGAAGACGGTGGCGGCGGCCGTGGTGTACAGCAGCACGGGCTTCCAGCGGACGGCCGAGGTGGCGATCGCCCCGGTGCCCAGCAGCACCAGCGGGGGCATCAGCTGGAGGTAGTAGTGGCCGAAGAAGTGGAAGCCCATGCTGACCGCCACGACCGAGGAGAGCAGCCACACCCACAGGTCGGTGGTGGAGCCGTGCTCCTCGCCGGCGACCGGCAGCGGGCGGTGCCGGTGCTTCAGCCAGAGCCGGCGGCCGACCGGCAGCAGGAAACCGAGGCCGGCGCCGAGCAGGATCGCCGAGTTGCCGAGCGCCCGGCCGAGCATCTGCAGCCAGGCGCCGCCCACGGTGGCGTAGTCGCCGCTGCCGGTGACCACCCAGAACAGGAAGCCCTTGGGCTTGGTGAGGATCACCGCGACCAGCGCTATCGGCAGGGTGAAGCCGAAGCCGATCTTGAGCAGCGCGGGGATCCAGCGCACGCCGCGCCGGCGGGCGTCCTGGAAGAGCATCCAGAGCACCGGCAGCAGCACCGCACCGCCGGTCTGCTTGGTCAGCGAGCAGAGGGCCACCGCGATGCCGGCGGCCAGCCAGCGGCGGCGCTCGGCGTAGCGGAAGGCGGCCACCATGGCGGGCAGCATGAAGACCTCGAAGGTCGCCGCCTGGGTGTCCTCCGGGGAGAGCCCGATGGAGACCAGCAGGTAGAGCAGGCCCGCGCCGACGCCGGCCCGGTTGCCCCAGCGGCCGCGGGCGATCGAGGCCAGCAGGATCGCGGTGACCAGGTGGGCGACCACCGCCAGGGTGCGCAGCGGCCAGAGCGAGGCGGAGCCGAAGACGGCGAAGCAGGCCTGGTAGAGCCAGGGCAGCAGCGGCGGCTTGCGGTCCACCACGGTGTCGTAGAGCACGCCGCCGTCGGCGAGCATCCGGGCCTGGGTGGCCAGGAAGCCCTCGTCGGGGCTCCAGACCGGGCGGATGAAGGACGGCAGGTGGGTGAGCAGGGCGACCAGCGCCAGCAGCGGCACCAGGCGCGTCCAGTAGCCGGCCTTCACGCGCTCCCAGCCGTCGGCCGGGGGTACCCCCAAGGGAAGGCGCTCGGCGAGCGCGGTCAGGCGGGATCGGGTGGGGGTCGGCACGGATGACAACCTACCGGGCGGGATCGGCGCCGGCAGCGCCGGTCCCGCCTTTGGTGCGATTATCAGCCCCCACCGAGTGTGACTGTTGCAGAGCTGTCACACACGGGTCGGGGGTGACGTGGTGCGGGAGACGGTCAGGCGTCGACGGCGACGTCGAGGCGCGAGACCAGGGTGGCCACCCGGCGGGCGAGGTCCGGGGCGGTGAGGCCGATCTCGGCGAGGATCTCGGCCCGCGAGGCGTGGTCCAGGAACTCCTGCGGGATGCCGAAGTCGCGCAGCGGCAGGTCCACGTCCGCGTCGCGCAGCGCCTGGGCGATCGCCGCGCCGACGCCGCCGGCCCGGCCGTTGTCCTCGACCGTGACGACCACCCGGTGCTCGGCGGCCAGGCCGGGCAGCGCCGGGTCGACCGGCTTGACCCAGCGCGGGTCCACCACGGTCGAGCTGATGCCCTGGGCGGCCAGCAGGTCGGCCACCTCCAGGCACATCGGGGCGAGCGCGCCGACCGAGACGATCAGCACGTCGGCCCGGCGGCCCTCCTCGGCGTCCGGGCTGGTGCGCAGCAGGTCCATGCCGCCGACCTTGCCGACCGCCGGGACGGCCGGGCCGACCGTGCCCTTGGAGTAGCGGACCACGGTCGGGGCGTCCTTGACCTCGACGGCCTCGCGCAGCTGGGCGCGCAGTTGGTCGGCGTCGCGCGGGGCGGCGAGCCGCAGGCCGGGGATCACCTGGAGGATCGACATGTCCCACATGCCGTTGTGCGAGGCACCGTCGTCGCCGGTGACGCCGGCCCGGTCCAGCGTGAAGGTGACGCCCAGCTTGTGCAGGGCGACGTCCATCAGGACCTGGTCGAAGGCGCGGTTGAGGAAGGTCGCGTAGACCGCGAAGACCGGGTGCAGCCCGCCGGTGGCCAGGCCCGCGGCGCTGGTGACGGCGTGCTGCTCGGCGATGCCGACGTCGAAGATGCGGTCCGGGAAGGCCTCGGCGAACGGCGCCAGGCCCACCGGGTGGAGCATCGCGGCGGTGATGCCGACGATGTCCTCGCGCTCGTGGCCGAGCGCGACCATCTCCTCGGCGAAGACCGAGGTCCAGCTCCGGCCGCCGGAGCTCTTGATCGGCAGGCCGGTCTCCGGGTGGATCACGCCGACCGCGTGGAAGCGGTCCTCGTCGTTGTTCTCGGCGGCGTGGTAGCCGCGGCCCTTCTCGGTGAGGCAGTGCACGATCACCGGGCCGCCGAAGCCGCGCGCCTTGGTGAGCGCGGACTCCAGGGCGGTGAGGTCGTGGCCGTCGATCGGGCCGATGTACTTGAGGCCGAGGTCCTCGAACATGCCCTGCGGGGCGATGAAGTCCTTCAGGCCCTTCTTGGCGCCGTGCAGGGTCTCGAAGAGCTGCTGGCCGACCACCGGGGTGCGCTGCAGCGCGTCCTTGCCCCAGGACAGGAAGCGCTCGTAGCCCTGGGTGGTGCGCAGGGTGGCGAGGTGGTTGGCCATGCCGCCGATGGTCGGCGAGTAGGAGCGCTCGTTGTCGTTGACGACGATGACGAGCGGGCGGTCCTTGGCGTCGGCGATGTTGTTGAGCGCCTCCCAGGCCATGCCGCCGGTCAGCGCGCCGTCGCCGATCACGGCCACCACCGGGTCGTTCTTCCCGAGCAGCTCGTTGGCCTTGGCCAGGCCGTCGGCGTAGGAGAGGACGGTGGAGGCGTGCGAGTTCTCGATCACGTCGTGCTCGGACTCGGCGCGCGAGGGGTAGCCGGACAGGCCGCCCTTCGTCCGCAGCCCGGAGAAGTCCTGGCGGCCGGTGAGCAGCTTGTGGACGTAGCTCTGGTGGCCGGTGTCGAAGAGGATGCGGTCGCGCGGGGAGTCGAACACCCGGTGCAGCGCGATGGTGAGCTCCACCACGCCGAGGTTCGGGCCGAGGTGGCCGCCCGTCTTGGAGACCTCGGTCACCAGGAAGGTCCGGATCTCCTCGGCCAGGGTGGCCAGCTGTCCGGGCGTGAGCCGGTCGAGATCGCGCGGTCCCCGAATGCGGGTCAGCAGGGCCACCCGTTCCTCCTCGTTCAGTGTTCGCGGACCGCGGGGGCCCGACGGGCGTCGCCGCCCGGTGTCGACCGGTCGAGTCTAATGTCCGCCTACCGAACACCGGGCGGGGTGTCCGGTACCGACGGCCGGTACGCGCCAGTCACCTCGACGGTCACTCCTTCGAGTGGACGGGCACACCCGGCGTGTCGGTGCGCCGCGGACGGACCGGACGGCGGGGCCCCGGGACCGGCCCGCGGCGGCCGGGGCGTGCCTACGGGCGGGCGATCGCGAGCGCGCTGGAGTCGCCGGCCTCGCTCATCACCAGCGCGAGCGCGCCCAGCACCTCGGCGCGCCCGCCCAGGGTGCCCGGGACCACCGACAGCTGGCGGGCGGCACTGGGGATCGCGTAGCGGGCCACCGAGTCGCGGATCGGCGCGAGCACCAGCTCACCGGCCTCGGCGAGGTCTCCGCCGAGGATCACCCGGCGCGGGTTGAGCAGATTGCACAGGGTGGCCACACCGGTGCCGATCTGCCGGCCGGCGTCGGCGATCACCCGGCGGCAGCCGAGGTCGCCCTCGTGGGCCAGCTCCACCACCCGGGGCAGGGTGAGCCCGGTGCCGAGGGTGGGGGTGAGCAGGTTCAGGAGGTAGCGGGATCCGACGAAGGTCTCCAGGCAGCCCCGGTTGCCGCAGCGGCAGACCGGGCCCGCCTCGTCCAGGGTGATGTGGCCGATCTCTCCGGCGGTGCCGCCCGGCCCCCGGTAGATGTGCCCGTTGACCACCAGGCCGGCGCCGACTCCGCTGGCCACCTTGATGTAGGCGAGATCGTTCAGGCCCCGGCCGGCGCCCCAGACCAGCTCGCCGAGCGCGCCGAGGTTGGCGTCGTTGTCGACGTGCACCGGCAGGCCGAGCCGCTCGGCCAGCTCGCGGCCGGGGGCGATGCCGGTCCAGCCCGGCAGGATCGCGGTGGAGCCCAGCGCGCCGGTCTCCACGTCGATCGGGCCGGGGACGCCCAGGCCCACGCCGATCACCTTGTCGGCGCGGAAGCCGGCCTCCGCGAGCAGCCGCTCGACCAGGGCCTCGGCACGGTCGAAGCCCTGCGCGGCGGAGACGTCGACGTCCATCGGGGCGCTCTCCTCGGCGAGCACCCGGTGGGCGAGATTGCCGACGGCGACCCTCAGATGGGTGTGGCCGAAATCGATCCCCACCACGATGCCCGCGTCCCCGCTGAGCGAGACGCTGCGGGCACGCCGGCCGCCGGCGGAGGTGTCGGCGACCACGACGGTGCCGCTCTCCTTCAGTTCCCGGACGATGTTGGACACGGTGGCCGCCGAGAGGCCGGTCCCGCGGGCGATCTCGGCCTGCGTCAGCGAGCCGGCCATCCGCACCGCGCGGAGCACCCGCTCCAGGTTGGCCCGGTGCAGCGAGGACTGCGAACCCGGAGTGTCCGTCGACATGATCCACCCTCCCAAGGGCGCGGGACCCCTCCGCCGGGCGTCCCCTTCAAGTCCTGAAGCCTAGGGCCTGCCGGATGGTGAAGGCACGGGGGAGGGACGGCGAAGGGCCGGTGAGCACACCCGGGAGGACGGGACGGCCGGCGGGGGCGGAGGGCGGCCGCGGGCCAGGTCGGCGGGGGTGCCGGAGGGTTGACATCGCCCCAGGTCGGCGCGGAGGCGGACGGGGTCGCGGGTTCCGCCGCCCGTCCGAAAACCGGCCCCCCGTACGATGGTGCCCAATCTCACCCGTCCCGCCGGACACGGACGTGCGCCGGTCACGGGACGCTTCCAGACAAGACGGGGCATCAGATGGCAGGGGATCACCCCATACCGGGGGCTGGCGAAGCTCCGGGCGGCGGACCGGACAACCGGGGCGTCTCGTTCGGACGCAAGCCGGGCGGCGTCGACCCGGCGGCCGTGGCGGACCAGCAGACACAGCTCGACGGGGCGGCGGTCCCCGGCCAGGCCGCGCCGCCGGCACCGGCCGCTCCGCCCGCCCCGCCGGCGGCTCCGCCCGCTCCGCCGGCCCCGGCGGCGGGCGGGTACGCGTACGCGCCCACCGCCCCCGCCTTCCCCGCGCAGGGAGCCGCCCAGGGACCGGCGCCGGTCGGCCCGTACGACCCGGCGCCCGGCCAGCCGCAGTTCGGCGCCCCGGCCGCGGGCCAGCAGCCGTACGGCTACGCCGCCCCGCCGCCCGCCGACGGCGGCGCGGCCGGGTACGGCTACCCGCAGCAGGGCGGCTACGGCTACCCGGGTGCCCCGGTACCGGCCCCGCCGAAGCAGCGCAACCCCGTGATGGTCTGGGGCGGCATCATCGGCGGCGTACTGGCGATCGCCATCGTCGCCGCGCTGGTCGTGCTGTTCACCGACAACAAGAAGACGGACGACCCGCCGGCCGCCTCCGGCGGCACCACCGGCGGCCAGGTCACCGGTGGCGGCGGAACCACGCCGGACGTCAGCAACAGCGTCAGCGCACCGCCGACGACCGCCGGCGGCACCGGCGGCACCACCGGCGGCGGGGGCGGTGGCAAGGCCGGCGCCTACAACCTGGGCTGGGCGGCCGACAAGCCGGCCAGCTCGGTCAGCGGCTCCACCCGGCTGCTCGCCATCTGGGGCGCCGACAAGATCGCCGTGCGCGCCGACACCACCGGCATCCGCGCCGTCAACACCGCCGACGGCAAGGAGGCCTGGAGCATCCCGGTGCCGTCCGGCGCCAAGGAGTTCTGCAGCGCCTCGTACAGCGCCAACTCCAAGCACGTCGCCGCGGTCGCGCTGAACACCGGTGACAGCGACTGCTCCACCATCGCCGCCGTCGACCTCACCACGGGCAAGCTGTCGTGGAGCGCCAAGGTCGGGCAGAACAAGATGGTCGCCCCCACCCTGAGCATCACCGACAAGGTCATCGGCATCGGCGCCAACACGGCCGCCGCGGTGAACGTCTCCGACGGCTCCGCGGTCTGGGCGTTCCAGCCGCGCGAGAAGAACTGCAGCGTCTACGGCACCGCCGCCGGCGCGCAGATCGTGGTCACCGACAGCTGCTACGGCGTCAACACCACCGTCAAGTCGCAGCTGGTGATCCTGGAGACGGAGACCGGCAAGGTCGCCTCGCCCGCGCCGATCACCCTGACCGGCAGCATCGAGCGGGTCGACAAGGTCCTCTCCGACCAGCCGCTGGTGCTGTCGATGGCCAACGGCTCGAACGGCGACTACGTGCTGCCGTTCGACAAGACCAACAAGCCGGGCACCCAGATGCCCGTCAAGGAGCCCGGCTACGACAGCCTGCGGCTCAGCGGCCTGGCCGACGCCTTCACCCAGAGCGTGGTCAGCGGCAGCACGCTGTACGTGCAGACCAACCCGACCAAGCTGGCGATCAACGCCTACGACCTGAACAGCGGCAAGCGGCTCTGGTCCACCGACGGCAAGGCCAAGGACGGGATCCGGCTGGTCTCCGGCACCGACAAGGACGGCCGGGTCCGGGCCATCCTGGACATGGGCTACGGCAACGACGCCAAGCTGGTGACGCTGGCCGCCGCCGACGGCGCGGTGAGCGAGCTCGGCAACGTCACCGTCAACTCGACCTTCACCATCGGCATGAGCAGCAACGAGTTCGTCCTGAACTCGGACGGGTCGCTGTACGGGTTCTCCCGCGGCAGCTTCGACTCCCCCGTGTTCAAGTACGTCAAGAAGTAACGGGTCCGCGGGCGGGGCGGCGGGGACCGACGAGTCCCTGCCGCCCCGCCCGTCCCGTATCCGGGCACATTCCGGCGGACCGGGCGGACCGGCATGGCAGGATGCCAGACATCAGCCTGACGAAGGAGTCCTGCGAGTGCCCGGCACCAACCTGACCCGCGAGGAGGCCCGCACCCGGGCCGACCTCCTGCACGTGGACGCGTACGACATCGAGCTCGACCTGAGCTCGGCCCGAGAGGGGGGCACGTTCCGGTCCACCACCGTGGTCCGGTTCACCGCCACCACCCCGGGCGCGGCCACTTTCATCGACCTGGTCGCCCCGAGCGTCGAGGAGATCGTCCTCAACGGCGAGCGCCTCGACACCGCCGGCTTCGCCGACAGCCGGATCGCGCTGCCGGGCCTCGCCGCCGAGAACGAGCTGCGCGTCGTCGCGAACTGCGCCTACACCAACACCGGCGAGGGCCTGCACCGGTTCGTCGACCCGGTCGACGGCGAGACCTACCTGTACACCCAGTTCGAGGTGCCGGACGCCCGCCGGGTCTTCGCCAACTTCGAGCAGCCCGACCTGAAGGCCGCGTTCACCTTCACGGTGACCGCGCCCGCCGGCTGGAGCGTGATCTCCAACTCGCCCACCCCCGAGCCGGAGGGCGAGGGGGACGCGCGGGTCTGGCGCTTCGCCCCGACCGGCCGCATCTCCTCCTACATCACCGCGCTCATCGCGGGCCCCTACGTCGGGGTCTTCGACGCCTACGAGAACGGCGAGCAGAAGGTGCCGCTGGGCATCTACTGCCGGCCCTCGCTGCGCGAGTTCCTGGACGCCGAGGCGATCTTCGAGGTCACCAAGCAGGGCTTCGACTACTTCCAGGAGAAGTTCGACTTCCCCTACCCGTTCCCCAAGTACGACCAGCTGTTCGTGCCGGAGTTCAACGCCGGCGCGATGGAGAACGCGGGCGCCGTCACCCTGCGCGACCAGTACGTGTTCCGGTCCAAGGTGACCGACGCCGCGTACGAGGCCCGCGCCGCGACGATCCTGCACGAGCTGGCCCACATGTGGTTCGGCAACCTCGTCACCATGGAGTGGTGGAACGACCTCTGGCTGAACGAGTCGTTCGCGACCTACGCCGAGGCGGTCTGCCAGGCCGAGTCGCCCGCCTCGCGCTGGCCCAACTCCTGGACCACCTTCGCCAACCAGATGAAGACCTGGGCGTACCGGCAGGACCAGCTGCCGTCCACCCACCCGATCATGGCGGAGATCAACGACCTGGAGGACGTCCAGGTCAACTTCGACGGCATCACCTACGCCAAGGGCGCCTCGGTGCTCAAGCAGCTGGTGGCCTACGTCGGCCAGGACGCCTTCTTCGAGGGCGTGCGCGCCTACTTCAAGCGGCACGCCTGGGGCAACACCCGGCTCGGCGACCTGCTCGGCGCGCTGGAGGAGGCCAGTGGACGCGACCTCAAGGCCTGGTCCGCCGCCTGGCTGGAGACCGCCGGCATCAACGTGCTGCGCCCCGCGCTGACCCTGAACACCGACGGCGAGATCGAGTCCTTCGCCGTGCTCCAGGAGGCCCCGGCGCTCCCCGCCGGCGCCAAGGGCGAGGCCGTGCTGCGCCCGCACCGGATCGCCATCGGCCTCTACGAGCTGACCGACGGCGCGCTGGTGCGCACCGACCGGATCGAGCTGGACGTCGACGGCCCGCGCACCGAGGTGCCGCAGCTGGTCGGCCGGCACCGCCCGGCCGTGGTCCTGCTGAACGACGACGACCTGTCCTACGCCAAGGTCCGGCTGGACGAGGACTCGCTGGCCGTGGTCACCGAGCACCTCGGCGGCTTCACCGACGCGCTGCCGCGCGCGCTGTGCTGGGCCTCCGCCTGGGACATGACCCGCGACGGTGAGCTGGCCGCCCGCGACTACCTGACCCTCGCCCTCTCCGGCCTGCCGCGCGAGAGCGACATCGGCGTCGTCCAGTCGGTGCACCGCCAGGTCAAGCTGGCGCTGGACGCCTACGCCGACCCGGCCTGGCGCGAGGTGGGCCTGGCCCGCTGGGCCGAGGCCGCCGAGGAGGCGCTGCGCGCCGCCGAGCCGGGCAGCGACCACCAGCTGGCCTGGGCCCGCGCGCTGGCCGGCGTCGCCCGGACCGAGGGTCAGCTCGACCTGCTCGCCGGTCTGCTGGACGGCACCGCGCAGATCCCCGGCCTGGCCGTGGACACCGAGCTGCGCTGGACCCTGCTGGGCCGGCTCGCCGCGACCGGCCGGGCCGACGAGGCCGAGATCTCGGCCGAGCTGGAGCGCGACAACACCGCGGCCGGCCAGGAGCACGCGGCCAGCTGCCGCGCCGCCCGCCCGACCATCGAGGCCAAGGCCGCGGCCTGGAGGAGCGTGGTGGAGTCGGACGAGCTGACCAACTACGTGCAGGCGGCGGTGATCGGCGGCTTCCAGCAGGCCGACCAGCGCGCCCTGCTCGCGCCGTACGCGGAGAAGTACTTCGCCGCGGTGAAGGGCGTCTGGGAGAGCCGCAGCCACGAGATCTCGCAGCAGATCATCGTCGGGCTGTACCCGGCGCTGCTGGTCGAGCAGGCCACGCTGGACGCCACCGACGCGTGGCTGGCCTCGGCCGAGCCGGCGCCGGCGCTGCGGCGCCAGGTCGTCGAGGCGCGGGCCGGCGTGGAGCGGGCGCTGAAGGCGCAGGACGCCGACCGGGCCGCCGCGGAGCGCTGATCCGGCCGTTCCCTCCCCCCTCCGCGCGTCCCCGTGCGGAGGGGGGAGGGAACGAGCGAGGGGGCGCCGGACCTGGTCCGGCGCCCCCTCGGGGTCTGTGCGCTCGTGGGTGGAGGAAGGAGCCGCCCGGCTACTTCTTCTTGTCCTTGTCGCCGAACGGCAGCGCGGCCAGGCCGCCGATGATCACGAAGGCCGCGATCGGGATCAGCACGTAAAGGCCGAGGGTCTGGGCGACGCTCAGGCCGCTACCCGGGTCGTCGCCGTCGTCCCGGGTGAGGGCCATGGCGGGCGACGACAGCAGCATCATCAGCGTGACCGTTGCGGTGACCGCGCCGGCTCGCAAAGCGTTCCTCTTGTCCACGATGCCAACTTACCCGTCACTTACGCCGGGCCGCTCGGCGGGGTCGGCCTTTGGGGCATGTCCGACGATTCCCCGCCCGGCGCCCAGCGGGCGCAGCAGATCCGCGAGGACGCGGACGTCCGGGGCCGCGGCCAGGGCGTCCAGGGTGACCGGCGTCCCGGAGCCGTCGGCGACCGGCAGGCGCCAGTTCGGGTACTGGTCCCAGGTGCCCGGGAGGTTCTGCGGGCGCGGGTCCCCGACCACGTCCGGCAGCCAGACGCCGACCAGTCCGGCCGGGGTGGCGGCCAGGAAGCGGTGCAGCGCGAGGGCCGACAGCGGCTCCTCCGCGCCCAGCAGGCCCAGCCGGACCAGCTCGGCCCGCCAGTCGGCCAGCTCGGCGGCGGCCTGCGCCTGCTCCTCGCCCAGCGGGCGGGCCAGCAGGCCCAGCCGGTGGCGCAGCTCCACGTGCTCGCCGGAGAGCCGGGCGGCGGTGGACGGCAGGTCGTGGGTGGTCAGGGTGGCGAGGCTGCCCGCGCGCCACCGCGGGGGCGGCAGGATCCCGCCCCCGGCCTGCCAGTCCCGCTCGAACCAGAGCACCGAGGTGCCGAGCACGCCGCGTTCCGCCAGCTCCTCGCGGACGCCGGGCTCCACGGTGCCGAGGTCCTCGCCGATCACCGCGGCGCCGGCCCGGTGCGCCTCCAGGGCGAGCACGGCGAGCATCGCCTCGGCGTCGTAGCGGACGTACACGCCCTCGGTCGGGGCGTGCCCGGCCGGCACCCACCAGAGCCGGAAGAGGCCCATCACGTGGTCGATCCGCAGCGCGCCGGCGTGCCGGGCGGCCGAGCGGATCAGCTCGGCGAACGGCGCGTAGCCGGCGGCGGCCAGCGCGTCCGGGCGCCAGGGCGGCAGGCCCCAGTCCTGGCCGTGCGCGTTGAAGGCGTCCGGGGGCGCGCCGACCGAGATGCCGGTGGCCAGGGCGTCCTGCAGCGCCCAGGCGTCGGCGCCGTCCGGGTGGACGCCGACCGCGAGGTCGTGCACCAGGCCGAGCGGCATCCCGGCGGTGCGGGCGGCCCGCTGGGCCCGGTCGAGCTGGCGGTCGGTCTGCCAGGCCAGCCAGCGGTGCAGGTCGACCCGGTCGGCGAGCTCGGCGGCCTGCTGCCGCACGTGCGGGGAGCCGGGGTGGCGCAGGCCCTTCGGCCAGTGGTGGTGGTCGGCGCCGTGCCGTTCGGCCAGCGCGTTCCAGACCGCGTACCGCTCCAGCCACTCGCCCTCGCGCTCCCGGTAGGCGTCGAACGCGGCGGTTCGGACGGCGCCGTGCCGGGCCGCGTGGCGCCGGTACTCGGCGTGCAGCAGCTCCAGGGCGCGGCGCTTGAGGGCCCACACCTCGTCGCGGTCGATCAGGCCGTCGTGCTCCAGCACCTCGGAGCGCAGCCGGGCGGCGCGGGCCAGCAGCTCGTCCGCCTCCTCGCGCGCGGCGCCGGTCAGGTAGGCGTACTCGGGGACCTCCTCGACCCGCAGGTGGACCGGGTCGGCGAAGCGGCGGGAGGAGGGGCGGTACGGGGACGGGTCGGAGGGGACGGCGGGCAGGGCGGCGTGCAGCGGGTTGATCTGGAGGAAGCCGGCGCCCAGCGAGCCCGCCCAGGTGGCGAGGTCGGCGAGGTCGGCGAGGTCGCCCATGCCCCAGGAGCGGTCGGAGAGGACGGAGTAGAGCTGGGCGAGGAAGCCCCAGCTCCGGCCGGGGAGGGCGGGCAGGCGCTCGGGGGCGACGATCAGGTGGGCGGTGGCGGCGGGGCGGCCGGGGAGGTCGGCGTGCAGGGTGTGCCGGCCGGGCGGGAGGTCGGCGGGCAGCCAGTGGGCGTGGCCGCGCGGCAGCTCCCAGCGGCCGCCCTGCTCCAGGGCGACGGCGAGCCGGGTGTCGGCGGGCAGGTCGAGCGCGGTGCGGCGGCCGGCCCGGGCCACCACGGTGGGGGGCAGCAGCCGGGCGCGCTGCTCGGCCCGGTGCCGGGCGAGCGCCGCGCGGGCGGCCTCGGGGGCGGCGGCGTCCACACCGAGCGCGGCGAGCACGGCGACCAGGGTGCGGGCGCCGGCCGGCACGCCGCCGGGGCCGCAGCGGGTGTCCACCCCGTGGGCCCGCGCCAGGGCCACCAGTTCGGGCGGGGGCGGCGGCGCGTCCTGCGCCGGCACGTCCAGGCCGTCGGCTCCGTCACGGTCGAGATAAGCGGCCACTCGCGGCTCCTGCGATGTCTCGGCAACGCCCAGTCAGGACAGCCACAGTCCTACCCGGGTGACGGCCCGGTGACCCGGTGGACACACGCGGCCGAAGGGGTGGGACACGGCGGAGGGGAGCGGCCCGGGAGGGCGGAGAGTCCTCTTTAAAGGGGTCTTAAGTCCGGCGTAAATCGGACAAAATCGGCATACCCGTCGACGGCGTTGACACCGGGAAACGTAGCTGGTGGGCTTTGGCGCGATGTGGTTCCGGCCTGGCGAGGAGGCTCCTGTGCAAGCCCGAGTGTCCGAGGTGGCCGGGCGGCGGCTCCGTCAGCAACTGGAGCAGAGCCCGTCGCTGCGCGAGGTGCTCCAGCACCCCGCCGCCCTCGCGGCACGGCGGGCCACCGCGCGGACGTGCCGTCAACTCGCGCCCAGGACGGCGGACCGGCTGATCGCGGACCTCAAGGGCACCGAACCGCTGCTCCGCTCCGTGCGGGTCGAGCGCGAGCTGGCCGCCCGTCCCGGGGCGCCGAGCCGGCGCACCCTCCAGGTGGCGGCCACCCTGTCGGCGGCGGCCGTGGTCGGCGGCCTGCTGGTGAGCGGACCGGCCGCGTACGCGCAGGCTCCCGGGTTCGCCCCCGGGCCGGACGTGGTGAGCAGCGCCCCGCAGACCCCGCTCGGCAGCGTGAGCGACCCCCAGGTCTTCCCCCGCCCGCAGGAGCAGCGGGTGGCCGGCAAGCCGGTCACCGTGCCGGGCTCCGTCATCCTGGTCGCCGCGCCCCGGGCGGACCGCGGCGCGGTCGCCGCGGTGCACGAGGTGCTGGGCGTCGCCGGGGCGGCCGCCGTGACCCCGCTGCCGCCGCCCGCGGCGCCGGTCGCCGGCTCGCTGGTGGTGTACGTCGGCGGCGCCGGTGAGGGCGCGGGCGGCGAGACCGACCGGATCCTGCGCGAGCTCACGGCGGCGGCCGGCGGCAAGGAGGGCACGGCGCCGAGCACGGCCGGAATGCCGTCCGGCGGCTACGTACTGGCGGCCGGTCAGCTGCCGGTGGCGTCCGGCGGCAGCTACGGCGCGGTCGTCCTGGCCGGCGCCGACGCGACCGGCACCTTCTACGCGGCGCAGTCGCTGCGCCAACTGCTGGCCGCCGTCCCGGCCGAGCAGGGCCAGGCGCCGGGCGCCGCCGGTCTCGGCCTGCCCGGGATCACGCTGCGCGACTGGCCCTCGGGCTCCCCGGTGCGCGGCACCGCCGAGGCGTTCTACGGCACCCCGTGGACCCAGCAGCAGCGGTTGGACCAGCTGGACTTCCTCGGCCGCTCCAAGCAGAACCTCTACCTCTACGCCCCGGGCGACGACCCGTACCGCACCTCCCGCTGGCGGGACGCCTACCCACGCGCGAAGGCCGACGACCTGCGCGCGCTGGCGGACCGCGCCACGCGCAACCACGTCGCGCTCGGCTACGCGATCGACCCGGGGCAGTCCTTCTGCTACAGCTCCGGCAAGGACGCGGACGCGCTGGTCGCCAAGCTGGACGGGCTGCGCGGGCTCGGCTTCACCGCGTTCCAGCTGCAGTTCCTGGACGTCTCCTACGACGAGTGGCACTGCTCCGACGACCGGGCCAGGTACGGCACCGGCCCGGCCGCCGCCGCCAAGGCGCAGGCCGAGCTGGTCGCCAAGGTGCAGGACCGGCTGATCACCGCGAACCCGGGCCTGGCGCCGCTGTCGGTGGTCCCCACCGAGTACCACCAGCAGGGCGCCACCCCGTACCGCACGGCGCTGGCCGACGCGCTGCCGACGGCCGTCCAGGTGGCCTGGAGCGGGGTCGGGGTGATCCCGGAGCGGATCACCGGCACGCAGGTCGGCGACACCGCGGAGCTGTACCGGCACCCGCTGGTCACGATGGACAACTACCCGGTCAACGACGCCACCCCGGACCGGCTCTTCCTCGGTGCCTACACCGGCCGCGACTCCGAGGTGGCCACCCGCTCGGCCGTCATGCTGACCGGCGCGATGCAGCAGCCGGTCGCTTCCCGGATCGCGCTCGCCACGGCCGGGGACTTCGCCTGGAACCCGGTCGCCTACAAGCCGGAGGACTCCTGGCGGGCGGCGCTGCGGTCGCTGGCCGGCCCGACCGGCGCGACGGCGACGCCCACCGGGGAGACGCTGCCGGCGGTCACCGCGCTGGCCGGGAACAGCGTCTCCTCGCCGCTGGCCAAGCAGGAGTCCGGCTACCTGCTGCCGCTGCTGGACCGGTTCTGGGCCACCGCCGAGCCGACCTCGGGCACCGCGCCCGACCTCGCCAAGCTGATCGAGGCGGCCGTCCCGCTGCGGGAGGCGTTCACCGCGATGGCGGGTGCCCAGCAGACCCTGGCCGCCGCCCCGGCGACCGCCCAGCTGGCCACCGAGGCCGCGTCCTGGCTGGCGCCGCTGCGCGACTACGGCCTCGGCGGGAACGCCGCTCTGGACATGCTGCTGGCGCAGCGCGGCGGGGACGGCGGGGCCGCCTGGAAGGCCCGGGTGGAGCTGACCAAGCTGCGCGAGCAGCTGGGCCAGAGCCCGGCGACGGTCGGCGCGGGCGTGCTCGGCCCGTTCCTGGAGCGCGCGCTGCGCGCCGCCGACACCTGGGCCGGTGTGCAGGGCGGCGGCATCACCGCGACCACCACGCTGGGCAGCGCGAGCGACCATCTGCCGGCGCTGATGGCCGACGGCCTCGCGGACACCTTCTACTGGAGTTCGGCGCCGCCGCAGGCGGGCGACTCGGTGGGCCTGGACCTCGGCGGCGGGCGCCCGGTGGGCAGCGTGACCGTGCTGATGGGCTCCTGGGGAAGTGGTCCGGACGGCCCGAGCGCGCTCGACGACTACATCCGCGACGGCGTGCTGGAGTACTCCACCGGCGAGGGCGGCTGGAAGAAGCTGGCCTCGGTGAAGAACCAGAAGTCGGTCTCGGCGCAGCTGCCGGCCGGGACGGTCGTCCGGGCGGTCCGGCTGCGGGCCACCGCCGCGCAGAAGACCGCGGTCGCGGTCCGCGAGTTCTCGGTGACCGCACCGGACGAGCTGCCGGCCAGTGTCAGCGGCGGTCCGGCCGCGCTGCCCGGCTCGTCGGCCGCCGCGGTGCTGGACGGCAACCCGGACACCGCCTACCGGGCGGCCGCCGCGCCGACCGCGCTGGACGAGCCGCTCACCGTCGAACTGGGCGCCGCCCGGCCGCTGGACCGGCTCACCATCCTCACCGATCCCGGCGTCCGGGCCTCGGCCACCGTCTCGGTGCGCCACCCGGACGGCTCCTGGACGGAGATCGGCACGGTGCAGCCGGGCTGGAACGAGCTGTCGGCCGGCGGTCTGCCCGCCGACGCGTTCCGGCTGGCCTGGAAGCCCGGCGGGGAGCCGCCCGTGGTCAACCAGGTGATCCCCTGGTACGCGGACGCCCCGGCGGCCCGGCTGAGCCTGGCCGACGCCTCGGTGGACGCGGTGACCGGGGAGGCCGAGCCGGTGCAGGCGCGGGCGGTCGTCGAGGCCGGGCGGCCGGAGGGTGTCACCGGGGAGCTGCGCACCGAGGTGCCGGCGGTCGCCAAGGGGCTGACCGTGGCACCGGTCACCGGGGTGAGCGTGCCGCGGGGCGGGAAGGTCGGCGTGCCGCTGATGGTCACCGCCGGGCCGGAGACGCCGACGGGGACGTACCAGGTGCCGGTGGTGTTCGTGGCCGGGCAGACCACCGTCCGCCAGGTGCTCCAGGTGCACGTGGTGCCGCCGACCGGCGGGCCGGACCTGGCGATCACCGCGCAGGCCACCTCGTCGGCCGACGAGACGGCGGGCTTCCCGGCCGCGGCGGTGGCCGACCAGGACCCGAAGAGCCGCTGGTCCTCGCCGCCCGCCGACGACGCCTGGGTGCAGCTGGAGCTGCCGCAGGCCACCCACCTGGGCTCGGCGGTGCTGCACTGGCAGACCGCGTACGCCGCGTCGTACAAGCTCCAGGCCTCGTCGGACGGCCGGTCCTGGACCACGGTCGCGACGGTGGACAACGGTGCGGGCGGCAACGAGACGGTGCGGTTCGACGCGCCGGGCGCCAAGTTCCTGCGGATGCAGGGCGTGGCCCGGGGCACCAAGTACGGCTACTCGCTGTGGGGCATCGAGCTGTACGCCGTCGCCGGCGCGGGCGGGACGGCGGCGCCGTCCGTGCCCCTGCCGGTCGTGCCGTTGCCGACGGTCCCGGTGACGCCGCCGACCGGGACGCCGGGCGGCGGCCAGCAGTCGGGCGGCCAGGCCGGCGGCCCGGCGCCGACCGCCCCGCCGGCCGTGCCGACGCCCTCCGCCACCCCGAGCGGCACCCCGTCCTTCCCGACGCCCGGCCCGAGCGGCACCCCGTCCAAGCAGCCGTAACACGCCCTGAACGGCGGGCCGCCGCGCTCCCCGGCTGGGGGGTGCGCGGCGGCCCATGAGGCGTACCGATGGTTTGACGGGCAAGCCCTTGTGGTGCGGAGGTCAGGCGGAGAGCGGTTCGGGCTGCTCGCCGCGGCGGACGGGTGCGGGGTGGCCGGCGTGTGCGCGGCCGAGCGGCACGGGGTGGACGGCGTCGGTATGGTCGTGGTGTTCGTACTCGCCCCACTGCGGGGCGCGCAGCTGGTCCCCGCCGCCGTACGGCTCCAGGTAGGGCCGCCAGCGCGGGTCCTTGATGCCGGTGCCGATGATCCGCCAGGCCAGTCCGGTGGGCGGGGCCGGCGGCCGCTTCATCCGCCAGCCGAGTTCGGTGAGGTGGCGGTCGGCCTTGGTGTGGTTGCAGCGGCGGCAGGCCGCCACCACGTTGTCCCACCGGTGCTGGCCTCCCCGGCTGCGCGGGATGACGTGGTCGACGCTGGTGGCGGCGGCCCCGCAGTAGACGCATCGGCCGTGGTCGCGGGCGAACAGCGCCCGCCGGGTGAGCGGGACGGGCCCGCAGAACGGGACCCGAACGAAGCGGGTCAGACGGACGACGGACGGCGCCGGAAGGGCGCTGGTTGCGCTGTGCAGAGTGACACCCGAGTCCTCCAGGCTGACCGCCTTGTGGTTGAGGACGAGGATGAGCGCGCGGCGCATCGATACGACGCCGAGTGGCTCGTACGACGCGTTGAGGACCAGGACATGCGGCACGGATGCCTCCTTGGACGCCTGCGGCGCGTGGCTCGCGCCGGGACGAGCGGTTGGATCGCGCAACGGGTGCGTGATCTCCCCCAGTGTCGCCTTACGCCTTCGTACGGCGCCACCACTCCTGTGTAACGGACCTGACGTGAACTCCGGGTGTGGCATCTGTCATACCCGGTATGCCCGGGGGCGGAGCGGGTTGCACGCCGGTGCCCCGGCGGGGTGGCGCTGGGCCGGTCGGAGCAGTGCGGAAAACGGCGCGCGGGCGCTCGGACGGGGCGTTCACGCGGATCCGCACGCCCTTCGGACAGCCGATCGGCGTGTCAAGGTGCGGGCCGGGCGGCGGCTAGGGTAGTGCGGACGGTCCCGCAGGCCAGGGGGCGTGCCACCCGGGTGTGCCCGGTGTCGGCGGGCCGTGCCACGACCCCAGCAGGAAGGTCCCGCACGTGTTCCGGTCCGGTGCCGCCGGCCTCCTCGCCGACGCGTCCGCCACGACGCCGGCCTCGACGCCCGTCCCGTCCCCGACTCCCACGGCCCCGCAGTCGCCGCTCGACCTGAGAATCCCGACGAGCGCGCAGGAGGTCTCCGACACCACCCGGCAGGCCGCCGGCTGGTTCGACGAGCACTGGCAGGACTGGCTCGCGAGCGGGATCCGGATCGTCTTCATCATCGTGCTGGCACTGGTGCTGCGGGCGATGGTGCGCAAGGTGATCACCCAGCTGATCACGCGGATGCTCCCGGACGAGGGCGAGGAGGAGCCGAGCCGCCTCGGCGGACTGCTGGCCAACACCGGGGTGGTCAACCCCGAGCGGCGCCGGCAGCGCGCGGAGGCGATCGGCTCGGTGCTGCGCAGCGTCGCCTCGTTCACCATCCTGGGCACGGCGGCGCTGATGGTGCTGTCGGCGCTCGGGATGAACCTGGCGCCGCTGCTGGCGAGCGCCGGTGTGGCCGGTGTGGCGATCGGTTTCGGCGCCCGCAACCTGGTCACCGACTTCCTCTCCGGGGTCTTCATGATCATGGAGGACCAGTACGGCGTCGGCGACGAGATCGACACCGGGGTGGCCACCGGCACGGTGCTGGAGGTCGGCCTGCGGGTGACCAAGCTGCGCGGCGCGGGCGGCGAGATCTGGTACATCCGCAACGGCGAGGTGAAGCGGATCGCCAACATGAGCCAGGGCTGGTCGACGGCCTCGGTGGACGTCCAGGTCGGCTACAAGGAGGACCTGGAGCGGGTCGAGGCGCTGATCACGGAGACCGCCGAGGCGATGGCCAAGGAGGCGCCGTACGACGAGCTGGTCTGGGCGCCGTTCAAGATCCTCGGCGTGGAGTCGGTCGCGGCGGACTCGGTGGTGCTGCGGATCGAGGCCCGGACCGCCCCCGGCAAGTCGCTGAGCGTGGCGCGGGCGCTGCGCCAGCGGGTCAAGCGGGTGCTCGACGAGGCCGGCATCAAGGTCAAGGAGGAGGTCCCGCTCGCCGCCGCCGTGGGTGCCGGCACCGGGACCACCGCCGCGGCGACCGTGCTGGCCACCGCCGCCGTCCCGGGCACCGACCCGGCCCCGCCGTCCGCGCTGTCCGACCCCTCCTCGGCGGGCTACAAGGCGGCCACCCCGATACCGTCCCCGGTCCGCCCGCCCGACGACGCCACCAAGACCCCCTGACCTGTGCGGCGCTCGGCCGGGCGTTCCCGGCCGAGCGCTCGGTTGGTGGCGCAGCCGCTGTTGCTCGCACTCCACCGGGCGGACCTGCCTGGCCACTCCGCAGCGGACCTGGTGAGGTCTGTCCGTGCCGTGACCGCCCCTCCGACTCAGCTGACAGTCGAGCCGGGTACAGCTCACCAATCGAGAGGCTTGCGCTCGTAGAAGAGGCCGCCTGTGGAACCTCCGTCAGGGAGGGTGGCGAGCCAGACTGGTGTGTCTGCGGCTTCCTCGGGGGTGCGGTCGGTCTCGCCGTAGGCCATGCGGGTGTTCGTCCTGCCCGGGGAGACAGCGTTTACGAGGATGCCGGTGCCGACGAGTTCTGCGGCGAGGATCTGGGTGAGCGCGTTGAGCCCGGCCTTGGCGACGCGGTAGGAGACGTTGCCGGTCCCCATGTTGCTCTGGGAGCCGAGATGGCTGGTGATGTTGACGATGCGGCCGTAGCCGTTCTTGCGCATCTCGGGCACGGCGGCGGCAGCAAGGCGCCAGGCCCCGAGGAGATTGGTGTCCAGGGTCGCCCGGATTCGCTCGAAGTCGGGCGCGGAGGCTACCTGGCCGCGATCGACAGCGACGGCGGCGTTGTTGATCAGCACGTCGAGGCGGCCGAGCGAGGCTGCCGCGTCAGCGACGGCACGGGCGACGCTGGCCGGGTCGGTGACGTCCAGTTGGTGGGAGTCCACGAACAACCCCTTGCGGCCGAGGGCTTCCTCCGCCTCGCGGCCGGCGAGGCGGTCGCGCACACCGAGGACCACGTGCATGCCCTGTTCAGCAAGTCGGGTGGCGATGGCGAGGCCGAGGCCGCGGTTTCCGCCGGAGACGAGGGCGACGCGCGCGGTGGGATGGGCCATACGGACAGTCTGGCGAGCAACTGGTCGAGGCGCTGGGCTTTCGGATCCTTCGTGATGGGGGCCTTCGCGCTGTCGCGTATCGGATCGGCCGAATACACCCTCCCTACCGGGGCACCGACGGGGGGTTCGTGAGCGTGCGAAGAGCCCGATCACGTGCGCGGAAGCCGAAACTGATGAGGGTGACGCTCTCTCCGGCACCGAGCGGCGTCCGGCCGTGCGGCGTGAGCGCGCCGTCGAATACGACACAGTCACCCTCGCCGAGATCGCATTCGAGATAGCCGTTGGCGTTGATGAACACCGTGGTGCTCACCGTGGGCGCACCGGTGACGCGAGCACGCTTGAGACAGAGGATCAGGTTGGCCTCACCGAAGCCGGACTCGTCGAGGTGGAAGTCGAGGAACTGCCCTTCCTCGTAGCCGATGTAAACGCCGGTGTGCGGCTGCCCGACCTCCAGGCCGGTGGACCGTGCTACGACTGCGGCGAGATCGGCCTGTGCGGCGAACCGGTTCGCGGCGTCGCCGACGGCCGCGTTCCACTTGCCGTTGTGGAGGTATCCGTCAGCGGTTACGGCCTTCTCGGCCTCCTCCGCCATGGCGGCGATCAGCTCGACGGGAAATGACTGATCACGCAGGTGGCGCGGGCTTACACGTTGGTGTGTAGTGAGCTCGCGCACAGCGTCCCGGAGAACAGGGAAGTCCCCTGCCCACCGGGCCGGCGCCCGGACCGTGGTGCAGGCCTGGAGCCATCCGGTCCACCTACGGCTCCACTCACTCGGTGCCTCGCCGAGCAGCAGCTCGACCCGGACGAGTGCGTCCTGCGTGGACTCGACCAGCTCGGTGTTCCCCTTGGCGATCCGCAGCCTGAGGGCCTCTTGCAGAAGAGTCCGGGCCTCCGCGTGGTCGCCGCGTTCCATCAGGTGCTTGCCGGTGTGCTGGAGGGCGAAGTCGACGAGTTCCGGGTGCCGGCTTCGCGCGGTGTTCAACGCGCTGCGGTAAAGCGCGTCCGCGGTCTGTACGTCACCGGCGTAGCGGTGGGCGTCCCCGAGGTTGAGCCCGGTGGCGACGACCGCCCGGGTGTTGCCGCCGGCTTCGGCCAGGTCGAGCGACTGCCGGAGGAACATACGC
The DNA here is from genome assembly GCF_042887135.1 of Kitasatospora sp. NPDC057965. Taxonomy (NCBI): domain Bacteria; kingdom Bacillati; phylum Actinomycetota; class Actinomycetes; order Kitasatosporales; family Streptomycetaceae; genus Kitasatospora; species Kitasatospora sp. NPDC057965. The sequence goes on from NZ_JBHVPZ010000007.1 coordinate 231,776, forward strand.
GCTTCATCGTGGTGGCCCAGGCACATCTGGCCGATACCGATCCACCTGGCGAGGACCCGAGTACGACCGGGGTCGGTCTCCTCGGGCAGGGCCCGTAGTTCCTCATGGAGGTGCCCGACCGCGCTGGTCAGCTCGTTCCGATCGGTGGGGACCATCCGCAGGTTGTCGTCCTGTGTGATGAGGTGCTGGAGCACGTGACCCTTCCCTCGTTCAGTTCTGCTCAGTGGGTGCTACAGCTGGTCGGTCTGGTGACGCAGGTCCGCCAGTAGCTCCGCCCCGTGGGGGGAGAAGTGCTGACGCAGGAGTTCGAGTTCGCGCATGAGGTAGCGGACGGCCGGCAGGCCCTCGTCGTAGGCGGACTGCAAGCTCGCGCGCTCGTTGGGCGTCAGATCGTCGCGGTTCAGTTCGGTCTGGCGGAACCGCAACAGTTGGTTGTAGACGCAGGTCGCGTGGAAGGCCCGGTCAATCTCCCAGAACTGGTTGCGGGCCACTCCCTGCGCGGCGCGCCACGCAATTTCGATCTTGGGCGAGGTCTGGGACGAGTATCCGTCGGCGAAGACCTGGTTCTGGAGGATGTGGAAGCTGATCGACTGGTGCGTCCCCTCGTGCAGCAGGTTCTCTGCCAGGAAGAGGGAGGACGGCTGCTCGCTGACGGTGTTCGGCGGGATGTGGTGCCGCGCCTTCTCGGAGAACACGATGACGTACGGGAGCGCCGGGTCGCTGGAGCTGGTCAGCGAGGAGGTGCGGACGCCGGACTTGAGGCCCACCCACAGGAGCCCACGGACGAATTCGCGCATGCGGGCGAACCCCTCGGGGTGGACCAGCGACAGGCGGTCCAGTGCCCGGGTCAGCGCCTCGCGGCGCTCGTCGGTATGCTCGATGATCTCGTAGTCCGCCAGATTGATCTCGTCAGCGATCTCGCCGGGAAGCTCGGAGTCGAGCCAGTCGAAGCTCACCCCGGCCACGGACACATTGTCGCTGCGCAGGGACCGGGCGTGCTCCGCGTAAGGGGTACCGGACTTGACGAGGCGCTCCATCAGGACGAACGGCAGAGCACTTTCCGCGCCTTCCTCGCGCAGGTGGATCAGATCCGGGTCCTTCCGGCCGAGGTCGAAGAAGGAGCCGGCGGGGACGCGGGTGGCGATGGTGGTCTTCAATGCGGACTCTCCTTGATCGGGGTGTGTGCGCCGCCGAGCGGCGGGTCGGCTCGGATGATCACGGAGCCGACCCGCCATGCCGGCAACCAACCGGCTTCAGTTCGGAACTGCGGTCAGACCTCGGTCTCCACCGGGGCGAAGTCGCCGTCCGGGACCCAGTGGTCCAGGCGGCGGGTCAGGGACTCGACGGACGTCGCCGGGGCGAAGTCGCCGTCCGGGACCGAGTGGTCCAAGCGGCGGGTCAGGTTGGTGACCTGCGGGTCACCGGACTGGTTGGTGGTGTCGCTCACGTGCCTCTCCAATCGGGCTGGCCCTGCTCGCCCGGGAGTGGACGAGCAGTGGTGGCGGTGCGGCCCGGCCCGGCGGAAGGCCCTTCCGTCGGGCCGGGAGATCATGGGCGGCCTGCACCCGGGCGGCAGCTCGGGTCGTTTGGAGACGGTAGGAAACGACGGGGGGCACGGTCGACGAACTTGCTTGAGCTTGCTCGCATTCACCCGAGTGCGTTGATGGCTCCAGTGATGAGCGATCTCGCCTCAGCACCGTAGACAGCGATGCTGGCCAGCTCGGAGAATGCCTGGCCGTATTCGGAGATCTCGGCCGGCTGATTGATGGTGAGGTGGGCGGAGACGAGCTCGACGTTCACCTGCGCATCGTCGTAGACGGTGAAGGACTCAACCGGCCAGCCGGTGCCTCTGGCCGAACCGAGGGGAATCACCCCAAGACTCACCGACGGGAGGGAGCCGACGGTGATGAGATGGCCGAGCTGACCGACCAGGATGTCCGGAGTGCCGATGACGGTCCGCAGCACCCACTCCTCGATCAGGATGGCGAACCGATGGTCTCCCGTGTACAGCACCTTCTGCCGCTCCATTCGCACGGCAACAGCGTCGTCGACATCGTCGGGAGTGCTGCGCAACGAAACGATCGTGCTCAGCACTGCGCGCGTGTAGGCCGCCGTCTGGAGCAGGCCGGGGATGACCCACGACTGGTACATCCGGAATCGCCGCGTGCGCTCGAAGAGGGGGCGTACGGACTCCTGCGCCCGCTTGAGGCCGACGCGCTCAAGGCGCCGCCACTCAACGTACATTCCCTCGATGTTCCGGGCCGTCGCGATGAGGTCTGCCGCCTGATCCGGGACGCCGCAGATGGCCGTCCAGGCGCGTAGGTCCGCTTCCGAGGGCATCACTCGGCCGCTCTGGATCTTGGAGCATTTCGATTCATGCCACCCAGCAGCTTCGGCCAGCGCCCGCGCACTGAGTCCGGAGTCTCGCCGGATATCGCGCAGACGCTGGCCCAGGGACTGCTTGGCTTGCTGAACGCTGGACGACGCGGACACGATCAGCGCAGCCGGAAGTCCTCGTGCGGGACCGCCCGTTCCCAGACGGCCTCGAATGCGGTGGCGCAGAGCTTCACCGTCCGGTGATCGGTGTCGAGCTCGTCGTCCACGAAGTCGCCGTCACCGCTGAAGTGATGGACCAGGAGAACCTGGCCGTCGATCAGCCAGAAGTCGTTGCCCGGGAGCGCCAGGCCGGTCGCCTGCCGCCGGGGAAGCCACCTGACCTGCTCACCGGAGGCGACGTTCCGGAACGTGACCTCGTGCTCGAACCGGATGTACTCGCTTACCGGTTCCGAGACGACCCGCGCGCGCCGCACCTCAACGCCGCGGCTCGTGGTCTCCTCGATAAGCTGCAACCAGGGGCTCCACCACGAGGAGCGGTCGGCAGGGTCGTCGCGCTGTCCGCTGAGCCAACGGAGGAACAGCGGGTCGTCCCGCATGTAGCCATCGCGCATCTCCAGATGGAGAGCTGAGCGGGTACAGGTCCGCAGCAGATCCTCAAGCGATGGGACTGCTGCCACCGTTCACCTCCGGGAAGAACCGCATCATTCGCCTGGGGAATTCGATCACGGTCTCGTGCCCGGGAATGTCCATCTGCGCCAGACGTTCCGGGTCGAGCACCTTCCAGCCCTGGAGGACGTAGTTGCCCGTCGCGTCGTCGAAGTAGACCGTCGGGGACTTGCCTTCGGGGCTGTCGGGATCTTGTCCGAGCTTGTGCAGTGCCACGGTGAGCCTCCTAGCAGGTCGGAGCCGATCGCCTTGAGCGATCTTGCCGTGCAAGTCGCCACTCGCACCATGAACTTGCTTGAACTTGCCTGAACTGCCCTGTCAGATGGTCGAACTCGCCTTCCTGTACGGCGGGCCCGGAAACGCGGGTCCGCCCGGTGCGCGTCAATCTTTTACTCCCCCTGGTACAGGGCGGCCCGGCCGTTGTCGGCCGGGTCGCCCACCTGTCGCTGCGATGGCAGGTCGGGCCAGATGGGAGCACTCCCACAACTCCGATAGCCGAGCGTGGCACGGGCGCTGCGCCAGCGGGTCAAGGCGGCGCTGGACGAGGCCGGGATCAAGGTCAAGGAGGAACTCCCAGTCCTGCGGCGGCCATGGCGGCGGCGAGCTGTTTCCGGTGTGCGCCCGGGAGATGGGCGGCATGCGGGTGTGCGAGCAGGTCCCGCACGCTGCCCCTTCCCGAACGGTGCGCGCCCGGCCGACCCGAGCAAACCGGCCCCGGGGCTGCGGGCTATGCCGCCGCCCCGGGCCGGGCCTGGTTCAGGGGGCGGAAGCAGACGACCTTGCCGTCCTTGAGCGACGGTCCAGGTGACGACCAGATCGAGTCCGGCACGAAGGTGCGGACCCTGCGTCAGCGACGCCTCACCGACGAACCGCCGCTGAAGCACACGGCCTATTTCAGCGAGGTCGCCCTTCTGCTGAAGGGCGACCTCGACATCCTCGCCGGCCAGATCCGCCATGCGGTCAAGGTTGCGGAGTTCGATCACGTCACCCTGCGAATGGTGCCGCTGGAGGCGGGACGGCGGGGCGTGCTGACCTCAGGGCTGGTACTCATGCGATTCGCGGAGCCCGAATCACGGCACGTATTTCTCGAAGCCGTCGGCGGTATGCTCAACCGCGGGTCAGGGTGGGAAGTACGCCGGGCGGAGCGCGCGTTCGAGCGTCTGGACCGACTCGCTCTCTCACCTCAGGACACCATCGCCGCGTTGCAGAAGAAGCTGGAAGAGATCTCGTGACCACTCCGCACGACCCGTATGACCACGACCCCAAGGCCGCGCTCTGGGCGATCTCGCAGTACTCCGGGGACAACAGCGGATCCTGCGTCCGCGTAGCCCACTTCGACAACGGCGATGTCTGGCTCGGCGACGACAAGCACCTCGACCGGCCTCCCCTCGCATTCCGTCCGGACGAGTGGGCCGCGTTCGTGAAGTCCATCAAGAACGGCGACCCGAACTTCCCGGCCGCCTGACCTCATCGCGGGTGAACTTGAGCCCCGCCGCCCGAGCAACTCGGGCGGCGGGGCTTCGTGCTTTGATCACGGAGACCGCCGAGGGACCCGCCTCCGGACGGATGCACCCCGACCTTCGGCCTTCTCGCCTGCGCCGGAATTCCGTCGCCGCTTCGGCCCGGCCGAAGCGGCGACGGGCGACAGATCCTGCGGCAAGGTCTGACCCTTCTTCAGAGAGGCTGCCTCATCGGCCGAGGAGGCAGCCTCTCTCCAGTTGGTGATGCGGCCCCTCGATGAATCCAGAGACCGCATCACCAATCCGCCTTCTCTCATTTCTCATGAAGTTCTCTTTTCGAGGTCGGCCGGTGCGGGGCCGCCTGCGGGCCGGTAACGAGTCGGCATCCTCCGGTGGAAGGACCATTGACACCCCGCTGACGGGGACCGTACGGTCCTGTCCCGAGCGACTGGAAAGTTTCCTAACAGTTCGCCACGAGCCGTCGGCCGACCAGGGGAGGGAGGATCTTCGCGTGACCAGGAACACCGCCAAGTCTCCCCTCGCCGGCACCCCCAGCTTGCTGCGTGCCATCAACGACCGCGCCGCGCTGGAACTCCTGCTGGAGAACGGGCCGCTGTCCCGCACCCAGATCGGCACCCTGACCGGGCTCTCCAAGCCCACCGCCTCCCAGCTGCTGGCCCGCCTGGAGGCGGCCGGGCTGGTGCTGCCGGTGGGCACCACGGCCGGCGGGCCGGGCCCCAACGCGCAGCTGTACCAGGTGAACCCGGCCGCCGGCTACGTCGCCGGACTGGACGTCACCAACAGCCACGTCCGGGTCGCGGTCGCCGACATCACCGGCACCACGCTCGCCGAGCACGTCGTGCCCACCAAGGGCTGGGCGGCGGCCGAGACGGTGCCCCGGGTCGCCGCGGCGGTCGCCGGGACGGCGCGCGCCGCCGGCCTCGCCGAGGGCGCCCTGCACACCGTGGTGATCGGCGTCGGCGGCGCGCCGGACCCGGTCACCGGCAAGCTGCGCTACGCCTCCCACCTGCCCGGCTGGCACGCCCCGCGGCTGGCCGAGGGCCTCGCCGCGGCGATCGGCGCGCCGGTGACGATCGAGAACGACGTGAACCTCGCCGCCGTCGCCGAGCAGTCCTCCGGCGCGGCCCGCGGGTTCGAGGACTTCGTGCTGCTCTGGGCCGGTGAGGGCATCGGCGCGGCGATCGTGATCGCCGGCCGGCTGCACCGCGGCTTCACCGGCGGCGCCGGGGAGGTCGGCTACATGCCGGTGCCCGGCGCTCCGGTGGTCAAGGACGTCCGCCGCCGCAACTCCGGCGGGTTCCAGGAACTGGTCGGCGCCCCCGCCGTCCGGGCCCTGGCCAAGGAGCACGGGCTCGGCGCGCCGACCGCCGAGGAGTCGGTCGCCAGGGCGCTGGACACCCCGGGCGCGGGCGACGCGTTCCTCGCCGAACTGGCCGCCCGGCTGGCCGTCGGACTGGCCGTGATCGTCGCCGTCGTCGACCCCCGGCTCGTGGTGGTCTCCGGCGGGGTGCCGAACGCGGGCGGCGAACGGCTGCGGGCCCTGGTCGCCGAGGAACTGGCCCGGATCGCGGCCGCCCGGCCCGAGGTCCGCGGCAGCGCGCTGACCGGCTCGCCCGTCCTGCTCGGCGCGCTGGAACGCGCGCTGACGGCCGCCCGTGAGGCGGTCTTCTCCACACACTGACGCCCGACGGACAAACAGCACCGACCGCACCGCACCGCGCTCCCCCGCAGCCCGACGCTCCACCGCACGCCCTGCACCCACCTCTCCCCTACCCCCGAACGCGGGACCCGAGGCAATGACGCCTGCCCGCGCAGCCCCAGGAGGACCTCGAAGTGCACTCCACCACCTCCCACTCCCGCAGAGGCCGCCGCACCATCGCCGCCGTGGCCGGCAGCGCCGTCCTCGCCCTGCTCGCCACCGCCTGCACCGGCAGCAGCGACGGCTCCGGCAGCGACGACTCGGCCAGTGGCAAGGACGTCACCATCACCTTCTGGCACGGCTGGAGCCAGGACTCCGAGGTGAAGGCGATCAACGACAACATCGCCGCCTTCGAGAAGGCCCACCCCAACATCAAGGTGAAGGCCGTCGGCAACATCGCCGACGACAAGGTCAACCAGTCGCTGCGGGCGGGCGGTGACGACGCCCCCGACGTGGTCTCCTCGTTCACCACCAACAACGTCGGCATGTTCTGCTCGACCAAGGCGTTCGTCGACCTCAAGCCGCTGCTGGCCAAGGACGGCATCGACGCCGCCAAGACCTTCCCGGCCGCGATGCTCGACTACACGCAGTTCCAGGGCAACCAGTGCTCGCTGCCGCTGCTCGGCGACGCGTTCGGCCTGTACTACAACAAGAAGGCCTTCGCCGCCGCCGGCATCACCTCCGCGCCGAAGACCTTCAGCGAGTTCGCCGAGGCCGCCAAGAAGCTCACCATCGCCGAGGGCGACGGCTACAAGCAGCTCGGCTTCATGCCGCTCTACCACGGCTACGAGTCGACCACCGAGCACTTCCTCGGCCAGTACGGCCCGACGTACTTCGACGGCTCCGGCAAGTCCACCATCGCCACCGACCCGAAGGTCGCCGCGATGATGAAGTGGCAGAAGGGCCTGGTCGACCAGCTCGGCGGCTACGACAAGCTGGACAAGTTCCGCTCCACCTTCGGCGAGGAGTTCAGCGCCAAGAACCCGTTCAACACCGGCCAGGTCGCGATGGCCATCGACGGCGAGTGGCGCACCGCCTCGCTCGCCACCGACAAGCCGGACATCGACTGGGCCACCGCGCCGTTCCCGGTGCCGGACGACCAGGCCGACACCTACGGCCGCGGCTACCAGACCGGCACCATCGTCGGCATCGCCAGCACCAGCAAGAAGCAGGCCGCCGCCTGGGAGTTCGTCAAGTTCCTGACCACCGACACCGACGCGGTGGTCTCCTTCGCCAACGCGATCCACAACGTGCCGAGCACCCTCGCCGCGCTGGAGTCGCCGAAGCTGATCGCCGACGAGAACTTCAAGACCTTCGTGAACATCGCGAAGAACGCGCACTCCGGCACCACGCCGGCGGTCGTCAACGGCGGCGGCTACATCGTCTCGCTGCAGAACCTCGGCTACGACTACGAGTCGGGCAAGCAGGGCGACCTCGCGGCCGGCCTCGCCGCCACCGCCAAGGAGATCGACGCCGCCATCGCCCAGGCCAAGTAGCGGCCTCCCCCGCGCGTCCGGCCCGTCCACGGAGCACCCATGTCACTCGCGTCCGCCACCCGCAAGGGGGCCGGAGCGACCGCCCCGGCGGCGCCTCCCGTGCAGCAGCAGCTGCGCCGGAAGCGCCGCCGGGCGGCGGCCCGCAACCTGGCCTTCCTCTCCCCCTGGCTGATCGGCTTCAGCGTCTTCTTCCTGTACCCGCTGATCTCGACCATCTACTTCTCGTTCACCAAGTACAACGGCTTCGGCTCGCCCTCCTTCAGCGGCCTGAAGAACTGGGACTACGTCTTCAACGACCTCCCGGCGTTCTGGCAGGGCCTGCGCAACACCCTGTGGCTGGTCGTCATCATGGTGAGCCTGCGGGTGGCGTTCGGCCTCGGCATCGGGATGCTGATCACCAAGATCAAGAGCGGCGTGGGCTTCTTCCGCACCGCCTTCTACCTGCCCTACCTGGCCCCGCCGGTGGCCGCCACGGTCGCCTTCGCCTTCCTGCTCAACCCCGGCACCGGCCCGGTCAACCACTTCCTGGGCGAGATCGGGCTGCCGCAGCCCGGCTGGTTCGCCGACCCGAACTGGTCCAAGCCCGCGCTCACCCTGCTCGCCATGTGGGGCGTCGGCGACCTGATGGTGATCTTCATGGCGTCCCTGTTGGACGTCCCGCGGGAGCAGTACGAGGCCGCCGAACTCGACGGCGCCGGCCCGTTCCAGCGGTTCCGGTACGTCACCCTGCCGAACATCTCGCCGATCATCATGTTCGCGGTGGTCACCGGGGTCATCCAGACCATGCAGTACTACACGCAGGCGATCGTCGCCGCGAAGGTCGCCAGCGGCAACGCGGCCGGCTCCGGCCAGCAGTTCGAGCCCGGCTATCCGTCCGGCTCCACCTGGACGCTGCCGCAGATGGTCTACAACCTCGGCTTCCAGCGCTTCAACTACGGTGCGGCGTGCGTCGTCGCCCTGGTGCTGTTCGTCATCTCGATGGCCGTCACCTCGGTGCTGCTGCGCCGCCGGTCCGGCTTCATGGCCAACGACGACTAGCGGGGACACGAAAACCATGACTCTCAGCTCGACCCTCCCCGCCGAGGCGCCCGGCAAGCGGACCGGCCGGGGCCCCTCGCGCGGCCCGGCCACCGCCGCCGCCCGCACCGCCCGCCGCCGCGCCCTGCTCAACTGGGTGGCCGTGCACTCGCTGGCCGTCGCCGCCGGCCTGTTCTTCCTGCTGCCGTTCGTCTTCGCCTTCCTGACCTCGGTGATGTCGGACAGCCAGGCGCTCACCACCGACTACTGGCCCACCTCCTGGAACTGGGGCAACTACGGCAAGGTCTGGAACACCCCCGGCTTCCTCACCTGGTGGCGCAACACCCTGCTGTACGCGGGCCTCGGCACCGTGCTGACCGTCGTCTCCAGCCTGCCGGTCGCCTACGCGCTCGCCAAGTTCCGCTTCCGCGGTCGCAACCTGGCCCTGATGGCGGTCATCGCGATGATGATGCTGCCGCCGCAGGTCACCATCATCCCGATGTACCTGTTCTGGGCCAAGCAGCTGGGCCTGGGCGGCTCGCTCTGGCCGCTGATCATCCCGATGGCCTTCGGTGACGCCTTCTCGATCTTCCTGCTGCGGCAGTTCCTGATGACCATCCCCAAGGAGTACATCGAGGCGGCCCGGATCGACGGCTGCGGCGACCTGCGCACCCTGCTGCGGGTGGTGCTGCCGATGGCCAAGCCGGCCATCGCCGCCGTCGCGCTGTTCCAGTTCTTCTACTGCTGGAACGACTACTTCGGCCCGCAGATCTACGCCAGCAACAACCACGACGCCTGGACCCTCTCCTACGGCCTGGAGTCCTTCAAGGGCGCCCACCACACCAACTGGAACCTCACCATGGCCGCCACCCTCCTCGTGATGGCCCCGGTGATCGTCCTCTTCTTCTTCGCACAGAAGGCCTTCATCGAAGGCGTGACACTGACAGGGGTCAAGGGCTGATGTCCGCACTCAAGCTGGCCATCGTTGGCGGCGGTTCGACGTACACCCCGGAGCTGATCGACGGCTTCGCCCGGCTGCGCGACACCCTGCCGATCGCCGAGCTCGTCCTGATCGACCCGGCCGCCGAGCGGCTGGAGCTGATCGGCGGGCTGGCCCGGCGGATCTTCGCCAAGCAGGGCCACGGCGCGCTCGTCACCACCACCACCGACGTCGCGGCGGGCGTCGCCGACGCCGACGCGGTGCTGCTGCAGCTGCGGGTCGGCGGACAGGCGGCCCGCAACCAGGACGAGACCTGGCCGCTGGAGTGCGGCTGCGTCGGCCAGGAGACCACCGGCGCCGGCGGCCTCGCCAAGGCGCTGCGCACCGTGCCGGTGGTGCTCGACATCGCCGAGACGGTCCGGCGCGCCAACCCCGACGCCTGGATCGTCGACTTCACCAACCCGGTCGGCATCGTCACCCGAGCCCTGCAGAGCGCCGGTCACAAGGCCGTCGGCCTGTGCAACGTCGCCATCGGCTTCCAGCGGCGCTTCGCCAAGCACCTGGGCGTCGATCCGGAGCTGATCCGGCTCGACCACGTCGGCCTCAACCACCTCACCTGGGAGCGCGGGGTCACCCTGCTCGACGCCCCCGGCGCGGCCGGCGGCCGCGAGGTGCTGCCCGAGCTGCTCTCCGGCTTCGGCAAGGAGATCGCCGAGGACCTGCACCTGCCGCAGCCGGTGATCGAGCGGCTCGGCGTCGTGCCCTCCTACTACCTGCGGTACTTCTACCAGCACGACGTGGTGGTGGAGGAGCTGAGGTCCAAGGGCTCGCGGGCCGCCGAGGTCGCCGAGATCGAGCGGCGGCTGCTGGAGATGTACGCCGACCCGGCGCTCGACACCAAGCCGGAGCTGCTCGCCAAGCGCGGCGGCGCGTTCTACTCCGAGGCGGCGGTGCAGCTGATCGCGGCGCTGCTCGGCACCGGCGGCGGCACCTCGGTGCAGGTGGTCAACACCCGCAACGACGGCGTGCTGCCCTTCCTGCCGGACGACGCCGTGATCGAGGTACCGGCCGAGGTCGACGCGGCGGGCGTGCGCCCGCTGCCGCAGCGCCCGCTGGAGCCGCTGTACGCCGGCCTGGTCGCCGCCGTCACCGCGTACGAGCACCTCGCCCTGGACGCCGCCCTGCGCGGCGGGCGCGACCGGGTCTTCGACGCCCTGCTCGCCCACCCGCTGGTCGGCCAGATCGAACTCGCCGACCAGCTGACGGACCGGCTGCTCGCCCACAACCGCGAGCACCTCGCATGGGCGCGTGCCTGACGGACACGCCCCGGGCCTGAGCCGCCCGATCCCCGGTCCCCGGCCCGCGCTCCGTGGGGGAGTGCGGGCCGGATCGCGGGCGGAGTCACGCCACCCCCGACCGGGAAAGACCCCCGGCCGGGCCACGTTCGACGAGCCGCGGGAACCCCAATGACCCACCAGCCCGAACCGCACCTGCCCGGCGTCCTCGCCATCGACGCCGGCAACTCCAAGACCGACGTCGCCCTCATCGGCACCGACGGCTCCGTCCTCGGCTCCGCCCGGGGCGGCGGTTTCCACCCGGCGACCGTCGGCGCCGACGTCGCCGTCGCCGGCCTCGCCCCGCTGGTCGAGGAGGCCGCCGCGGCCGCCGGGGTCACCGCCTGGACCGGCCCGCTGACCGGCCACGTCAGCGCCTGCCTCGCCAACGCCGACCTGCCGGTCGAGGAGGAGGCGCTGCGCGTCGCTCTGGAGAGCCACCCCTGGGGCGCCGGCAACACCGTCGTCAACGACACCTTCGGACTGCTGCGGGCCGGCACCGACGGCCCGCGCGGCGTCGCGGTCGTCTGCGGCGCGGGCATCAACTGCGTCGGGCTGCTGCCCGACGGCCGCACCGCGCGCTTCCCGGCCCTCGGCAAGCTCACCGGTGACTGGGGCGGCGGCTGGGGCCTGGCCGGCGACGCCATGTGGCACGCGGTGCGGGCGGAGGACGGGCGCGGCGGGCCGACCGGTCTGGCCGCCGCCATCGCCGAGCACTTCGGTCTGCCCACCACCGGCGCCGTCGCCGAGGCCGTCCACCTCGGGCACCTGCCGTCCGTCCGGCTGCACGAGGTGGTCCGGGTGCTGTTCGCCGTCGCCGGGACCGGGGACGCCACGGCCCTGTCGCTGATAGACCGGCAGGCCGACGAGATCACCCGGCTCGCCGTCGTCGCCCTGCGGCGGCTGGAGCTGCTGGACACGCCCACCCCGCTGGTGCTCGGCGGCGGGGTGCTCGCCTCCCGCCAGCCGCTGCTGCTCGACAACCTGACGGCCCGGCTGACGGCCGCGGCGCCGCTCGCCGAGCCACGGATCGTGGTCGCCCCGCCGGTCCTCGGCGCGGCGCTGCTCGGGCTCGACCACCTGGGGGCCGGGCCGGAGGCCCAGGAGCGGGTCCGCCGGGCCTACGACCCGACGCACCCGGTCGCGGCGTAGCACCCCGCCCTACGCGTCCGCCCCGCCCCCGCGTCCGCCCCGCCCCCGCTTCCGTCCCCGCCGGGTCCGCACGCCCGGCGGGGACGGTCGTGTCCGGAACCGGTCACCCGGATTCCGCGTCCAGGTGGATGTCTCGTCCGGCCCCGTTCCTGGGAGACTCACCCCATGACCGCGCCCCGTCGCCTCCTCCTCGCCGTGCTGCTCTGTTGCACCGTCACCGCCGGGCTCGCCGCCTGCACCCCGATCGACGAGGACCCGACGCTCGCGGTGGCCTCGGACGACCTCGGGGACCCGGAGGACGCCGAGGACCTGGACGACCCCGCGGACCTCGCGGCCCCCGGCGACGACGGGGAGGACACCCTCGCGGCCACCCCGGACTTCTTCGCCCCCACCCCCCTCCCCCCGGCCCCCCTCTCCCCCGCCCCCTGTACCACCCACGCCGGCCGCCGGGTCGTCCAGGTCCTCGCGGTCGCCGACGGCCGGCTGACCGTCCGGCCCTCCTGCCCGCCCGGCGCCGCCGTGGTCACCCACGCCCTCGCGGCCCATGCCACCGCCACCCTCGTCGACCTCCCGCACGACGAGCCCGCCAAGGAGGTCCAGCTGCCGGTCCTGCTCGACCATCTGGACACCTGCCTCACCGGCGCCGAGCCCGAACTCCCTTACGCCTGCTACGGGAACGGCTACGACCTGACGCTGGACGCGCGCGGCCGGATCACCCGGATCCGGGAGCTGCCGACCCCCTGAAACGCCGGACCGGACCCCCGCCGCCGTGCGGTGGGAGCCCGGTCCGTGGTGTCCGCCCCGGGGCTGCGGGAGCCCGGGACTACAGCAGCTCGGAGACCTGCCAGAACCCGTTGTCGGGCCACATGGCGTAGCCGCTCTGGGTGTTGAGGGTGCCGTTGCCGTTGCCCGCCCACAGCAGCAGGGAGCCGTCGGACAGCTTGCCCGCGACGTCGGCGCGGCCGTCGTTGTTGAAGTCGCCCGCCACCAGCTCGTGGACCTGGCCGAAGCCGTTGTCCGGCCACATCGCGTAGCCGCTGTAGGTGTTCAGCCGGCCGGAGCCGTTGCCCGTCCACAGCAGCAGGGAGCCGTCGGACAGCTTGCCCGCGACGTCCGTCCAGCCGTCCCCGTTGAAGTCGGCCGCGACCAGGTCGTGGACGTTCTTGAAGCCGGTGTCCGGCCACATGGCGTAGCCGCTGCTGGTGTTGAGCGTGCCGTTGCCGTTGCCCGTCCAGAGCATCAGGGTGCCGTCCGCGGCCTTGCCGACCAGGTCGATCCTGCCGTCGCCGTTGAAGTCGCCGGCCAGCAGGTCGTGGACGTCCTTGAAGCCGGTGCCCGGCCACATGGCGTAGCCGCTCTGGGTGTTGAGGGTGCCGTTGCCGTTGCCGGTCCACAGCAGCAGGGAGCCGTCGGACAGCTTGCCCGCGACATCCGTGCGGCCGTCGCCGTTGAAGTCGGCCGCGACCAGCTCGCTGACCTGGCCGAAGCCGGTGCCCGGCCACATGGCGTAGCCGCTCTGGGTGTTGAGGGTGCCGTTGCCGTTGCCCGCCCACAGCAGCAGGGAGCCGTCGGACAGCTTGCCCGCGACGTCCTCGTTCCCGTCACCGTTGAAGTCCACCCGCACCCGGGCGCCCGGGCCCGGCGGCGGGGAGACGGCCACGTCGAGGAGGTCCTGGTCGATCTTCAGCGTGTACCCGGCGTAGGTCTCCTGGACGTCACCGCGGTACTGGCGGACGCGCTCGTGGTTGACCCACACGCTGTCCGGAATGTACGGGTCGCTGGTGGTCTCCTTGCCGTTCCAGTTGGCGCAGAACAGCACGTCCGGGATGGCGTAGCCGCTGCCCAGGTTCTTGACGATGTCGTTGATGCCGCTGGCGCCGCTGCTGTAGACGCCCGACTTGTAGCCGCGCTCGTGCAGCCGGTTGGTCCACGCGGAGAGGAAGCCCAGGACCGTGGTGGTGTACTGCGGGGTGCTGTACGCCTCCATGTCGTAGTAGAGGACGCTGCCCGGGCTGAGCCCGAGCGCGGCCGCCTTCGCGATGGCGTTGTCCGCCTCGGTGACACCGTCGGCCGGGCCGGTGATCCGCGAGGCCTGCCGGCCGACGAAGATCGGCAGGAAGCGCCAGCCGTCGGCGGTCTGCTTCTGCATCCACTCGGGGGTGAGGTTCGGCTGCTGGCAGTACATGGCGCTGCCGCCGATGTAGATGCCGATCGCGCCGTACGGGGAACCCGTCTTCCAGGCCTGCATGAGGTCGGAGCTCGGCGCGGCGCAGGCGTCGAAACCGCGGCCGGTGAAGTTGGTGACCTCGGGCGGCAGGGCGACGGGCGCGGCCGCGGCCTGCGGGGCGGCGGCCACGCCCGGCGTGGCGGCGGGCGCCTGGCCGGCCACGGACTTCGGGCTGCGGGCGGCCGTCGACCCGGCGGTCGGCAGGCCGGCGGAGGCGATGATGCCCCGGACCAGCCGCTCGTCGAGGTCGTAGGTGGCGGTGACCCGCAGGCCCGGGGCGGTGGCGGTGAGCTGGTGGTCCACCGGGTCGGCCGTGAAGCCCGCGGCGGTGCCGGCGGCGGCGGGCTCGACGAGCAGCGCCTCGGTGCGGCCCACGGCACCGGGCGGACAGCTCGCGCCGTCGCCCGGGGTGCCGAGGTAGACCACGTGGCGGTTGAAGCCGACGCAGGTCGTCGGGTCGGCGGCGAGGTCGACCACCGGCCAGTCGGCGGGGACGGTGAACCGGTGTCCCAGGTACGTGACCGGCTTGGTGTCGGACGATGCGGTCGGTGCCGGGGCGGGCGCCGCGACGGCGGTCCCCACGGTGATCGCTCCGAGCGCGAGGCAGCTGCCCGCGGTCAGGAGTATGCGTCGAATACTGATCGTCATCATCCTTTGTCTTCGGCAGGATTGCGCGTCTCACGTCACACTGTGGACGAACCGCACATGCTAGCGGCCCGCCCTGACGAACAGCCGTCGCCACGAGGACTTGACCTCAACCGGGGTTGAGGTCGTCTGATGGAGGTCCGGTCGGGTCCACGCGGTCGATGCCCGATCCGCGGCGTGGGCCCCGACCGGCCCCGGACCGGGGCCGTCTCCCGATTCCAGTGATCGTGCCGGGGAGGCGGCCCCACCCTTCGCCCGGCCCGGGCTTCGTCACACCCGGGCCAGATGGGCGAGGGACGGCGGCAGCGGGTACGGGCGCTCCGGTGGCAGCAGGCGCTGGGCCTGGGCGGTGCGGCCCTGCTGGACCAGCTCGGCGATCCGCCGCACCTGCGGGGTGAGATCGGTGATGCCGGTGATCCACTCCTCGGCGAAGGTCCGGATCAGGGTGCGGCCCACGCCCACCTGGATGCTGTAGTGGTTGAGCGCCGCGCCGCGCAGGGAGCGCTCCGGGTCCCACTGGACGTGCACCTCGGCGCCGGCGAGCAACGCGGGGTCGCCGGTGGTCGGCACGGCCCGGCCGAGCGCCTCCTCCCAGCCGGCCCGGGTGATCCGGACGGCGAGCACGCGCTCCTGCCCGGGCTTGCGGGCCCAGTTGCTGCGGTGCATCAGCCAGCGGAACGAGGGCTTGATCCAGGTCATCCGCCCGAAGGAGAACGGCGGGACGAACCGCCCGGCGGCGAGCGCCGCGTCGGCCACGGCGGGGGCGTACGCCTGGTAGACGACGAGGGTGGAGGCGTCGTGGTCGGCCCGGATCCCGTACAGCTGCTCCATGGGAGCGGACTCTGCCAGCCCGCCACCGCGGGCGCGAACGGTTTTTGACGTGGGGACAGGACGCGAAAACGGAAACGGGGAGCAGGACGTCGGACCGGCCGACGTCCTGCTCCCCGCGGGCGGCTGCGGCTCAGCCCAGCCGGCCCTCCCGGGCGAGGGCGCCGAGCCAGTGCGCGGAGGGCTTCGGGCTGCGCTCGAAGGTCCGCGGGTCGACCGCCACCAAGCCGAAGGTCGGCCGGTAGGAGCCCCACTCGTAGTTGTCCAGCAGGCTCCAGTGCAGGTAGCCGCGCACGTCGACGCCGTCGCGCAGGGCGTCGGCGAGGCCGGCCAGCGCCTCCGTGGTGTAGGCGATCCGCTCGCTGTCGTCGGCGGTGGCGATGCCGTTCTCGGTCACCAGCAGCGGCACGTCCGGACCGACCAGCGCGGCCGTGCGCCGGACCGCCTCGCCGAGCGCCCGCGGGTAGTACTCCCAGCCCTTGATCGTGGTGCGGACGCCCTCGGCGACCGGGACCGGACCGTCGACGCCGACCGGGGTGCGGGTGTAGGCCTGCACGCCGATCCAGTCGTCGCCGCGGGCGGCCTCCACGAACACGTCCTCCCTCCGCCGGGAGACGGCCGCGACGGTGGCCTCGGCACCGGGCTCCACGGGGTAGAGGCCGAGGCCGGCGACCGTCCAGCCGACCAGCAGCCGGGAGTCGGCCTCGCGCAGCGCCGCGCTCGCGGCGCGGTGGGCCCGCACCAGCGCCTCGGTGATGTCCTCGCCGGGGTCGACCCGGTCGAGGTCCACCCCGGCCGGGCCCTCGGCGAGCTTCCCCATCAGGGTGTGCATCCGGGCGAGCACGTTCGGCTCGTTGATGGTGGCCACGTACCGGACGCCGTCGAGCACCTCGGCGGCGGCGGTGGCGGCGTACCGCGCGAACAGCTCGGCGGCGTCCGGGGCGAGCCAGCCGCCCGCCTCGGCGAACCACTGCGGCAGGGTGAAGTGGTGGAGCGTCACCACCGGGGTGAGGCCGCGGGCCAGCGCGCCCTCCACCATCGCCCGGTAGTGGGCCAGTGCGGCCCACGAGTACCGGCCGCGCACCGGCTCGATGCGGGCCCACTCGATGCTGAACCGGTAGGCGTTGAAGCCGAGCGCCGCGAGCAGGTCCATGTCCTCGGGCCAGCGGTGGAAGCTGTCCGCGGCGTCGCCGCTGGGCTCGGGCAGGAAGCCGCCGGGGCGCTGTTCGAGGGCCCACCAGTCGCTGGTGGTGTTGTTGCCCTCGATCTGGTGGGCGGCGGTGGAGGCTCCGAACAGGAAGCCGTCCGGCAGAGCGTCGGTGGTCATCGGGTCACCTCGCGCGGGGCGGTCGGGTGGCCGGCGACGAAGAGCGGGTCCTTCGTATCGAAGGGCACGTCCTCGCGGGACGCCTCGACGGCGGCGTCCGAGCGCGGCAGGTCGAAGGGCAGCGAGCCGGTCATCGGGGCACGGCCGAACACCGCGTCCAGCACGACCTCGTCGGCGGCGCCGAACTCGCCGACCAGCAGCGCCGCGTGCGGCGCCAGCGGGGTCAGCACGGCGGGGCGCTCCAGCAGCGCGACGACGGCGGTGGGGACGGTCCCGGCCAGCGCGACGATCCTGGCGGCCTCGGCGGGCTCGAACTCCAGGGTCCCGGTGTGGAAGTGCTGCTCCAGCAGCCCCTCGCGCTTCTCGTACGGCGTGGCCAGGCGGACGACGGCGACGTCGGCGTCCTCGGGGCGCTCGACGACCGTCCCGTAGCGGGCCGCCACCTCGGCGTCCACGCCCTCGACGTAGATCCGCTCGCCGGTCAGCGGCTGTCCGGCGAGGCGGACCAGCGAGGCGGCCTGGACCTTGCGGCCGAGCGCGCGACCCGCCGGGGCGCCGACCAGCGCGACGGCGGCCTCGACGTCCACGTACGGGTCGTCGAACAGGCCGAGCCGGAACTTGTCGCGCAGGATGCGGCGGACGGACTCGTCGAGCCGGGCCTCGGTGACGGCGCCGGAGCGGACCACGCCGAGGATCAGCTCGGGGTCGGTCTCACCGCCGAGCTGGTCGGCCCCCGCGTGCAGGGTCATCGCGACCTGCTCGGGCACCGACAGCTCCTCGACGCCCCAGTGCCGCGGCGGCAGGCTGACGACGCCCGGGATCTCCATGCCGGTGATGGCGTTGAAGTCGGTGCAGATCACGCCGTCGAAGCCGTACTTGCCGCGCAGCAGGCCGGTGATGACGTCATGGTTGAAGTTGGCGCCGACCTCGGTGAGCCCGGAGCCGGCCGGGATCGCGTAGGCGGGCATGATCTGCGCGGTACCGGCCTCGAAGGCGGCCTCGAACGGGCGCAGGTGCTGCTCGAAGGCGCCGCCCGGGTAGGCCAGGCTGCGGCCGGCCGCGAAGTGCGAGTCCTCGCCCTTGTGCTGCGGGCCGCCGCCGGGGAAGTGCTTGGTCATGCAGGCGACGCTGTCCGGCCCGATCCGCTCGCCCTGCAGGCCGCGGATGTAGGCGGCGATGATCCGGGAGACCCGCTCGGGGTCCTCGCCGAAGGTGCCGCTGATCCGGGCCCAGCGCGGCTCGGTGGCGAGGTCGGCCATCGGGTGGATGGCGACCCGGATGCCGACCGCGCGCAGCTCGCGGCCGATCAGCGCGGTGTACTCCCCGACCAGCTCCGGGTCGTCGGTGGCGCCGAGGCCGATCGGCTCGGGGCCGACCGAGAAGCCGCCGCCGGCGAAGGCGGTGGCCGGGTTGGTGGTGAAGCCGTGCCGGGGGTCGGAGGCGAGCGTGACCGGGATGCCGAGACGGCTCGCGGCGGCGAGGTCCTGGACGTGGTTGTTCCACTCGGCCATGCTGCGGGCGTCGGGGACCATCGTCATGCCGAAGGCGGTGAGGCCGCGCTCGGTGATCAGGTGGTCGCCGGAGGGGAAGGGGCCCTGGTTGCCGGCGAGCATCCGGCCGCAGAACATCTGCGCGGCCTTCTCCTCCAGGGTCATCCGGGAGAGGAGGTCCTCGACGCGCTCCTCGACGGACAGCCGCGGGTCCTCGTAGGGCTCCATGGTGCCGTTGTGGTTGAGGTCGCGGAACGGCGTGCCGTCGGTGTGGTGCAGCAGGGTCCTCATGCCGTCACCTCGGCGGTCTCGACGGTGCCGGCGCCGGCCTTGGCGCGGAAGGCCTCGATGGTCGCGGCGTCCACGCCGCAGTGGGCGAGCAGGCCCTCGGTGCCGCCGTAGCGGGCCCGGACGAGGTCGAGGAAGGCGGCCATCGAGTCGGCCGGGGCCTCCAGCAGCTGGCGCGGGATGGTCAGCGAGCCCGCGTGGTAGTCGTTCAGGGCGTTGCGGTTGCGCTCGGCCAGGCCCTCGAAGATCTGCGGCAGCGCCGCGGTGGTGCGGTGGTAGTCGGCGACGATCTCCTCGGCGGGGACGCCGAGCAGGTCGAGCAGCAGGGCGGTCAGCCAGCCGGTGCGGTCCTTGCCGGCGGCGCAGTGCACCAGCAGGCCGCCGGGGCGGGTGGCGGCCTCGACGGCGAGCTTGACCGCCTCGGGGGCGGACTCGACCATCAGCAGGTAGAAGTGGCCGAGGTCGGCGTCGGTGGTCATCTTCATCATCGCCGCCTCCAGCTTCCCGTCGGTGGGCTGGACCCGGGCGGCGACCACCTCGATGCCGGCGGCCCGGGACTGCGCCCAGTCGGCGTCGTCCGCCTCGGCGCCGCCGCGCAGGTCGATGATCGTGCGCACGCCGGCGGCGTTCAGCTGCTCGACGATCGAGGCGTCGTCGGCCGGGAACGGCTGGGCGGAGCGGTGCAGCACGCCGTGGCGGACCCAGCGGCCCTCGGGGTCGGCGAGGGCGGCGGGGTCACGGAAGTTGACGAGGGTCATGGCGGGGCCTTTCGGTGGTGCGGGCGGGGTGGGGGTGATGACTCGGGATGGCGTGGAGAAGGCGGCGAGACATCTAGACGTCTAGATGTCTACCCGGCAAGTGGGGCGCCGGGCAAGCGACGAGGAGGTGAACTTCCGGACAACCGGGGACAGAAGCCGCCACCCGGCTCCGTAGGATCTGGCGCGTGGCAACGCACCGGACCGAAACCCCGCTGTACCGCCGGCTCGCCCGGCAGCTCCAGGAGCGCATCGACGCCGGGACGTACCCGGCGGGCTCCCGGCTGCCCAGCGAGCCGGAGCTGAGCGCCGAGTTCGGCGTCAACCGGCTGACCGTCCGACAGGCGGTGGCCGAGCTGGAACGGGCCGCGGTGCTGGAGATCCGCCGGGGCGTGGGGACCTTCGTCCGCCCGCCCGCGGTACGGGTGTCGATCGCGGTCGACCCGCGCAGCCAGCGGTTCGACCTCGGCAGTGTGCACACCGGGCTGCCACTCGGCACGGACGCGCCCGGGGCGGCGCAGGACGGCGAGTTCGTGGTGGCCGCGCCGCCGGTGACCGGCTCCGCCGAGGACCACGAGGCGGCCCGTCAGCTGGGACGCGCCCCCGAGGAGCTGTCCCGGGTGGACACGGTGATCCGGCTGGGCGGCCGGCCCCGGGTGGTGAGCAGCTACTGGGTGCCGTCCGGACCGCTGCCGGACGGGCTGGTGCGGCCGGGCCGTCCCGGCAACATGGTGCTCGACCTGGCGCGGGCGGCCGGGGTGGAGCTGGAGTACGACTGGCGGGCGTTCGGCGCGGTCGGCGCGGACCTCGCCGACGCGGAGCTGCTCGGGGTGCCCCCGGGCACCGCGCTGCTGGTCCGCGAGGGCGTCAGCTGCACGCCGGACGGCGCGCCCGCGCTGTACCTGCGGCGGCGGATCGACGGCAGCAGCGCGCGGTTCGTGCTGCACTACCGCGAGCCGGGCGGCGGGTCGGGGCCGGTGCGGTAGGCGGTCACCGGACGGCTCCCGCCGGGCGCGGCGCCGGGGCCGGCGCGTCGAACTTCGCGAGCAGCAGCCGGAACGCCGCCGCCCACTCCTGGAGCGAGCCCATCTCGTAGCCGTCGAGGACCTGCCGCCGGGTCATGCCCGCCATCAGCGCCGCGAACGCCTGCGGCCGCAGGTCGACCACCGGGTCGACGTCCAGCCGTTCGGCCGCGATCGCCGTCAACCGCTGCGCGAAGGCGTCGATCATCACCAGCGCGAAGCCGTGCACACTGCGGATCCCGATGCACCGGCGCCGCAGCGCCCGCCGCCGCACGGTGTGCTCGGCCGGCTCCTCCAGCTGCCCGCCCGTGGTGTCGGCGGCGTACTCGAAGGCGGCCCAGAGCTCCAGCCCGGCGGGGGCGGTGGCGAAGGCGTCCAGGAAGGCGGCGCCGAAGTCCATGCCGAAGAGCAGCGCCTCCTTGCACTCGTAGTAGCGGAAGAAGGTGCGGTGGGCGACGTCGGCCCGGCGGCAGATCTGGTCCACCGTGGTGCCCTCGAAACCCTGCTCCTCGAAGAGGTCGAGCCCCGCTGTGCGGATGGCCTGCCTGGTCCGCGCCCGCTTGCGGTCGCGCAGCCCGGGCTCCGCCACGGTGTCCGTCCCCTGCCCCTGCATCCTGCTCGCTCCTCGTCAACTGCTGTGCCGCACGCGGCCGTAGTCGTACCGAATCACGCCCGGCGCGGCCCGCTCAAGCCGAGCGCCAAGTCGTCGTCATTTCGTCATGCGAAGTTTGCACAAGTGCCAATTGGCAGTTGTGCCACCTCCAAAGAGTGGGGTCCGGCGGCCGCCGGTCCGGCAGCGTCCGCCGGTCTCCCCCTCCCTCAGCCCCCGAATCCCCCGAGGAATCATGAAGCGGCACACGCTCGTCCTGGCGTCCACGGTCTGCACGGCGGCCCTCGCCCTCACCGCCTCCGCCTGCTCCGCGTCCGACGACACGGTCTCCGGCGGCGGCGCGGGTGCCTCCGCCACCAAGGACGACGGCCCCGCCGTCGACGGCGGCACCCTGAGAATCGGCCTCGACCGACCGTTCACCAAGCTCGATCCGGCCGAGACCAGCCTCACCTCGATGCCGATGATGATCCTGGCCAACGCGCTCTACGACCCGCTGATGGTCAACGGCGACAACGGCGCCGTGCAGCCCTACCTGGCCAAGGCCTTCACCGCCGCCAACGCCGACGCCACCGCCTGGACGCTGGAGCTGCGCGAGGGCGTCACCTTCAGCGACGGCAAGCCGCTCGACGCGCAGGCCGTGGTCGACCACGTCAACCGGCTCGCCAAGCCCGAGGCCAAGTGCGGCTGTGCCGCCGACGCCGCCACCATCGGTGCCATGACGGTGAACTCCCCGACCTCCGTCGGCTTCACCCTGAAGTCCCCCAACGCCGCCTTCCCCAGCCTGTTCACCCGCTCCCTCGGCTACGTCTCCGAGGCACCGGCCGGCGCCGACACCCCCGCCGTCGGCTCCGGCCCGTACACGGTGGAGAGCGTGCAGCCGGGCGTCTCCGCCACCCTCGTCCGCAACCCCTCCTACTGGGGCGGGAAGGGCCACGCCGACAAGCTCGTCTACAAGGTCCTGCCGGACACCGACAGCCGCTACCAGTCGCTGCGCTCCGGCGACGCCGACGTGGTCTGGGCCGAGACCCCCTCCCAGCTCAAGCAGGCCGCCACCGACGGCCTGCGGGTGGCCGCCGGCCCCGGCTCCACCACCACCGTGCTGTTCAACACCAAGGTCGCGCCCTTCGACGACCCGAAGGTGCGCAAGGCGCTGCAGTACGCGGTGGACCGCTCGGCCGTCGAGAAGGTCGTCTACCTCGACCAGGGCAAGGTCTCGGACGGCCCGATCGGCTCCGCCTCCCCCTACCGCGCCGCCGGCGACGCCTCCGGGTACCCCGCGCACGACCCGGCCAAGGCGCGCGCCCTGCTCGCCGAGGCGGGCCACTCCGACCTCTCCTTCGAGTACCTCGTCGACAGCCGCCCCGAGGGCCAGCAGCGGGCCACCGTGCTCCAGCAGATGTTCGCCGAGGCCGGCGTGAAGATGACCATCAAGCCGCTGGACCCGGCGGGCCTGGGCACCGCGATGTTCCAGCGCAAGTTCCAGGTGATGGACTTCGTCACCAGCATGTTCGGCGACACCGACACCGCCCTGGCCAGCCTCTACGTTCCCGACGCCCCCTACAACTTCACCGGCTGGAACAACCCGAAGGCCGGCCAGGCGATCGCCGCCGGGCGCGCCACCGTCGACCCGGCCCAGCGCGCCCGCTCCTACCAGGAGGCCGCGCAGGAGGTCGTCAACGACGCCCCGATGCTGTTCCTGACCGAGAACAAGACCGGCCTGCTCGCCACCACCAGGATCGGAGGCCTGCCCGACGTCTCCAAGCGGACCGTCGTCAACGTCTCCCCCGCCTCGCTGTGGGTGAAGAAGTGACGCCCACCGCCCTGCGCACGGCGGGACGCACCGCCGGACGGCTCGCACGGGCCGCCGCGGTGCTCCTGCTGGTCACCGTCGCGGCGCTCTCCCTGCCGCACCTGATGCCCGGCTCCCCCGCCCTCGCCGCCCTCGGCCCCACCGCCACGCCGGAGCAGGTCGCCGCCTACGAGGCCAAGCTCGGCCTGGACGAGAACGTGCTCGCCGCCACCTGGCGCTGGCTCGGCGACGCCCTGCACGGCGAGCTCGGCCACTCGCTCTCCACCGGCGTCGCCGTCACCACCGAGCTCGCCGACCGGATCCCGGTCACCCTCGAACTCTTCGTCGCCGCCCAGGTGGTGGCGCTCGGCCTGGCCCTGCCGGTCGCGCTCTGGTCGGCCTGGCGGCCGGGCGGCGCGGTCGACCGGATCGCCACCGCCGGCGCCTTCGTCTGGCTCGCCGTGCCCGGCTTCGTGCTCGGCCTGCTGCTGATCTGGATCACCGCCGTCCAGCTGCGGCTCCTGCCGGCCACCGGCTGGACCCCGTTCACCGAGGACCCGCTGGAGAACCTGCGCCACCTGGTGCTGCCCGCGCTCACCCTCGGCCTCACCGAGGCCGCGGTCTTCACCCGCACCCTGCGCAGCCAGCTGCTCGACACCCTCGACCAGACCTACGTCTCCGCCGCCCGCAGCCGCGGCATGGGCACCGCGCGGCTGCTGCTGCGCCGCGCGCTGCGGCCCTCCTCGCTGCCGCTGGTCACCCTGATCGGCATCGGCGTCGGCACCTCGCTCGGCGGCTCGGTGCTGGTCGAGTCGCTGTTCGCGGTGCCCGGCGTCGGCACCTGGGTCTCCGGCGCGATCAACGGCCGTGACTTCCCGGTGGTGCAGGGGGTGGTGGTGGTCAGCGCCGTCGCCGTGGTGGCGGCCACCTTCGCCGTGGACCTGCTGTACCGCACCGTCGACCCGAGGATCGCCGATGAGCGCCGCTGAGACCGTCCCCGCCCCCACCGCCCCCGCCCCCGCCCCCGCCACACCCGCCGCCGCCCCGCGCGAGCGGGCGGCGCGCCGCCTCCCCTCCGCCGGGGTGCTGGTCGCCGGCGGCTGGCTGGCCGTCGTCGCGCTCGCCGCCGTGCTGCTCCCGCTGCTGCCCGGCTTCGACCCGCTGCACGGCGACTTCGCCAACCCCGCCGCCGCCCCCGGCCCCGGCCACTGGCTGGGCACCGACGCCGCCGGACGCGATGTCCTGGAGCGCACCGTGGCCGGCGCCCGCGCCTCCTTCACCGTCGCCGCGCTGACCATCGCCGTCGGCCTGCTCTGCGGCGGGGCGCTCGGCGTGGCGGCCGGCTGGTTCCGCGGGCCGGTCGACAAGGTGATCGGCTTCGCCACCGACCTGCTGCTGTCCGTGCCCACCCTGATCCTGGTGATGATCGCGGTCTCGCTGCGCGGCCCCAGCCTGGCCCTGATCGGCACGCTGATCGGCCTGTTCACCGTGCCGCACTTCACCCGGGTGGTGCGCGCCGTCGTGATGTCGCTCAGCGAGCGGGGCTTCGTCCAGGCCGCCCGGATGATCGGCACCGCTCCGCTGCGCATCCTGGTGCGCGAGGTGGTCCCGCACGTCGCGCCGATCGCGCTCACCTTCGCGTTCACCGCCACCACCGTCGCCATCGTCGCCGAGGGCTCGCTCAGCTTCCTCGGCTTCGGGCTCCGCCCGCCGGAGCCGTCCTGGGGCGGCATCATCGCCGAGGGCCGGACGACGCTCGGCAGCGCCCCGTGGATCTCGCTCGCCCCGGCGGCGGTGCTCTGCCTGACCGTCCTCGCCCTCAACTACCTGGGCGACAAGCTCCGTTCGAAGGGAGGGCGAGGATGACCAGCCCGGTTCTGGAGGTCCGTTCGCTCGACACCACCCTGCACACCCCCGACGGCCGGACGCTGCACGTGCTGCACGGCATCGACCTCACCATCGACGCCGGCGAGTGCCTCGGCGTGGTCGGCGAGTCCGGCTCCGGCAAGTCCGTGCTGGCCCGTACCGTGCTCGGCGTCCACCCGCGCACCACCCGGACCACCGCCACCGGCTCGGTGCGGCTGAACGGCGAGGACCTGCTCACCGCCACCGCCGCCCGGCGCGCCGAACTGCTCGGCACCGGCGTCGCGATGGTCCACCAGGACCCGATGACCTCGCTCAACCCGGTCGTGCGGATCGCCGACCAGGTCACCGAGTCGCTCACCAACCGGCGCCGGATGCCGCGCCGCGAACGGCTGCGCACCGCCGCCGAACTGCTCGCCGCCGTCGACGTCCCCGACCCGGCCCGGCGCGCCCGCGCCTACCCGCACGAGCTCTCCGGCGGCCTGCGCCAGCGCGTCGGCATCGCCGCCGCGCTGGCCGGCTCCCCCGCCCTGCTGCTCGCCGACGAGCCCACCACCGCCCTGGACGTCACCGTCCAGCGCACCGTGCTCGACCTGCTCGACCGACACCGCGAGACCCGCGGCCTGGCCACCCTGCTGATCACCCACGACATCGGCCTGCTCTACGGCCGCGCCCGGCGGATCGCCGTCATGTACGGCGGACGGGTCGTCGAGACCGGCCCCACCGAGGACGTCACCGAGAACCCCGCCCACCCGTACACCGCCGCGCTGCTGCGCTCGGTGCCCCGGGTCACCGGACCGCTGCGCCGCACCCTGCCCGCCGTGGCCGGCTCGCCGCCGGACCTCTCCAAGCCCGTCCCCGGCTGCCCGTTCGCCCCGCGCTGCGAGCGCGCCCAGGCGGTCTGCTCGACGGACGCGCCGCCGCTCCACCGGGCCGGGGCCGGACACACGGCCGCCTGCCACTTCCCGCTCACGCCGTCGGCCGCGCTGCCGGCGACGGCCGAGGAGACCGCCGCATGACCGCCACCCCCGTCTCAGGTTCCGCCGACGCGGACACGCCCGTGGTGCTGCGCGCCACCGGGCTGTCCGTGGTCCACCGCACCCGCTCCGGCCCGCTGCACGCCGTCAGCGGCGTCGACGTGGAGCTGCGCGAACGCCGCACCCTCGCCCTGGTCGGCGAGTCCGGCTCCGGCAAGAGCAGCATCGCCAAGGCCCTGCTGCGGCTGCCCCCGCCCACCGCCGGTACCGTCACCCTGGACGGCACCGACCTCGCCGCCCTCACCCCGCGGGCGCTCCGGGCCCTGCGTCCCCGGATGCAGATGGTGTTCCAGGACCCGGTCTCCTCGCTCAATCCGCGCCGCACCGTGCGCGACCTGGTCGCCGAACCGCTGGACGCCCACCCGGACCCGTCGGTCGACCGCACCGCGGTGGTCGAGCGGCAGTTGGAGGCCGTCGGCCTGCCGGTCGCGCTGTTCGGCGACCGCCGGCCCGCCCAGCTCTCCGGCGGCCAGGCGCAGCGGGTCGCCATCGCCCGCGCGCTCGCCGCCGAGCCGCGGGTGCTGATCGCCGACGAGGCCGTCTCGGCCCTCGACGTCTCCGCCCAGGCCACCGTGCTCAACCTGCTGCGCCGGCTCACCGAGGAGCGCGGCCTGGCGAGCCTGTTCATCTCGCACGACCTCGGCGTGGTCCGCGCCGTCAGTGACGACGTCGCGGTGCTCCACCTCGGCCGGCTCTGCGAGCAGGGCCCCACCGAGGAGGTGCTCGCCGCCCCCGCCCACCCGTACACCGCGGCCCTGCTCGCCGCCGTCCCCGAGCCCGGCCGCCCGCTCGGCGACTCCGGGCTGCTGCCCGCCGACCCGCCGTCCCCGCTCGACCCGCCGTCCGGCTGCCGGTTCCGCACCCGCTGCCCGTTCGCCGACGAGCGGTGCGCGAGCGAGGTGCCGGCGCGGCGCGAGGTCGCGCCCGGACGGACCGTCGCCTGCCACCGGCCGCTGGTGCCGACGGTCGGCCTGGCAGTCGGCGAGGAGGTCGGCGAGGCGGTTGGCAAGGCGGCCGGAACGCCGACCGGATAACATGCCCGGGCTGGGCGGCCGACGGGTCCGCCGACGGCTCGGCGCACCGGCTGACCAGCCCAGAAGCCGATCGGCCGACCGGCGGGCACGCCGGGCGGCCGGACCACACCCACGGACCGGGGCGGGACACGACGACATGACGGTGGCCAACGGAACCGGCACACCCGACATCCCCAGCGAGCTGGCTCCGCACTGCCTGGACCTGCTCACCGACGTCTCCCGCACCGGCCGCCTGCTGCGCCGCTCCGAACTGGAGCGACTGCGCGAACTCGGCGAGCGCGGCGCCGAGGCCGGCCACGGCCTGCGCGACCTCGTCGGCGCCTGTCTGGGCGCCACCCGCGCGGCCTGGCAGACCCTCCCCGGCCTCACCGCCGCCACCGCCGCCGAGCTGCGGCGCACCGGCGACGCCGTGCTCGCCGCCACCCAGGCCGCGCTGGGCGCCCTCGCCGAGGGCCATGAGCGCGCGCAGCGGATGGCCGTGCGCCAGGAGGAGACCAACCGGCGCGAGCTGGTCAACGACCTGCTGCACGGCCGCTCCGACCTCGGGGCGCTCGCCGAGCGCGCCGAGCGGTTCGGGCTGCGGCTGGCCGCCGGCTACACCGTCGCGGTCGCCGTCGCCGACGAGCCCTACCTGGAGGGCGCGCCCGCCGCGCACCGGGTGCTGCGGGAACTGACCGGCCGTTACGACGACCGCACCCTGCTGCTGGCCGCCCGCGACGGGCGGCTGGTCTGCATCGCCTCCGACGGCGAGCAGGCCGTCCTCACCGCGTTCACCGAGCTGGCCCTGCGGCCCGGTGCCGGGTACCCGCCCGCGCAGCGGGTGGCGACCGGCCGCCGGCACGCCGGCACCGGCGGCATCGTCCGCAGCTACGAGGAGGCGCTCGGCGCGCTGGAGTACGCGCAGCGGCTGGAGTTGCCGGCGCAGCGGCTGCGCGCCGAGGAGCTGCTGGTCTTCCCGGTGCTGATGCGGGACCGCTCCGCGATGGCCGACCTGGTGCGCACCGTGCTCGGCCCGCTCACCTCCGCGCGCGGCGGCGCCCGCCCGCTGCTGGAGACCATCACCGTCCAGGCGGAGGCCGGGTACGTGAACGCCGAGACCGCCCGGAGGCTCGGCCTGAGCGTGCGCGCGCTCGGCTACCGGCTGGAGCGCATCCGCGACCTCACCGGCTACGACCCGGCCGACGCGCTGCACCGCTACACCCTGGAGACCGCCGTGATGGGCGCGCGTCTGCTCGACTGGCCGAACCGGTCGCTGTGACCGCGGCCGTTCATCTTGAACGTTTCAGCGGGCCCCGCGTTGCGTCTGGTTTCCGGATGTTTTCCGGTGTCAAAACACCGACAAGATTGCCAGGTCCTGGCAGTGTGCGGACGCTTTCCTCCTGACAGGATCACCACGGCGCTCGGGGGGTCCGGCGCCGATCGGAAAGTCGGAGGGAACGGGCGGATGCGGGGGGACTTCAAGGCCGCGCCGGGCTTTCCGACCCTGGTGGTGACCGCCGAGTACTGGATGCTGGCCCTGCTCAGCGGCCTCGCGGCCGACGCCCGTGCCCGGGGGGCCCGCGGGGGGCCCCCCCCCCGCCCCCCGGGCGGGGGGGGGGGGCCCCCAACCCCCCGCGGCGCCGGGGCCCGGGGGCAGACCCCCCAAAATCC